>NZ_JAUNRW010000115.1 GCF_030535495.1 Corynebacterium sp.
CCGGCACCATCGTGGTCAACCAGGGTGACCTGTTCACCACGGACATCGCCACCGGCCCCCAGGGAATCACCCTCGGAGCCCGCTGCACGGTCGGCTACATCGATCATTCCCAGCACCGCGCCTGGACCGCCGCTCACTGCGGTGACGACGGGACCGGGGTCAAGGACAGCCGGGGCCGCTACATCGGCACCTTCCGCTGGGTCAACGGCAACCGTTACACCACCGGGGACAACCTGGAGGGTGCCAGCCGCGACGTCGCCTTCATCGAGTTCACCCCCGAGGTCATCGCCGGTGACAACACCTACTCCGGTGACTCGGTCGTCGACATGCCCGCCCACGTGGGCACCGGCCAACCGGCCTGCGCCTACGGACACACCACCGGCGCCGTCACCTGCGGCACCACCCGCATGTACCCCAAGCCGGCGATCAAGTACGACGCCGTGGCCCGGATCGATGACCTGGATATCCGGCAGGGTGACTCGGGTGGGCCCGTCTGGCTGCCCGGCGAGGGATTCATCGGCGTGATCTGTTCCAAGCACCACCACGCCGACGGCTCGTCCCACACCCTCACCGCCGTGCCGCCGCACGTGATCGCCACGAGCTGACGGCACCGGGCGCCCGCCGCGCCTACTCCCCGAGGTGCTCGCGCAAAGTGGCCCCGGAGTAGGCCCGGCGGAACACCCCGCGCTCCTGGAGGACCGGCACGACCAGATCGACGACGTCCTCGATCCCCGCCGGCAGGGACGGCGGCATGAGGTTGAAGCCGTCCGCGCCACCCTCCTCCACCCAGCGCTGCATCTCGTCGGCGATCTGCTCGGGCGTGCCCACGAAGGTGGCGTGCCCGCCGCCGGCGGCCAGATACCCGAGCAGCTCCCGGACGGTGGGCTGCCGGGACTCGATGATCCGCAGGATGGTGGCGTACCGCCCCTTCGGCCCGGTGAACTCCTCCAGCGGCGGCAGCTCGGGCACGGGGGCGTCGAGATCCCAGCCGGAGGTGTCCTGCTGGATGAAGTACTCCAGCCCGCGCAGGGCATCGGCCACCGGCAGCAGTTCGTTGAGGGCGCGCTGCTTCTCGCGGGCCTCCTCCTCGGTGCGGCCCACGTAGGTGACCAGGCCCGGCATGACGACGAGGGAATCCGGGTCCCGTCCCGCTGCAGCCGCCCGCCGGCGTACATCGAAGCGGTACTCCCGGGCCATCTCCAGGTCCCAGGCCACGGCGTAGATGCCCTCGGCGTAGGTGGCCGCCAGGTCCCGCCCCGGCTCGGAGGCCCCGGCCTGGAACAGGACGGGGCGGCCCTGCGGTCCGGCCGGAATGTTGAGGGGACCTGCCACCTCGAAGAACTCGCCGGAGTGATTCGGCGTCGATAAGCGCGCCGCGTCGGCCCAGGACTCCTGGCACACCACGGCATCGGCCGGGAAGGAATCCCACAGCTGCCCCACCACCCGGATGAATTCATCGGCACGGGCGTAGCGCTCGGCGTGCGGCGGGAGGGCGGGCATGCCGTGGTTGCGGGCCTCGTCGTCGCCCATGGAGGTGACCACGTTGATCCCGGCGCGGCCGCCGGAGATGTGGTCGAGGCTGGCCATGAGGCGGGCGGCGTGGAAGGGCGGCCAGAAGGTCGCGGAGATGGTGGTGACCAGGCCGATGTGTTCCGTGGCGCGGGCCAGGGCGGTCAGGGTGGTCACGGGCTCCAGGTACCAGGCGGGCCCACCGCCGACGCCGCCGATGGCCGCCGACTGGCCGTCGGCGAGGAAGAAGGCGTCGAGGCAGCCGCGCTCCGCGATCTGCGCCAGCTCCTCCCAGTAGGTGATGTCGCCGAGGCGACCCACCGAAGAGTCCGCGGCCCGCCACGCCGAGGTGTGGTGGCCGGCGGCGAAGGCGAAGAGGTTGAGGTGCACGGGTCAGTCCTTGACCAGGCCGCCGTCGACGACGAGGTTCTGGCCGGTGACCGAACGCGCCCACGGGGAGGCGAAGAAGAGGATCGCGTCGGCGAACTCCTCCGGGGTGGTCACCGACTGCAGCGGGGTGCCGGCGGCGATGAAGTCGAAGACCTCGTCCGGGGTGGCGGCGGAGGCGTCGGTGGTGCGCAGCAGGCCGCCGGAGAGCATGTTGACGCTCACGCCGCGCGGGCCGAGGTCGGCGGCCAGGGTGCGGGTCAGCGACAGCAGGGCGGCCTTCGCGGCGGTGTAGTCGTGGTAGGGCACGACCGGGTACTGGAAGAGGTTGGTGCCGATGGTGATGATGCGGCCCGAGCCGAACTCGTCGAAGCCTTCCAGCGCGGCCTGGGTGACGTTGAGGGTGCCCTGGATGGCGCCGGCGAACTGGGACTCGAAACGCTCGTAGCCGATGTCGGCGGCCTGCGGGCGGGCGTCGCCGTCGAAGGAGAAGTCGATGAGCGCGTTGGAGACCACCGTGGTCACGGGGGCGCCGAAGGCCTCGCGGGCGGTGGCGAACAGGGCGTCGATCTGCGCGCGGTCGCGGACGTCGGCCTGGATGGCCACCGCCTGGCCGGGATGCTTATCGACGATCTCCTCCGCCGCCTCCGCCGAGGAGAAGTAGTTGACCACGACCTTCGCGCCTTCGCGCAGGAACGCCTCGGTGACGGCCCTGCCCAGGCCGCGGGCGCCGCCGGTGACCAGGACGATCTGTTCGTTCAAGGGGGTGGGGGTGATGCTCATGGGGGTGCCTTTCGCAGGAAAAGGCGAAGGAGGGACATTCCCTTCGCCAGTACTAACTGGATCAGGTTCGACGGGTGTGTTCTCAGCTGCTCTCGGGCAGCACCCCGTGTCACGTGCCCGCCACCCTAGCAGGGGCCGCTGCTAGGGTGGCGCCCATGCAGATCCGGAAGGTGCTGGGCGTGGTGTTCGTCTCGATGCTGCTCGCGGCATTTCTGGCGGGCACCCTCGGCGGCGCGACCGGGCTGGTGGCGGGCGTTGTCGTCGCGGTGCTCGGCCTGGCGGTCGCCGTGACGGGGCTGATGCGCCAGCCGGCCGTGGAGGAACCCGATCCCGCTTCAATCGCCCGCCGCCAGCACCGGGAGGTGCTCGACGAGTACGCCCGCTGGGAGCTCGATCCCGAGATGCTCCTGCGGTACCCCGGGTTGTGGGACCGTTCGCGCCCGGAGGTGCACCGCTTCTTCGACGCGCTGGCGCTGGCCGGGCGGCAGGAATCAGGCGATCCCGAGGTCTACGTGGAGTCCGTCGCGGAACTGCGCATGGCATGGGCCGGGGCCGAGCGCTACGCGCGTTCCACCGGCACCTCCGCGCTGGAGCCCACCCGCCGCACCGAGGCCGAGACCGGCCTCAAGCTCTACCGCCACGCCCAGCGGGCGGCGACGGAGGCCGAGCGCGCGACGTACTACCGCCGCGCGCTGGAGACGGTGCGTTCGCTTATCGACGCCGGCCTCCTCCCCCGCACCCTCCCCGCCGTCGAGCGCCTGGAGACCCTGCAACGCGGTGAGCTGACCTAAAGTTCGTGGCTGTCCACGGGTGCGCCGGGGGCGTCGATGACCCGCAGCGTGGGCCGCGGCTCACTCGCCGTGAACTGCCAGGCGTGCGGGAACTCTGAGGTGGGGATATGCGGCCGCATGGCCTCGACGGGCAGGTCGGCGAGCGGGAGGAAGCCGAGCGCGTCATCGGGGGTGCGGGAGTAGAGGGTGGGGAACTGCCCGACGGGCACCGCGATCTGGAGGAACTCCCCGTCGACGGTGCCGCGGAACTCCACACCGCCCTGGAGGGGGCGGTCGTCGATGACCGGGCCGTCGGTGTACCTGGTGGGGGTACGGGCGGAGAGAACCTGGACGGCGGCGGTGGTGACGCCGCGGGCGTCGTCACGCAGGACGGCGAGGATCTGCTCCCGGGCCGCGGCCGGATCGGCGACGTCGTAGTAGGTGTCCGGGATGGTGCCGTCCCCGAGGACCTGCAGCTGCAGGTCGCGGCCGCGCTGGCGGGAGTTGAACTGGGCCACCGGCAGCCCTGCTGGGTTGGCCGTTTCCAGCATGAGGCGGGGGGCGACGGGCGGGCTGATCCACACGGTCTCGAAGCGCGGGGTCATGCCGATCGCCTCGGTTTTGTCGGTGAGCTGACCCACGACGGTGTCGTAGTCGAAGGTGACGGCGCGGCCGTCGAAGCTGGGCGGGTCGAAGTCGACGCGGCGCTCCTCCCACTGCCATTCGCGCTGCGGGCGGATGCTCAGGCGGGCGCGCAGCAGGACGTCCTCGCCGCGCACCACCTGGAAGGAGCCCGAGTCGAGGTCGGTGAACAGGTTCATGTCGTGGAGGCGGGAGGAGCCGTCGTCGACCAGCTCGTCGGCGACGTCGAGCATCTGCGCGTGCATCTCGCCGAGGCTGTTCACCTCGGCCGCCGGAATCGATCCCGAACGCTGCACGAACACCGGCCCCTCCGGCGGCGCCTGCACCATCGAACCCGCCAGCACGCCCGTGAGCAGCAGGGCCGGCACGGCCGCGACGATAAGGGTGCGCCGACTCGTGCTTCTCGACGCCGCCCACACCACCCCGGCCGCCCCCAGCAGCGCCAGCAGTCCCCCGCCGAGGCGTTGGGCCAGCGCCAGGTCGGGCCAGGCGAGGGCGGCCAGACCGAGCGCCACCGCCAGCGCGCCGAGAGCGGCGGGCCAGGCGGCAGATCCACGCGTCGATTCACTCATGGGGCACACCTTAATGGAGGGACAAACCGGCGAGGATCCGCTCCGACTCCGCGCGGCCCGCCAGATCACTCATGCCGCCGGTGACAAGGAGTTCGTCGGTGCCGGCGGCGTCGAGAAGCTCCCGCAGTTGCTTATCGACGTCCCCCGGCCTCCCGTGGATCGCCGCGGCCAGGGTCTCCTCCATGCGGCGGCGCTCCCGGGTGCTCGGGACGGGGAGCTCGGCGAGCGGCAGGAGCGGATCGAAACTCCCGGTGGTGCGGGCGCGGGCCTGCGCGTATGCCTCGGGCAGGAGGAGGTCGCGCGCCGCCTCGGCGGTGTCCGCGACGGCGACGGCGGCGGAGAGGATGACCTGCGGGGCGTCGATACGCCCGGGGCGGAAGTTCTCCCGGTAGAGCCGGGCGGCGGCGACCTGGTCCGGGCCGCCGAGGATGACGCCGAGGCCGAGCTCGGCGGCGAGGAGGACGGAACGAAAGCCCGCCAGCAGCCACACGGGCGTGGCACCGGCCCGGGGTCGGGCCGTCACCGGCGCCGTGCCGTCCAGATAGCTGAGCAGTTCCCGCACGTCATTCGGGTAGCGGGCTTTGAGCTCGGCGACATCGCCCTGCCGCAGGGCGGCGCGCACGGGCGCGGTGAAGCCGAGGGAGGAGCCGATGCCGGCGTCGATACGCGCGGGGTGGAGGGCCTCCAACGTGGCGATCTGCTCGGCGACGATGAGCGGCTGATGGTCGGGCAGCATGATGCCCGCCGTGCCGATGCGGATGGTGTCCGTCGCCGCCGCGCACGCGAGCGCCAGCAACCCCGGCTGTGAGCCCGGCAGGCCGGGCACGGCATGGTGCTCGGCGACGAGGAAGCGGAAGAAACCGAGCTTCTCCGCCGCGCGCGCGTGTCCCACCACCCGCTGCAGGGCGGCGGCGTCGGTGTCACCGGCAAGCGAGTTGGCACGGTCGAGGAGGGACAGTCGCATGCTTTCACTGTGCCAGGGGCGCGACGGGGACGATGTCCGTACCCTTGGATGCATACCCACTAATGAAAGGTAGATCACCATGGCCGACATCAACGATCCCCGTACCCTCCACCCCACCATCGATCCGCCGCTGCAGGAACAGCCCCACCCGGGCCTGGACCGGAAGCTCGAGCCCATGGCCGACCTGGGACTGGAATCCTACGAAGGCAACGGACGACTCACGGGGCGCAAGGCCCTGATCACCGGTGGTGACTCCGGCATCGGCGCGGCCGTGGCCATCGCCTTCGCCCGCGAGGGCGCCGACGTCGCCATCTCCTACCTCCCCGAGGAGCAGCCGGACGCGGACGTCATCATCAAGGCCATCGAGGACGCCGGGCAGAAGGCCCTGGCCCTGCCCGGTGACCTCACCGAACTCGAGCAGTGCCAGAAGATCGTCGCCGACACCGTCGAGGCTTTCGGCGGCCTGGACATCCTGGTCAACAACGCCTCCCGCCAGATCTGGCACGACGGCATCGAGAACATCCC
>NZ_JAUNRW010000116.1 GCF_030535495.1 Corynebacterium sp.
ATCCGCCAGTACGAGGACTTCTTCAACGCCACCGGCATGGCCACCCCGGATGACCTGGAGGAGTTCCGCTCCTGCCAGAAGACCTACCAGGCCTCCTCCTTCCCGTGGAACGACATGACCCGCGGCCTGCACCAGCAGGTCGAGGGGCTCAACGACAAGGCCCGCGAGCTGGGTCTGACCTCCGTGCTCTCCTCCGGCGCCAAGACCGAGGACGAGGGCCTCTACCCCATCCAGCACTCCTACTGGGAGAACGTCATGGAGGCCGCCGTCGAGTCCGAGGATGCCGCCGCCAACGGCGACACCAAGCACGTCATCGATGACCGCGCCTCCGCGCAGGCCACCGCCGAGTTCGCCAAGGCCCGCGCCGCCGCCCGCCTGGCCGCCAAGGGCGACGCCCCCGCCGCCCGCCGTCGTCGCCGCACCCGCGGTTAATCCCCCACCCCACCACTTCCCCCAAGGAGCACATCATGACCACCGCCATCGCTGAGATCACCCGCACCGAGGTCGAGGACTTCATCTTCTTCGAGAACCGCCTGCTCGACGACCGCAAGTTCGAGGAGTGGCTCGAGCTCTACCGCGAGGACGCCGAATACTGGATGCCGGCGTGGGACGTCGACGACACCCTCACCACCGACCCGCAGCGCGAGATCTCCCTCATCTACTACCCCAACCGCGGCGGCCTCGAGGACCGTGTCTTCCGCATCCGCACCGAGCGTTCCTCCGCCACCTCCATCCCGGAGCCGCGCACCGGCCACTACTCCACCAACGTGGAGATCCTCGAGCGTCGCGAAGGCGAAGTTGACGTCCGCTACAACTGGATCTCCTACTACTTCCGCTACAACACCACCGACCACTACTTCGGCACCACCTGGCTGACCCTCGATGTCACCGGTGAGACCCCGAAGATCGCCAAGAAGAAGATCGTCCTCAAGAACGACTTCATCCACCACGTCGTCGACATCTACCAGGTCTAAGGAGGCCCGACATGACGCACCAGATTGCTCTCGCCTTCGAGGACGGCATCACCCGTTTCATCGAGTGTGAGGAAGACCAGACCGTTGCGGACGCCGCCTACCAGGCCCGCATCAACATCCCCTTCGACTGCCGCGACGGCGCCTGCGGAACGTGCAAGTCCTTCTGCGAGTCCGGCGACTACGACGAGGGCGAGTACATCGAGGACGCCCTGTCCGACGATGAGGCCGCCGAGGGCTACATCCTCACCTGCCAGACCAAGCCGTACTCCGACATGGTCGTGCAGATCGCCACCACCTCCGTGCTGGCCAAGACCGGCGCCTCCACCCTCCTGGGTACCATCACCGAGCTCGAGCGCCTGTCCGAGTCCACCGTGAAGTTCGCCGTGCAGATCGAGGACCGCAAGTCCCTCAACTACCTGCCCGGCCAGTACATGAACATCTCGCCGCCGAACTCGGACTTCCACCGCTCCTACTCGTTTTCCTCCGGCCCGTCCGAGGACATCGTCACCTTCCTGGTGAAGCTCACCCGCGGCGGACTCATGTCGGAGTACCTCACCGACTCGGCCAAGGTCGGCGACCGCCTCAACCTCACCGGCCCCATGGGTTCCTTCTTCCTCCGCGAGCCGGTCAACCCGATCCTGCTGCTGGCCGGAGGCACCGGCCTGGCGCCGATCATGTCGATCCTGGAGAAGCTCAGCGAGGACGAGCTTCTCGACGTCCCCGTCCGCCTCATCTACGGCGCCACCTTCGACCACGACATCGTGGAGCTGGAGAAGCTCGAGGCCTTCCGCGACCGCCTGCCGGACTTCGACTACTTCACCGTGGTCTCCGATCCGGAGTCGGACAACGAGCGCAAGGGTTATGTCACCCAGCACATGACCGACGAGCACCTGCACGACGGCGAGGCCGACGTCTACCTCTGCGGCCCGCCGCCGATGGTCGAGGCCGTGCGCACCTTCCTCAACGACCAGCCCAACCCGCCGCAGAACTTCTACTACGAGAAGTTCTCCTCTGCGGCCGGCACCGCCGGTGACTCCACCGTCACCGCCGACGTGGCCACCTCCGACTCCTCCGCTGCGGTCACCATCTCCGCACCGGGCGTGGAGACCGGCCAGGTCCACCGTCTCGACGACGACTCCCGCGCCATCTTCGACGCCCGCATGGCGCTCGAGCTCGGCGTGGTCACCCTGGTCGCCGACATTCTCGACGCCGAGGACTTCACCGCCTTCCGCGAGCTGGCCGAGAAGGCCAACTCCTTCATCGACGGCGAGAAGCTCACCGATGTCGACGGCTACGTCGAGGCGAACAACGCCTACCACGAGTTCCTCTTCCGCCGCTCCGGCAACGACGCCATGCTGCAGGCCTATCGCACCCTCGAGGTGGCCAAGGTCATGGGTCGCGAGCTGGAGGACTCCGGCTTCATGCACGCCGACATCGCCGACGAGCACCTCGCGATCGTCGACGCCCTGGAGGCGAAGGACCTCGGCCGCGTCCGCGAGCTGCTGCGCGCCCACAACGATCACGCCGTCCACACCATGGACCAGGCCGTGGCCGCGAAGGCGCCGGCATGACGCAGAAGAAAGGCATGATGCCGGAGGGTGAGGGCATCTCGGGCCCGCCGGCACTGATCACCGCCGACCGCTTCGCCGGGCAGAATGTGCTGGTCACGGGCGCTGCGCAGGGTATCGGCCAGGCCGTGGCCCACCGCATCGCCTACGAGGGTGGCTCGCTCTTCCTCGTCGACCGCTCCGAGCTCGTCCACGAGGTCGCCGCCGACCTGGCGAAGGAGACCGGTGCCACCGTCGGGTCCGCGACAGCGGACCTGGAAACCTGGCAGGGCGCGGCGGCGATGGTGGAGGCGGGCGTCGATAAGCTCGGTTCCCTCGACGTGGTCATCAACAACGTCGGCGGCACCATCTGGGCCAAGCCCTTCGAGCACTACGCGCCGGAGGAGATCGAGGCGGAGATCCGCCGCTCGCTGTTCACCACCCTGTGGTCGGTGCGCGCGGAACTGCCCGCGCTTATCGACGCCGGCGGCGGCACCATCGTCAACGTCTCCTCCGTGGCCACCCGCGGCGTCAACCGCGTGCCCTACGCGGCGGCGAAGGGCGGGGTCAACGCCCTGGTCTCCGCGCTGGCGCTGGAGGCGGCGGAGAAGAACGTCCGCGTCGTGGCCACCGCCCCCGGCGGCACCCTCGCACCGGCCCGCAAGGTCGCGCGCGGGCCCGGCCCCGAGGGTGAGCAGGCGAAGGAGTGGTACCAGCAGATCGTCGACCAGACGATCGAGTCCTCCCTGTTCAAGCGCTACGGCACCCTCGCCGAGCAGGCCGCCCCGATCGTGTTCCTGGCCTCGCGTGAGGCCAGCTACATCACCGGTACCGTCCTGCCGGTGGCCGGCGGCGACCAGGGCTAGGTAAATGAAGGACTGATGAAGGAAGGCAGGTTGTACCGTGGGCATCATGTACTCGTCGCATAACCTCGGTTCGCAGCAGACGTCGGGCAAGATTCTCCGCACCGTCGTCGACGAGGCCACCGATCTGGAACCGGGTGGCGGCCTGCTCTTCCTCATCACCGGGCCCGTCGGTTCCGGCAAGTCCTCCCTCGTCCGCGAGATCGCCCGCTCCCTGCCGGGCTGGTCCGGCATCCGCGTATCCGCGCTGTCCTGGCACGCGGAGACCGAGGGCGGCCTCGTCGGCCACATCCTCAACCGCGCCGACACCGCCTCCTCCCTGGCGGAACTCGTCGACCGCGAGGGCGCACGCACCGCCATCATCATCGACGACGCCCACTGGGCCGACGTCACCTCCCTGCGTGCCCTCGTCGAGGCCACCCGCCGCCTGAACGAGGGGCGCGTGGTGGTCATCATGACGGCCTCCGACACCGAGGACGCCGGCGATGACCTGTCCATGTCGCGCCTGCGGGAGATGGCCGACCACTCCGTCACCCTCGCCCCCCTCGACGTGGAGGATGTCGCCGCCCTCGCCCTGTCGAGCATCGGCGCCCACCTGTCACCGCTGGCGGCCGCGGAACTACGCGACCTCACCGGCGGGCGCCCCGGCCGGATCCAGGAGGTCCTCCAGGCCGCACCCGCCGACCACTGGCGCCTGTCCAACCCGCAGATCCCCATCCCCAAGCCCTGGCGCGCGGCCCTCACGCGCCGCACCCGCGGCCTGGAGGTGGATGCGGTGCTGGCCGCCGTGGCGATCCTGCCCGGCACCGGTACCGGCACCCCGGACCTCATCCGTTTCCTCGCCGATGACCTCGACGGTTCGCTTCTCGACGCCGCCGTCACCGCCGACCTCCTCGAACTGCTGCCCGGTGCGGGCGACCCGGTGTTGCGTTTCACCTACCCCACCGACCGGGCCGTCATCCGCGCCACCACCGGCCCCGCACAGGTCACCCGCCTCCACCGGCGTGCCGCCCAGTACCACCGGGCGCAGGGCAACATCGACGCCGCGCTCATCCACGAGGCTCTCGGCGCGGAGGGCGCCGACGACGCCACCGCGCACCAGCTCGCCGACCGCGGGGAACAGCTCGGCGCCGCCGGCCAGTGGCTCGACGCCGCCGACGCCTTCGCCCTGGCCTCCAAGGTGGCCTCCCACCCGGATGTCGCCCATGACCAGCACCTCAACTCCATCGAGGCGCTCATCGCCGCAGCCGACATCCCCCGCGCCCGCCTGCACGCCGGGACCCTGTCGCGGGTGGTCCGCGACGTCAAGGTCGACTCCATGCGCAGCTACCTGGCGCTGCACGAGGGCCGCCGCAACGAAGCCGTCTCCCTCATCGACCGCGCCTGGGACACCCTGGAGGAGACCCGCTCCACCGACGCCGCCATGCGCACCCGCGTCGCCTCCCGCAAGGTGCTCATCCACCTGGCGAACTGGGAACCGGAGCAGGTCGTCCACTGGGCCGGCGTCACCGACGACTGGGCCCCGGAAACCTCCCCCACGCGCATCGAGGCCCAGTACGTCTCCATGATCGGCCGCTCCGCGGTCACCCGCTCCATCCCGCCGGATGTCCCCCTCCCCGGCGAGACACCCACCCTGGCGCAGCGCCGCAACATGGCCGCCGGGTGGATCCACCTCGTGCACGACGACCCCGTCGCCGCCCGCCGCTACCTGCAGTTCAACCCCGGCAACGAGGGTTCCGAGCGCATCTCCCTGTGGATGGACGGCTGGCTGGCGCGTACCTTGTTCCTCCTGGGTGAATACCGCGAGGCGGAGCGCACCGTCGAGCGCGGCCTGGCCCGCGCCGAACGCTTCGGCATCCGCTTCCTGGAACCCATCCTGCTGTGGACCGGCGCACAGATCGCCGCCTACCGCGGCGACCGCGAACTGACCCGTTCCTACGTCAACCGGTTGACCTTCAGCCACGACGCCTTCGTCATCCAGCGCGTGCCCTCCGCCATGTGCCGCCTGCTCATCGGGGGCGTCGAGGGAGATGTCTCCGGCATGAACCGCGCCGGCGAAACCCTGGTCAACATCTCCCAGGAAACCGACATCTCCCAGCCCGGTTTCTGGCCCTGGGAGGACGTCTACGGCCAGCACCTCGTGCTGTCCGGGCGTATCGACGAAGCCGACCACATCACCTCCGTCGCCGAGGAACGCGCCGCCGAATCCGGGATCGCCTCCCTGCACGCCAAGCTGGCTGTGCCGCGTGCCGGCATCCTCATGCAGCGCGGCGACATCGAGGGCGGCATCCGCCGATTCGAGGAGGCCATCGAGCAGATCGAAACCCTCACGATGCCCACCTACCAGGCCCGCATCCTCTACGAGTACGGGCGGGTGCTGCGACGACTGGGACGGCGTCGGCAAGCGGATGAGGCCTTCGCCCGCGCCGGCGACGTTTTCGCCGCGATGGGCGCAACCGAGTTCGTCAACCGCTGCAACCGCGAGCGTCGCGCCGGCGGCCTGGGCACCCGCACCACCGGAGCCGGTGGCCTGACGCCGCAGGAGGAGGAGATCGCCAAGCTCGTCGCCGAGGGTGCGACCAACCGCGAGGTCGCCCGCGAGCTGTTCCTGTCCTCCAAGACCGTCGAGTACCACCTCAC
>NZ_JAUNRW010000023.1 GCF_030535495.1 Corynebacterium sp.
CCGCGTGCTGGCCGGGGTGGTGCTGGGCGCCGGGCGCTGACACCCCGGCCCAGGGGTCTACTCAGCCTTGCCGCCCAGCCCCCGCCACAAGATGTCGAAGAACTGCTCCCCGCGGCGCAGGGCCTCCGGGTCGTCGAAGGAGATACCCCTGACGGTCATCTGGAACAGTCCGATGCCGTAGAGGGCGTCCGTCGCCGCCTCGATGTCCTCGTCGCTGGCGTCGATCTCCCCGTACTTTCGGGCCAGGCGGAGGGCGTCGACGACCCGATCGAGTCGTCGCGAGGCGAAGTTGTCCCAGTAGGCCTGCTGGAGCTGTCGATTGCCCATCATCAACTCGACGTGCTTCCGGAAGTCTCGGTCGGTGTAGTCCGGCCCGATGGCCTCGTTGACGCGTCGGTAGAAGATGTCCTTGAGCGCCAGGCGGATGGGCCCATGGAAAGTGTAGGTAAGGTTGGCACGTCCTCGGTCCAGGGAAGCAGCGACGAGCTCGTGGACGCTCGACCACCGGCGGTAGATGGCGGTGCGTGAGACTCCGCTGGCCTTGACCACACCGCGGATGGTCACCGGTGTGCCCTCGCTGATGAGCCGGTGCACGGTGTCGAGGATGAGGTCGTTGTAGCTCTCCTCGCGGGGTCGGCCCGGGCCGGAGTGGCGGGGAGCTGCCTGAGTGAACTCGACGGCATCGTAATGCGGCATGGTGGTCTACCTCGTGGGATTCGCAGTGTCCGGCCGAAGGTCGGGACCGGTCTAGGTCACGATCACGGGCCACCCGACGGGGCACGCAACCGTAGGGACGGTGACTTCATCATCATTGGTGTCGCTCATGTCGCACAAGTTTCCCACGGGAAATCGTGTTCCCGGGTGGGGCAATTGTTGACACCGGTTGCGGAGAACAGGGGAAAGCGGGAGGTAGGGGAAGCAATCGGGCACGGTGGGACAAAAGCGGACCACCGACGTCTCGCACTGTCGATTGTGGGGTGGTGTGGTGGGATCCGTGGGAATGGTCGAGTCTGCCGTCCACGACGGCGACGGCCGCAGACCTGAGGAGCATTAAGGGTTTTCTCAGGCGCGAGGGGGAGTGGCGGGGCGTCTGCCACGGCGAAGCCCGTCGCGGCAGGCGAAGCGTGAAATTAATGCTGTGGACACCTGTGTTTACTTGAAGTTCATTTCGATACCGAGTGGGCCGGTTCTGTGGGCGGGGCATCCCGTATCACATTCCGGAACGCTCGCCATCGGCGCAGGTCAGGGCCTTTCTCAATCGGCTGGCGTGCGAGGTGGTCCGCAAATCCTCCCCCGCCCGCTACCCCCGTCGCGAACGGGGAATGTGCGGCAGTGCTGCAAGGGCGGCCACCGTGGCCGCGGGTTTGGCCCTTTGTGGTCAGACCATAACGGGTGGGGTGTCGAGCGGTATCGCAATTGTCTTGGACTAGCGGGGGCCTGTGAATTTAGCGTGTTCGCGATGGGAGAGGTGCCAACTTCTCCCAGGTGTCAGTCACCAGGCCGCACATGGTTCACAGGAACCACGGCGCATGCGCCACACCGGCCGGATCCCTCTCAGACAGAAAGTTGAGACCCGAGTTGAAGACCCTCACTCAGCGCTCCGCATCCGCCCTCGCCATCGCCGGGCTCACCCTCAGCCTCGCCATCGCCGGTGCCCCGGGTGCAATCGCCCAGCCCGCCGAGCTGCCGGCCGCCACCGCCCACACCTCCCTGGTCGACTACAACGCGACGGGCACCATTACCGTCCACAAGTCGATCGCCGAGCCGGGTGCGCCGGGCACCGGCAACCCGCTGGATCCGGCCCCGTCTCCGGGCCTCAACGGCGTCACCTTCGAGCTCTACCTCGTCAAGGCGATCGCCAACGCCGCGGACTTCACTGAGGCGGCCGCCATCACCGCCACCGACATCCCGGCGGGCGCCACTCCGATCGCCACTGCCGTGACCGCCACCGTCAACGGTGAGGCTGGCGTCGCAACCTTCGGTGACCTGGCACTGGGCCTCTACCTGGTCGTCGAGAAGGACGCCCCGTCCGAGGTCGCCACCAAAGCCCCGAACTTCCTCGTCTACCTGCCGATGACCAACCCGGACACTCGCACCGGCTGGAACTATCAGGTCCACGCCTACCCGAAGAACGCGGTCACCCCGCATGACACCGAGGTGGACAAAGTGGTCGAGGATGCCGACATGAACGTCGGTGACACGATCACCTACACCATTACCTCGGACATCCCGCCCGTGGTGGTCAAGGACCTGAGCAAGTACATCGTCAAGGACGACCTGGACGAGGATAACGTGTTCACCACCGCAGACGCGGTCACGGTGGCACTGACGGATGGCACCACCTTCGAGTCCGGTGACTACACCGTCGAGCTCGCAGAGGCGACCCAGGACGTCACCGTGACTTTCACCGAGGCCGGCCTGAAGAAGCTCACCGACGCCAAGCGCGAGGAGACCGACGGCGAGGAGGTCCGTGTGGTCACCACCATCGCAGCCACCGTCAAGGCCGTCGGTGACACCGACGGCGTCGCCGTCAACACCGCGACCGTCATCCACAACGACCCGTACACCGATGCCGACGTGGAGAAGGACTCCAATGAGGTGAAGACCTACTGGGCCAAGCTGCACGTGTACAAGTTCCACGGCGAGACCCCGCTGAAGGACGCGGAATTCGAGCTCTACCGCTGCACCGCCGACGGTGTCCTGGGCGACAAGATCACCATCGACCACGACAACGACGTCTCCACCCCGGCACAGGCCACGTGGACCACGGGCGAGGACGGCAACCTCCTCATCGACGGCCTGCACGTCACCGACGTGGAGAACAACGCCGCGATCACGCCGGTGAAGAACTACTGCCTCGTCGAGACGAAGGCCCCGACCGGTTACGAGCTGCGTACCGATCCGATCGTCGTCACCGTCAACGCCGCAGACCTGCACAACGCCGCCACCACCACCGTGGTGAAGAAGGTCGACGTCGAGAACGTCCCGTCGAACACCCCGAAGCTGCCGCTCACCGGTGGCATGGGTATCGGCATCATCGCCGGCCTGGCCGCAATGGTCCTGGCCGCCGGTGCCTGGCTGGCCAAGCGCTCCTCCCGCGTCTAGTCCCCACCCTGACGGGGTGAACGCCCGGTACAGGGTTCCGGGCGATCCCCCGATCGTCGTCGAAATGCAAGAAAACCCGGAGAATTCACATGGGCATTCATAGTGCGGTCGCCACGCTGCCACCACAGCGACGCCGCCGATCCTCCATCCTGCCGGTCGTGGTAATCCTCGTCGGCGTGCTGCTGCTGCTCTACCCCGTGGTGGCGACGCAATGGAACAACATCCGCCAGCAGGAGGCCGCCCTGGCCTACTCAAAGCTCGAGCAAAAGGCCGAGCCCTCGGCGCTGGCCGCCGCCATCGACGCGGCGCGCACCTACAACCGGACGCGCACGCCCGGCCCCATCCTCGACCCCTGGCTGTCCCGGGTCACCGAGGAAAACACCGACTACCAGGCGTACCTCGCTGAGCTGCACCAGCTGGAGACGATGGCCCGCCTCATCGTCCCGAGCGCCACCGTGGACCTGCCCGTGTTCCACGGAACCTCGGAAGAGGTGCTCACCCAGGGCGTCGGCCACCTCTACGGATCCGACCTGCCCGTCGGCGGGGAAGGATCGCACGCTGTGCTCACTGCCCACACCGGACTGACCACCGCAACGCTCTTCGACAATCTTGTCGACGTCCGTGTCGGCGACCCCATCTACGTCCAGGTCTCCGGCGAGAAGCTCAAGTACGAGGTCCACGACACCCAGGTCGTGCTCCCCGAGGACACCGACAGCCTCGCGCAGGCGGAGGGCGAGGATCTGCTCACCCTCATCACCTGCACCCCCTACGGAGTGAACACCCACCGCCTCCTCGTCCACGCACACCGCGTGCCCATGGACGACAACGCCGGGTTCCTCGAGAAGCCAGCCATCACGTGGCAGTGGTGGATGTGGGCCATGCTCGCTGGAGCCGTGGTCGTCTTCCTCGCCCTCGTCGCCTGGCTCCGCCACCAGTACAGGAGAGCATCCCGTGAGCACTGAACGAATCCGTGCCGTCCTCCTCGCGCTCCTGTGCGCCCTGCTGATCGGGGCCGGGCCCGCGCAGGCCGCCACCATCGTCGGTGACACCACCGGCCTGGCGGTCGCCGATATCCGCGACCGTACCGGCACGCTGACCATCACCCTGACCCCGGGCAACCCCTATGACGACCTCCAGCCCGGCGGAGTCGCCGGTGTCGAGTTCACCGCCCGGCGGGTGTCCGGCATCGATCTGCTGAACGACGCCGGCTGGTTCCAGGCCCGTGCCATGACCTTGTCGCAGGCGGCCGCCGCCGAGCATGATGTGGTGCGCACCGCGCTTACCGACGCCCGCGGCATCGGCGTGTTCGAGGGCCTGCCGGTGGGTCTCTACCTGGTCACCGCCACCGCGTCCCACGGTGTGCGGGTTCCGCAGGACATGCTGCTCACCATCCCCGTCGGGCAGGAAGGCACGTGGAACTACGACGTGCTCATCAACGCCAAGTACCAGCCTGACGTCCCGGTGACCCCCACCGTGCCGGTCATCCCGCCAGCAACTCCGACCTGGCAGCCGCCGACCATCCAGCTGTCGGAGGTTCCCATCGAGCCGGGTACGCCCGGTTCCCCCGGCGCGCCCGTCGACAGCCTCCCGGTGACCGGTGCCAGCGTGCTCACTGCCCTGGGTATCGCCATCGTCCTGGTGGCTCTCGGCACCACACTGCTTCTGATCAACCGTCGACCCATCACTGAAAAGGCTTGACCATGAGAATCGTATCGATCCCCACCCGCATTGTCGTCGCGGTGCTCGTGATTCTGGGCATCGTCGCCCTCGGCCTCGCCATGCCGACCGCCGGAGCGGTGGATGAGACTGCGGTGGAGGCCCCTGCGGAACCATCGACTCCCACGGGATCCACCGATGACTCGACTCTGCCGGAGCCCACGGTGGCCGAGGAGGTCCCTGGTGATGATCCCCTCGACGAGATTCCGATGCTGCCGGAGGAGACTGTGGAGCGTGCCGCCGCGCGTGACAGCCTGGCGGCGCTGGCGGCGCCGGCTCCGGGAGGCCAGTTCTACGACGGCTACTGGGAAGACCTGCCGGTGTCGGCGAACCCGCCGATGCCGCAGCGCTGCGGACTCAACATCGCCCTGGTCTTCGACCTCTCCAATTCCATCGGCGCGAACGGCCTCGCCCAATCGAAGGCAGCCGGTCAGGCGTTCATCGACGGACTCAAGAACACCCCGACGACCCTCGGAGTCTACAACTTCGCCACCCTGGCACCGACAGAGTACGTGAGCGACAAGCCGAGCATTGACCTGAGTAACGACGAGGGTGTCGCAGAGGCGCGGGGGGCCATGGCAGATCTACAGCTTCCTTCCGGCGCGGGCTACGACCGGGGCGGCACCAACTGGGAGGGTGCCCTGGAGAATGTCGCGGAGTCCGGCGTGAAGTATGACGTGGTCTACTTCATCACGGACGGCATTCCGACCACCAACAACGTCTTGTACCCCGGAAATGACCTCGGTTCCATCACCCACAACATCGACATCACCCGCGCCATCACCGCCGCTAACACTCTCAAGGATTCCGGTACCCGACTCGAGGTCATCGCGGTGAAGATGCCGAGCGTGGGAGCCTCGGTGCTGCGGGACAACGTCCAGGTGGGACCGAACAGCTTCGGCGATCTGCTGCCCTTCTCAGAATCGACGACGTGGGGGTATGACAACTATGCGTCCGCGAATTTCTACGACTACGAGGGCAACCCGCAGTACGTGTACATCACCTCCGGGTACTGGCATCTCTTCGACGACGCCGTGCGCGATGGTGCACTGACATTTGACGAAACCTCCACCGGTTCCTCCCGCTACTACTATCTGCCAGGGGCCGATGCGACCGCGCAACCGCGGCGGTCCTCGACGGGGGTTCACCGTTGGGCCTTCTACTGGGGTACTGAGTCCTACAAGTTCCGCATGTACCACTATGACCTGGACAAGCCCACGGCACTGTCCATCGCCAGCGCCGTCACCGGCAGTCGAAACGATGTTCTCTCGCTCCCATCCTACGACCAGTTGGCATCGCAGCTGCGTGAAGCTGCCCTGGCCATCTGTGGTGGCACGGTGATCGTCGAAAAGCAGATCGTCGACACCGACGGCACCGTCCTGGAACAGGGCGTCAACTGGCAGTTCACCGCCGATGACGTGCGGTCGACGGACCCGGCGCACCCCGTGTACCTGGTGGATGATCTGGCGTTGCCGGTGGCGTCGATAAGCGGTGTCACCGACATCGACGGCCGTGCGCAGTTCACCGTGAAGACGGACACGCCTCACCGTTCGGGAAGCGTGCGCATCACCGAGACGCAGCAGACCGACTACCTGCTGCGGCAGCAGGGCGGGAAGAACGCGGTGTGCGTCGACAAGAACAACACGCCCGTCACCGTCACCGATGACGGTGAGCTGGGCTTCCGGGTCGGCATCGCGACGGACCAGACGATCTCGTGTGTCGTGCAGAACGTCAGGGACGAGTACCAGTTCTCGGTGTCCAAGACGGCGCAGGCGGATCAGCAGCCGGATGTCGACGGCGAGCAGCCTAACTCGCTCATCAACTTCGACGGCACTTTCACCGCGCGCTACGACATCACGGTGACAAATGAGACCAAGTCGGAGAAGGAGCTGCGGGATCCCGTGATCGACAAGGTCACCTTCCCGAAGGGCTTCCAGGTCACCGCGGTGTTGTTCTACCTGGACGGAAAGGAGATCAGCGGCGTCACCGAGACGGAGCGCGGCTACGAGATCCCCGCTGCCGCGCTGGGTACCTTCGGGGCAAAGGTCACGAAGAAGATCGAGGTCCGTGTCGAAGGTAGGGCCGACGACGCGGCGGTGGATACCGTCGTGGACGGCACCTACGACGTCTGCGAGGATCCGGCCACGGCCACCCCGCGCAGCCTGCACAACTCCGTATTCCTCGAGGGCGATGCGGACGAGGGCGACAATCACGCCTGCGTTGACCCTGAACAGCCCGGGATCACCGTGGCCAAGGACCTCGTCTCCGGTGAAAATGCCGGGATCGGCCTTGCCGCGGACGGCACCCGCACCGTCACCTACACCGTGACCGTGGACAATTCCGGTGGCATCGACCGCACCTACTCGCTCACCGACACCCCCGGCTTCGCCGAGTCGGTGACCGTGGAGTATGCCGTCGTCGACGGGAAGCGAATCGACGGCTCCGGACCCTACGAGCTGGCCAAGGACAAGAAGATCGCCGGCAACGCGAAGCACACCTACCAGGTGACCGTGCACTTCCGTGGCCCGACCGGCACCACGGACAATAAGGAATGCTCCACCGAGGGAGCCGGGCACGGCCTGTTCAACCGGGTGGACCTCACCTCCGGCGCGGTCACCGACGACGATGACGCCTGCGGTCCGGTCCCCGATCCGGAGAAGGTGTCCCTCCGCCTAGTCAAGGTAGGCGCGGACGATACCACCACTCCGCTCGCCGGCGCCGCCTTCGCGCTGCATGCAGTCGACCCGGACGGCTCGGTGGGGGCGAAGGTCACCGACCTCGCCGAGGACACCAGCGGCTACCACGCCGGCACCCTCGACGCGGATGTGGAGTACTTCCTCGTGGAGACCCGCTCCCCGCAGGAGTACGAGCTGCTCACCGCGCCGGTGAAGGTGAAGGTCACCGTGGCCTCGGCGGGCCCGACGCTGGAGATCCTCAACCCGGCGGACGCGGTGAGCGCCACCGTCGGTGACGTGGACACTGACACCGTCGTGCTGCTGGTGGCCGACATTCGCCTCGGCACGTTGCCGAAGACCGGCGGCATGGGCATCGGTGCGGTGGCAGTACTCGCCGGGCTGATCATCGTCGGCGGTGTGTGGCTGCTCCGTCGCCGACCGTAACCGGATCAGCGCTGCCAGGGTTCGATCGGGTTGCCCTGCCATACCGTCGAGGCGGGAACCTGGTCGCCGCGCATGACGAGGGAGCCGGGGCCGACGGTGGCGGCGTCGCGAAGCATCGCGGCGGGCAGGGCCACCGAGTGGGCGGCCAGCGTCGCGCCGTCGGCGATGGTGACGGTGTCGAGGCTCATGACGCGGTCCTGGAACAGGTGCGTCTGCACGACGGTGCCGGGGCCGACGGTGGCGCCGCGGCCGACGACACACAGGTCCGTCTCCGGGAACCAGTAGGACTCGATCCACGCGCCGCGGCCGATCTTCGCACCGAGGGCGCGCAGGGCGAGGTTGAGCTCACCCGTACCCAGGCTGGGGATGAGGAACCACGGGCCGGCGACGGCCTCGACGAAGGCGTCCTGCAGCTCGTTGAGCCACACGAATTCGCTCCACAGCGGGTGATCACCCGGTGTGTGCTTACCGACGCAGAACCACTTCACCGCCACCGTGATCGCCATGGCCACGGCACCGGCGGCCATGAGCACCAGGCCGCCGAGCAACCAGGCGAGCAGGACGCCGTAGGCGGTGGCCAGCCAGTAGAGCGTGCCGACGACGCCGGCGAGCAGCATCGCCGAGGTCATCGGCGCCAGCAGACGCATCGTCTCAATGAAACCGCGGAAGAACTTCACCTTGGCGCCCGGGCTGTAGGTGAGGGCTTCGCCGCCGTCGACATCGACCTGCACGCGACGCATGCGCTCCGGCGGAGAACCCCACCAGTTGGTGTTGGCCTTCGCCTTCTTCGGGGTGGAGGACAGCACGGCGACCAGGGAGTTCTTCGGCAGCTTGCGGCCCGGGCCGGTGATGCCGGAGTTGCCGACGAAGGAGCGCTTGCCCACGCGGGTCTCGCCCGTGAGCATCCAGCCGCCGCCGAGCTCGTAGCCGCCGACGAGGGTGTCGTCGGCGAGGAAGGCGCCCTCGCGGACGTCGGTGAGCTTGGGCACCATGACCGCGGTGGAGACCTCGACGTTCCTGCCGATCTTCGCCCCGAGGCTGCGCAGCCACAGCGGGGTGAGCTGCCCGGCGTAGAGGGGGAAGAGGTAGGTGCGGGCATCATCCATGAGGCGTTCGACGGTCCACAGCTGCCAGCCGCGCAGGGAACGCACCGGGTAGACGCCGGGTGCCAGTCCGATCTGCAGCACCCGCACGCCGACCCACGTGGAGATCATGTAGAAGGCGAAGGCGACCAGCCCGCCCAGCGGGGCGAAAACGAGGGCGCCGAGGAGGGGGTTGCCGCCGGTGGCGTCGATAAGCATGATGACCACGAACGCGGCGATGGCCAGGGCAGCCAGGGGCTGCAGGCTCAGCGCCACCGAGGTCAGTCCGTAGATGGGCATCCAGCGGGAGCGGCGCGGCGGGTGCTGCTCCGGGAAGCGGTGCTTGGAGCGGCCCACCTTGGAGGCGGGGGAACCCGACCAGCGGGATCCCGGTTTGATGGTGCGGTCGCCGGTGACGGTGGAGCCGGCCTCGACGTGGGCGTCCTCGCCGATGACCGTGCCGGGCAGGAGGGTGGAGCGGGCTCCGACGCGCGCCTCCCGGCGTACCTCGATGGCGCCGACGCGCAGGATGTCGCCGTCGACCCAGTAACCCGACATGTCCACCTCCGGCTCGATGGCGCAGTGATCGCCGAGGGTGAGCAGGCCGGTGATGGGCGGGAGCGAATGCAGGTCGACCCCACGGCCGACCTTCACGCCCAGCGCGCGGGCGTAGTAGTTCACCCACGTCGCCCCGGAGATGGAGTGTGCGCCGGAGGAGTCGGCGAAGCGCTCGGCGGCCCAGATCCGCAGGTGGGTCGCACCGCCGCGCGGGTACTCGCCCGGCTGGATGCCGGCGGTGAGCAGGCGGGCGCCGAGGCCGCCGAGGGGGAGACGGCCCAACGGGGTGCCGAAAACGAGCAGCAGGAGGGCGACGATCCACCAGGAGGTGTGCTGTGCCCAGGGAAGGCCGGCGAGGTGGGCGAGGTTGCCTCCCAGCAGGATCCAGCCGAGCCACGTGGTGGCCTGGAGCGTCATCATGGGGATCTGGATGGCCACCTGCGCCAGGCGGGTACCGGCGCCGACCGGGCGGACGGTGCGCGGTTCGGTGGGGGTGGAGTCGTGGAGGGAGACGCCGGACTTCCGGGCGATGTTCTCCACGGCCTCGCCCAGGGACCCCAGGCGCGGGTGGTCGTAGAGGTCGCGGACGGCGACGGTGGGGACCTGCTCGCGGATTCGTCCCACGAGGGTGGCTGCGGCCAGCGAGGTGCCGCCGAGGGTGAAGAAGTCGGCGTCGGCGTCGGGGACCGAGGTGCCCAGGACGTCGACCCACAGCTCCGCCAGCCAGGCCTCGGTGGGGGAGAGGTCGGTGGCCTCGACGCCCACGCCCGGCAGCGGCCAGGGCAGCGCGGCCTTGTCCACCTTGCCGGAGGTGCGCACGGGCAGCTCCTCCATGACGCAGATCCGCGGCACGAGGGCGGCGGGCATGGTCTCGGCGAGGCGCTCGTGGGCGGCGTCGTGGTCGAAACCGGCCTCCGGATCGTCGAGGGAGACATAACCGACGAGCACCGACTGGTTGGCGCCTGTCTTCTGCACGGCGACGGCCGAGTTGTAGACGTTCGGCAGGGCGGCGACATTCGCCTCCACCTCGCCGAGTTCGATGCGGCGGCCGCCGATCTTGACCTGGTCGTCGACACGCCCGACGAAGAAGAGGCCGTCCTCCTCGAGGCGGACGTGATCACCGGAGCGGTAGGCGCGTGCCCAGCCCACACTCGGCATGGGGGCGTACTTCTCGGCGTCCTTGATCGGGTCAAGGTAGCGGGCCAGGCCGACGCCGCCGATGACCAGTTCCCCGACCTCGCCGACGGCGACCGGGTTCTCCGACTCGTCGACGACGATGAGGTCCCAGCCGGCCAGGGGCAGGCCGATGCCTACGGGCTGACCGGGGTGGAGCTGCGTGGCGGAGGCGACGACGGTGGCCTCGGTGGGGCCGTAGGTGTTCCACATCTCGCGGTCCTCGGTGGCCAGGCGCTCGACGAGCTCCTGGGAGCAGGCCTCACCACCGACGATGAGCAGGCGGATGTTGTCCAGCGCCTCCGCGGGCCACAGGCCGGCCAGGGTGGGGACGGTGGACACGACGGTGATGTCACGGCGGATGAGCCAGGGGCCCAGGTCCATGCCGGAGCGCACCAGGGAACGCGGGGCAGGCACCAGGCAGGCGCCGTGGCGCCAGGCCAGCCACATCTCCTCACAGGAGGCGTCGAAGGCGACGGACAGTCCGGCCAGGACGCGGTCCTCGGGGCCGAGCGGGCCGCCGGGGGAGTTGACCAGGAACATCTGGGCCTCGGCGTCGACGAAGGCGGCGGCGCTGCGATGCGAGACCGCGACACCCTTCGGCTTGCCGGTGGAGCCGGACGTGAAGATGATCCAGGCGATGTCGTCCAGGCGCGGGCGGTGCTTGTCGCCACCCGGGCGCGGGGCGAGCATGCGGAAACCCTCGTCGGTGAACACACCGTTGATCGCACCCTCACTGAAGACCATCTCGGCGCGCTCGTCAGGGTCGTCGGCGTCGACGGGCACGTAGGCCGCACCCGCGGCGATGGTCGCCAGGATGGCGACGTAGAGTTCGCGGGAGCCGGAGGTCATCCGGATGCCGATGCGGTCACCGCGGCGGATGCCGTTGGAGTGCAGTTCGGCGGCGAGGGCATGGACCTCGTCCATGAGCTCGGCGTAAGTGAGGATCTCGCCGTCATCAATAGCCGCCGCTTCCGGGTGGGCAGCGGCGGTGGTGGCGAGGATGTCGTAGAGGGTGCGCTTGGCCGGGGCCTCCCCGGCGCGGAGGAATTGGCGCGGGACCTGGTGCAGTGACAAGAGCTAGGCCCCCTTGGATTCGTCGGGGTCCGGTTCCAGGTCGGCGACCAGCACCGCCTTGGTGAGCTTGCGCAGGTGCTTGAGCTGCTTGCCCGTGGACTCGTCGAGGGCGTCGGCCTCGGCCTCGGCCACCAGGGAGGCCAGCTCGGCCTGGGCCTTGGTGCCCTTCTTGGTGGTGGTGACGATCTGGCGGCGGCGGTCCTTCGGGTCGCGCTCGCGCTTGGCCCAGCCCTGGGCCTCGAGGCCGTCGATAAGCCGGACCATGTCGGAGGCGTCGATGGCGAGGACCTCGGAGAGCGAGGCCTGGGAGGAGGCGTCGCGCTCGACGAGACAGGTGAGCACCCAGTATCCACGCATGGTGGTCCCGCGCTCGGCGAGGGCGGCCTCGACCTCGTCACGGGTGCGGCGGCGCAGGCGTTCCAGCTGGAAGCTGGGGGATTCGAGGAGGGTGGCGGGGACGCCACCCGTCGTGGGGGAATCTACTGATTGCGGCATACCACCGATGGTACGCCGCCCACGGTGGCTTTGTTAAATCATGGGGAGGGCCCCACTATTCGGTCGGCAGCTCCGCCGCGATCCAACCCAGGGTGCCACCCTCGACGTTGATCGCCTCGATGTCGTGGTTCTCCTTGAGGAACTCACACGCCCGGCCGGAGCGGCCCCCCGAGCGGCAGATGAGGTAGATGTCGCGGTCGGTGTCCAGCTCCCCGACGCGGTCGGCGAACTCGGACAGCGGGATGAGGGTGGCGCCGGCGGCGTGGACTTCGGCGAACTCGTCGGGCTCGCGGACGTCGATAAGCTGGGCGTCGGCGGGAACTTCGGTGACAGTCACGGTCTTCATGGCACCGAGACTACCGTTGTTGCCATGGATACTCGCCGCCTCACCGGCCCCATCGCCCTCCGCCTGTGGATCGTGGTGATCGTGCTCGGGGCGGCGGGGGCCGGACTGCTGTGGCTCGGCGTCGGTTTCGGGATGGCGCTGGTGACCATCGCGGTGCTTTCCGCACCGCTGGCGGTGGTGGCATCCGTGGCCTGGATTCTGCGGCGGCGCGCCACCGTCCTGCCGGGCTGGATCTTCTGGCTCGGCGTGGTGGGGGCGGCCGCGGGATTCGTGTGGCTGCTGGTGACACCGGGGGAGGTGCCGGCGATCCTCACGCTGGCGATCGGGGTGTGGCTGCTGGTGGTCGGGCTGATCGCGCGGGTGGCGGTGGGGTCACGGGGTGCGGGTCGGCGCTGAGGGCTGCCACAGGGTTCCCACGTAAGGATTTCCGGGGTTCTACGACGACCTGGGGATTTCCCCGAGCGTGAGAATCTTTACGTGGGAACCCTGAGTGGGGGCATTCCGGGCATGACGAACGCCCCACCGGATCGACCGATGGGGCGTGCCACGAAGGAAGTTAGTTCTCCTCGAGCTGCTGCTCGACCTCGTTCTCCGCGTCCTTCTCCTCCTCGAGGCCCTCGCGGGAGTTGTCACCGACCTGCTTGTAGCGGTCGATGGAATCCTGGAGGATGCGCTCGGCCTCCTCGCGGGAACCCCACCCGGAACCGGTGACCTCCTTGTTCGGCTCGAGGTCCTTGTAGTGGACGAAGAAGTGCTCGATCTCGTCGCGGGTGAACTCGGAGATGTCCTCGAGCTCCTGGAAGTGATCGAAGCGCGGGTCATCGAGGACACAGAGCAGCTTGTCGTCGCCGCCGGCCTCGTCGGTCATCTTGAACACGCCGACGATGCGCGCCATGACGACCACGCCCGGGAAGACCGGCTCCGGCAGGATGACGAGGGCGTCCATCGGGTCGCCGTCCTCGCCGAGGGTGTGCTCGATGAAGCCGTAGTCCGCCGGGTACGCCATCGGGGTGAACAGGTAGCGGTCGAGGAAGACGCGGCCGGTCTCGTGGTCGACCTCGTACTTGTTGCGCGACCCCTTCGGGATCTCGATGATGACTTCAACGCCCATGCGTCAGACTCCTTGTTGATGTGTCGGGGGATCTGGATCATCCTAACCCGTGACCCACTCCACCGCCCCCGTGCGGAGTGCCTGTCGGGGGTGCGGCCTGCTGTGGTTGTGCCGCGCCGTCCGCGTTAGGGTGTACGGAATGAGCGGAAAGAAGCTGTGGTGGTCGGTCGCCGCGGGAGTGACGGCGCTGGCCGTGTCCGGGGTGGCCGGTTTCGCCGTGGTGGCCGACCGGCACTACGGCGATCTCACCCGCGCGCCGGGGTTCGTGGCGGAAGAACCCTCGCCGGTGCTCGAGCCGGCGTCCGCCGACACCGTGGACAACGTGGCGCTGGGTGCGCGGCTGGCGGAGCTGGCGGAGAACCCGGCGCTGGGCACCGTCCACGGGCGGGTCACCGACACCGTCACGGGGGAGACCGTGTGGGAGCAGGCGGCGGGGGAGGCGTTGCAGCCGGCCTCGGCCACGAAGATCCTCACTGCGGCAGCAGCGATCCTGGAACTCGGCCCCGATGACACCCTGGTCACCGAGGTTGTGGAGGGGCCGGTGCCGGGTTCGGTGGTCATCAGAGCGGTCGGCGACGTCTGGCTGACGGAGGAGCAGATGGACTCCCTGGCGGCGCAGATCGGCGCGGCCGAGCAGGTGATCATCGACACCTCCGTGTGGGACGGCGACCGCTTCATGCCCGGTTGGGACGTCGAGGACGTCGACGCCGGGTACATCGCCCCGCTCGAGCCCGCCATGCTCCACGGCGCGCGCCTCGGGGAGACCACCGGTGATGTCCCGCGCTCGCACACTCCGGCGTTGGATGTGGCGCAGGCGCTGGCGAACCGCGTGGGTGCCGAGACCTTCGGGCTGGGGCCGGCCCCGGCAGGTGCCATGGTGCTGGCATCCGTGGAGTCCCCCCTGCTCACCGAGCGCCTCGAGGACATGATGAAGGACTCCGACAACGTCATGGCCGAGGCCATCGGCCACGAAATCGCCGTCCACCGCGGGCTGCCCGGTTCGGCGGCCGCCGCCACGCAGTCCACCCTCGACGTGCTCACCGAGCACGGTTTCGACATCTCCGGAGTCTCCCTGGCCGACAACTCCGGACTGTCAGTGCACAATCTCATCCCGCCGCGGCTGCTCGACGAGGTGCTTATCGACGCCGCCACCAGCACCCAACTCCGCCCCCTGTTGGCCACCCTGCCCGTGGCGGGTGGGTCCGGCACCCTGGTCGAGCGCTACGGGGATCTGCCCGGGCGGGGTTGGGTCCGCGCCAAGACCGGCACCCTCACCGGCACCTCCGCGCTGGCGGGAGTGGTCACCGCCGAGTCCGGGCGCGTCTACTCCTTCGCGCTGCTGGTCAACGGTGCGGAGATCCTCGGGGCGCGGGCGGCGCTGGACGAGTTCACCTCCGCGATTCGTCAGTCCTGAGGTCTCGGTCACCGCGTGTTCTGTGGATGGAGCATTCGGGGTTGTCCACAGATACGGGCCGTGACGCGGCCGGAGCTTTCCAGGGGACCGCAGGTGGTCGACGATGGGGTGTGTGCAGCAGACCTGGAAAGAAACTCATCAGCTCATCGAACTCCGCAAGGTCCCTCTCACGAACACCGACGTCCCGGCGGGTGTGGCATCGGGGCATCTGCTCCGGCTCACCGCAGAGGTGGCGGTGCCGAGAGACTATTTCACCCGGCTCCCACCGTGGGAGAAAGCCGAGGCCCGGGCCGCCGCCGTGGGGCTTGCCACAGACAAGGCGGTGGTGTGCGGGATGGCGGCGGCGAGATTGTGGGGGGTGCCGCTACTCGGGGTGGAGAAGACGGTGGACCTGCTGCTGCCCGGGCGATCCCGGCCGCCGTCGAAACGTCTGTGGATGAGCGGGACCACCTACCGGTCGGCGGTGCTCCCCGAGGCGCAGATCACCACGCAGGGAGGGATCCGCGTGACCACTCTGCTGCGGACCCTCACCGACATCTGTCGCTATGAGGACCGGGACGAAGCGGTGGCGGCGGTGGATTCCGTGCGGAGGAAGTGGCCGACCTTCACGAAGGAGAAGCTCCACCAGCGACTGGAACACATGGGGTCCTATCCCGGGATCGGGGACTTCCGGGAGGTAGTCGAGATGTCACGCGCGATGATCGGCAGCCCCTGGGAGACCAAGGCCCGGCTGCTCCTGCTGCGGTGTGGGGATCCCGCCATCATCAGCGTGGAGACGCAGGTGGCCTTCCAGGATCCGATCACCGGAAAGGTCTACTACGTCGACATTCTCATCAACGGCTGGTTGGTCCTGGAGATCGACGGCTTGACGAAGTACCGCGGGGCATACGGGGATGATCCGGAGACCGTCATCCTGGAGGAGCGCGCGCGGGAGAAGGCCCTGCAGAATCTCGGTTCGGTGGTGCTGCGGGTGGGCAAGGAGGACCTGGAGGAGCCCGAGGTCGGCTACTGCGTCATGGTGCAGCTGGTGCTCCGGGGTCTGCAGAGTTTCACCGCTCCGGTGTCGTTGCCTCGCGTCGCCTGAGACGTGTCGAATACACGCGGTCGAAAGGAGTGCCCATCGAGCCTGGCGGGCAGCCCTTTCGACCGCGTGAATTCACAGGGGCGGAGCGGGGAATAACATCAACCCCATGGAACCCTTCTGGCCCCGGCACAGCCCGCACTTTTTGGCGTGCCGCCGGGCCGTGCGCCCGTACCTGCACCCCGGGCCGGTGACCGTGGGGCTGTCGGGTGGGGCGGACTCCCTCGCGCTGGTGGCCGCGGCCCGGGCGGAGGGCCAGGAGGTCCACGCCGTCATCGTCGATCACCGGCTGCAGCCCGGATCCGCCCAGGTCGCCAAGCGGGCCGCCGAACAGGCCGAACGCCTCGGTGCCCACGCCACCATCGCAGCGGTCACGGTCGCGCCGGGCAACCTCGAGGCCAACGCCCGCCAGGCCCGCTACCAGGCCCTGCGTGACCCCGGGCGCCCCGTCTGGGTGGCCCACACCCGCGATGACCAGGCGGAGACGCTGCTGCTGCAGGCCCTGCGCGGCAACCCCGCCGGGATGCACCCGCAGCAGGACGGCATCACCCGTCCCTTCCTCGGCATCCGCCGCGCAGACACCGAGGGGGCCTGCGCGGAGCTCGGGCTCACCCCCTGGCACGACCCGCACAATGAGGACGCGGACTTCCAGCGCGTGGCCATCCGTCGCGCCCTCCGCGAGATCCACACCGACCCCGTCGAGCCCCTGGCGCAGACGGCCGAGCGGATCGCCGCCGACAACGCCCTCCTCAACGAGCTCGCCGGCCCGCCCACCGACGATTGCCATGAACTGGCCGCCCAACCCGGACCCCTGCGCCGCCGTCGTATTGCGGCGTGGCTCCTCCAGCACGGGATCGGTCCGACGCGGGCGTCGATAAGCATGATTGAGGACATGTGCACCACCTGGCACGGGCAGGGAGGAGTGAAGGTGGGAAAGAGGTTGGAAGTCAGGCGCGTAGGTGGCAGACTGGCACTATCCGAGGAGGCCTAGGAAAGGTGTCATGACCGTGCACGACCACAAGGATCACAACGTACCGGCGAGCTGCTACGGCGAGGACGTCGAGGCGGTGCTCATCAGCGAGGAGCAACTGGCCGCCCGCATCCGGGAACTGGCCGACAAGGTCTCCGAGACCTACCGCGACGCCGACGAAGAACTGATCCTGGTGTGCGTGCTCAAGGGCGCGGTGTTCTTCCTCACCGACTTCACCCGCGCGCTGACCATCCCCTCGCAGATGGAGTTCATGGCCGTCTCCTCCTACGGCAACTCCACCACCAGCTCCGGTGTGGTGCGCATCCTCAAGGATCTCGACCGGGAGATCGAGGGCCGCGACGTGCTCATCGTCGAGGACATCATCGACTCGGGCCTGACGCTGTCGTGGCTCATGCGCAACCTGCGCGCCCGCAACCCGCGCTCCCTCGAGGTGATCACCCTGCTGCGTAAGCCCGAGGTGGTCAAGGCCGACATCGAGCTTTTCGACGTCGGCTTCGACATCCCCAACGAGTTCGTCATCGGTTACGGCCTCGACTACGCCGAGCGCTACCGTGACCTGCCCTTCGTGGGCACCCTGCACCCGCGCGTCTACTCGGAGTAGGGAACGAAAACACACCCCCGCGCGTTGTGGTGGAAGAACGTAGGACGAAGACGAAAGGCACTGGTCGCGCCACGGCGCGGCCGTAATCCATGAGCAACAAGAGAATCCTCCAGATCGGTCTGATCTCGGCGATCGTGCTGGTCACCATCTTCGTGTTCAGCCTGCTCACCGACGACACCCGCGGGTTCCAGCGGGTGGACACCTCCGTGGCGATGACGCAGCTCCAGGAGCGCAACGCCCGCGAGGTGCAGATCGACGACCGCGAACAGCAGGTCCGCATCGAGCTGCGCGAGCCCATCACCTATGAGGAACGCGAGGGCATCGAGGAGATCATCGCCAAGTACCCCGCGCGCACCGCCCCGCAGGTGTTCGACGCCGTCCAGGCCTCCGAGCCGGACGAGTACAACACCGAGGTGACGCAGGACAGCTTCCTCATGAGCATGCTCGGCTTCATGCTGCCGATGCTGCTGCTGTTCGGCCTGCTCTTCTTCTTCCTCACCCGCATGCAGGGTGGCGGCGGCATGTTCGGCTTCGGCGGCTCCAAGCACAAGGAGCTGACCAAGGACATGCCGACCAACACCTTCGCGGATGTCGCCGGCGCGGATGAGGCGGTGGATGAGCTGCAGGAGATCAAGGACTTCCTGCAGGACCCCACCCGCTACCACGCCCTCGGCGCGAAGATCCCGCGCGGCGTGCTGCTCTACGGCCCGCCCGGCACCGGTAAGACCCTGCTGGCGCGTGCCGTGGCCGGTGAGGCCGGGGTGCCGTTCTACTCCATCTCCGGCTCCGACTTCGTGGAGATGTTCGTCGGTGTCGGCGCCTCCCGCGTGCGCGACCTGTTCAAGCAGGCCAAGGAGAACAGCCCCTGCATCATCTTCGTCGACGAGATCGACGCCGTCGGTCGCCAGCGCGGTTCCGGCATGGGCGGCGGTCACGACGAGCGCGAGCAGACCCTCAACCAGCTGCTGGTGGAGATGGACGGCTTCGGTGACCGCGAGGGTGTCATCCTCATGGCCGCGACCAACCGCCCCGACATCCTCGACCCGGCGCTGCTGCGCCCGGGCCGCTTCGACCGCCAGATCCCGGTGACCGCGCCGGACCTCAAGGGCCGCGAGCGCATCCTCGAGGTGCACGCGGAGGGCAAGCCGCTGGGCCCCGACGCCGACATCAAGGCCCTGGCCAAGCGCACCGCCGGTATGTCGGGTGCCGATCTGGCCAACGTGCTCAACGAGGCCGCCCTGCTCACCGCCCGTATCGGCGGCAACGTCATCACCGCCGACGCCCTCGAGGAGGCCACGGACCGCGTCATCGGTGGCCCGCGCCGCTCCTCCAAGATCATCTCCGAGAAGGAGAAGAAGGTCACCGCCTACCACGAGGGCGGGCACACCCTGGCCGCGTGGGCGCTCAAGGACATCGAGCGCGTGTACAAGGTGACCATCCTCGCCCGCGGCCGCACCGGCGGCCACGCCATGACGGCGCAGGAGGACGACAAGGGCATGTACAACCGGGACGAGCTTTTCGCCCGTCTCGTCTTCGCCATGGGCGGCCGCGCCGCGGAGGAACTCGTCTTCGGCGAGCAGACCACCGGCGCCTCCGCCGACATCGAGCAGGCCACCAAGATCGCCCGCGCCATGATCACCGAGTACGGCATGTCGCCGTCCCTCGGCATGGTCAAGTACGGCCAGGAACAGGGCGATCCCTTCTCCGGCCGCGCCGGTGGCGGGACCCTGGAGGTCTCCCCGGCCGTCGCCGCCAAGATCGACGACGAGGTACACCAGCTTCTCGACGCCGCCCACCGCCAGGCCTATGACATCCTCGCCCGGTACCGCGACCACCTGGACACGCTGGCGGCGAAACTCCTGGAGAAGGAGACCCTGCGCCGCCCGGACCTGGAGATCATCTTCGACGACATCGAGCCGATGGACGCCCCGGAGATCTTCCCGCACGCGGAGAACCACTTCCCGCAGCAGGAGGGCCGCGAACCGGTGAAGACCCCCACCGAGCTGGCCATCGAGCGCGGCGAGGAACCGCCCAAGCGCTTCTCCCTCCTCGAGGCCTCCCAGCAGGCGCGCGCCAAGCGACAGGCTGAGCTGGAGGCGCAGAAGGCCGCTGGCCAGGAGGCCGAGCAGCCGGAGTCCCCGGAAGAGGGCGGTGGCCGCCACCGCACCCCGGAGCCCGTGTCGGTCGGTGCCCGCTACGGTGGCACCCCGCCGCCGGCGGACTGGAGCGCGCCGGGCTGGCCCCCGAAGGACAACCCCTATGCCTCTTCTTCCGGAGAGCATCCGGGGATGAAGAACTACGGCCCGTCCGGGAAGCCGGCTCCGGCCGAGGCCACTGAGAACACTGAGACCACCGAGACTGAGGTCATCGGTTTCCGCCTGCCGGATCATGAGCAGCCGGAAAACGTTGAGCGGGACGTCGATAAGCAGCCGGAACAGCGCCCGGCACCGGCGGCCGACGAGGTCGCCGAGCCGGAGACGAAGGAGCAGTCATGACCACGTTCGACCAGGAGCGCGCGGAAGCGGCGGTGCGGGAACTGCTCATCGCCGTCGGCGAGGATCCGGAGCGCGAGGGCCTCAAGGACACCCCGGCGCGCGTGGCGCGGGCCTACCGGGAGGTGTTCGCGGGGCTGCACAGTGAGCCGACGGACGTGCTGGAACGCACCTTCGCGGAGGATCACCAGGAACTGGTGCTGGTGCGTGACATCCCGATCTACTCCACCTGCGAGCACCACCTCGTGCCCTTCTACGGCACCGCCCACATCGGCTACATCCCGGGGAAGAACGGGCATGTCACCGGCCTGTCCAAGCTGGCGCGCCTGGCGGACATGTACGCCAAGCGGCCGCAGGTGCAGGAGCGCCTGACCTCGCAGATCGCCGATGCACTCGTGGAGAAGCTGGGTGCGCAGGCCGTCATCGTGGTCATCGAGTGCGAGCACCTGTGCATGGCGATGCGGGGTATCCGCAAGCCGGGGGCCACCACGACGACCTCCGCCGTGCGCGGCGGCTTCAAGACCTCCGCGGCCTCCCGCGCCGAGGTCCTCAGCCTGATCCGGGGGTAGGGCATGCGGGTCGCTGATCTCACCGTGCCGGGCCGCTGCCTGGTCATGGGCATCGTCAACGTCACCGAGGACTCCTTCTCCGACGGCGGGAAGTGGCTGGACATCGACGCCGCCATCGCCCACGGCCGGGAGCTGGTGGAGCAGGGTGCGGACATGATCGACGTCGGCGGGGAATCAACCCGGCCCGGGGCCACGCGTGTCGACGCCGCCGTCGAGGCCTCCCGCGTCGCCCCCGTCATCGCGGCGCTGGCCGAGGAGGGCATCCCCACCTCGGTGGACACGATGCGCGCCTCCGTGGCCGCGGCCGCCGCGGAGGCCGGGGTGTCCATGATCAACGACGTCTCCGGCGGCCTGGCGGATGCGGACATGTACCGCGTCATGGCGGACACGGGCCTGCCGGTGTGCCTCATGCACTGGCGCACCGTCCAGTTCGGCGACGCCGCCGGGCAGGCCGATCACGGCGGGGACGTGGTCGCCGATGTCCGCGACACCCTCGCCCGCCTGGTGGACAACGCCCTGGCCGCCGGGGTGGACGGCGACAACATCGTCCTGGATCCGGGGCTGGGCTTCGCCAAGTCCCGCGAGGACAACTGGGCGCTGCTCAACCACCTGCCGGAGTTCATCGCCGGGCAGTTCCCCGTGCTGGTCGGCGCGAGCCGCAAGCGATTCCTGTCTGCCGTGCGCGCGGACCGCGGCCTGGAGGGCGGGCCGGCGGACGCCGATCCGGCCACCGCCGCCGTCACCGCCATCTCCGCCCAGATGGGCGCGTGGGGGGTGCGTGTACACAATGTGCCCGTCTCCCGGGACGCCGTCGACGTCGCCGCCCTGTGGAACGGAGGCGGCCGTGGCTGACCGCATCGAGCTGACCGGCCTGGAGTGCTTCGGGCACCACGGCGTTTTCGACCACGAGCGTCGCGACGGCCAGAGCTTCATCGTCGACATCACCTGCTGGCTGGAGATCGGCCCCGCCGCCGCCAGCGATGACCTGCACCTGACCGTCAACTACGCCGAGCTGGCCCAACTGGCCGTCGAGGTGGTGGAGGGTGAGCCCCGCGACCTCATCGAAACGGTCGCCGTGGAGATCGCCGAGCGCGCCATGACCGGCTTCGACATCCTCCACGCGGTGGAGGTGACCATCCACAAGCCGGAGGCCCCCATCCCGCACACCTTCGCGGATGTGGCCGTGGTGGCCAGGCGCTCCCGCAAGCACCTCAGGACACCCTGATGCGCGCCGTGCTGTCGATCGGGTCGAACATGGACGACCGCTGGGCGCTGCTGCGCGGAGTCCGCGATGAGTTCGCCTCCGAGATCCTCGCCGCCAGCCCGGTCTACTCCACCCCGCCCTGGGGGGTGACCGACCAGGACGAGTTCCTCAACGCCGTCCTCATCGTCGACGTCGACCAGACCCCGCTGGATCTGCTGCGTCGCGGGCAGGCGCTCGAGGACGCCGCCGAGCGGGTGCGTGTGCGCCGCTGGGGGCCACGCACCCTCGATGTCGACGTGGTCTCCGTGTGGGACCCGGAGGAGATCACCTCCGCGGATCCGGTGCTCACCCTGCCGCACCCGCACGCACATGAGCGCGCCTTCGTGCTGGTGCCCTGGCTGGCCGCGGACCCGGCGGCGACGCTGGGCGGGCGGAGTGTGAAGCAGCTGGTCGCCGCGCTCGATCCGGACGAGATCGCCGGCATCGTGGAAGCGGGTGAGCTCTAGTGCAGCGGACCTCGCTCGCCGCGCTCATCGGGGCCGGTGGCTTCACCGCCGCAGCCGCGGCCATCCTCACCTGGCGCTTCTACGGATCCATGACGGCGATCCCGGTGACCGTCTCCGTCACCCTGTGGGTGCTGGCCTTCGTGTGCCTCGTGCTCGCCTGGCGGGTGCGTGACCGCAAGGAGGACGGCGGCATCGGGCAGGACCGCTCCCAGCTCAACCCGGTGACGGCCGCCCAGTTCCTCGTCGTGGGCAAGGCGGCGGCGTGGACCGGGGCGATCGTCGGCGGCGCCTACCTGGGCATGGCCACCTACATCATCCCGCGCGCCGGCGAGCTCATCGCCGCCGAGCAGGATCTGCCCGGGGTCCTCGCCTCCGCGTTCGGTGGGGTCGCCGCGGCGGTGGCGGGCGTGTACCTGGAGCGACACTGTGAGACACCGCCACCCGCCGACGGGGAACCGGCAGGTTAGAGTGGAACACATGACTGAGGAGCAAGGAGGCGTGGACCGCGGCCAGGTGATGCTGGTCGTGCTGATCACTCTGGCGTTCATCGCGAGCATCGTCATGCTGTTCACGGACAGCGACGGGGCCCTGAAACTCGCCCTGCTCGCCGCGTTGTGGGCGGCCATCATCGGCTTCTTCCTCGTCTTCCGCTACCGGCGCGATGCCGACAACGCCCGCCGGGAACTCGCCTTGAGCACCGCGGCGCACGACGCCGAACTGGCGCGCGCCGAAGCCGAACGCCAGGCCCGCCTGGAGGCCCGCGAGGAGCGCGAGACCCAGCGCTCCCAGGACACGGCCGTCCTCGAGGACATCCAGCGGGAGTTGGCGGGCATCCGCGCCCAGCTGGAGAATCTGGCCGGGCGCGAGTTCGAGTACGAACCCGCCGCCCTGCGCGCCGAGGCCCGTCGCATCCGGGAGCTGGAGAACGTCACCCTCGAGGACCCGGCTGAGGCTGAGGCCGAAGCTGAATCCGCGGTCCCGGAACCGGAGCACAGCTTCGGCGCACCCTCCCCGGAGGCCGTGGCCGGTCGCCTCGGCCAGCAGCCCTCGCGCCCGCAGGCCAACCCGCTGGCTGATCTCATCCGGGAGAAGCAGGACCGGGTGGAGCCGCGGGTCTTCGACACCGGGTCCTTCCAGGCGGTCAACTGGGAGCAGGGGGGGATTGGCCGGGAGGCGGTCGTCGAGAAGCATGAGGCGCCGGCGGCCGAAAGCCGCGGGCGACGTCGCCGCGACGAGAACACCGGCGGGCTCACCGTCGCCGAGCTGCTCGCCCGGGCCCGCGAGAACAAGGACGCCTAGTGCGGGCCCCGCGCATGCGGGTGGGCGTGTACGGCGATTCGCGCACCTCCTCCCTGCCCGACCTGCTGTCCAAGGTCGGCCACGACGTCTCCTACATGGACTACGACCCGGCCCCGCCCAGTTTCGAGGAGCTGGACCTGGTGGTCCTGGAGGTCCGCGACAGCCTGCTCGCATCCGCCGTCGAGCGGCTCGCGGAGCGCGCCCGCCGCGGGCAGATCTTCATCCACACCTCCCTCCAGCACGGCGTGATGGTCATGGATCCGCTGGAGGTCACCGGTGCCGTCGTCATCGCGATGGGGGAACTCAGCCCCACCCGCTGGGCCGTGACCACCGTCGATGAGCTCGGCGACACCATCGCGGAGCTGCTGTTGGGGGAGCTCGGCGCCAGCGGGGTGCCCTGCGCCGAGGAGGAACGCGTGCGCCTGGCCGCCGCGATCACCTACATAGAGGCGGTCAACGCGCTCGGCCGCGACGCGATGCGCATGCTCGGCGACGTCGTCGGAGACATCCAGGAGGCCGATGACATCGCGGCCGCGCGGGGCACGCTCACGCGACTGCCCGACGCCGCCGCGCTGCGTGAGCAGTGGCAGGCGATCGGCAATCCCGGGCAGGCGCGGGCGTTTCGCCAGGTGCTGCGGCGCGTGGCCGAGACCCGGCACAACCAGGACATAGAACTGTGGGCCATCCAGGAGGAGAAACTGTGAGTTTTGCAGAGGGTCAGGCGCGTGAATTCGGCCTGGCGGAGATCGGCGTGCTTGCGCGGGCGATGCGTAAGACCGGCCGGCCCGTGGTCCTGGTGCCTTTGGGTGCGGGTCTGCACGCCGGGCACATCGCGCTGCTGCGCGCGGCCCGCCGGATCCCGCGTGCGGTGGTCATCGCCGCCTACGCCGGCTCCGATCGCCAGATGCTTATCGACGAACGCGTCGACGCCCTCTGCACCTACACCCAGGATGACCTGTGGCCGCGCGGCCTGCGCACCCTCGTCCAGCCCGTGGACCATGACCTGGAGCCCGTCGAGTCGTTGGCCCGGGGGCTCACCCTCGAGCTGGCGCTCATCAACGCGGTGGGCCCGACGGATGTGGTGGTCGGTGAGAAGGACTACGAGCAGATGCGGGCGCTGCAGTCGGCGATCACCGACCTGCACCTGCCGGTGAAGCTGCACGGGGTGCCCACGGTCCGCATGCCGGATGGTCTGGCGCTGTCGCTGCGCAACACCCGGGTCGAGGAGTCGGCCCGGGAGCAGGCGCTGTTCCTGTCCGCGGCGCTCACCGCCGGGGCGCACGCCGCCGAACACGGGGCCGAGGCGGTGCTGGATGTGGCGCGCTCCGTCCTGGCGGAGGGCGGCGTGGAGGTCGACTACCTCGAGGTCCGCGGCCTGGACCTGGGCGATCCTCCGGAGATGGGGGACGGGCGTCTGCTGGTCTCCGCTGTCGTCGGCGGGGTGCGGCTGACGGACAACGTGGGCCTGCCGCTGGGCATCGGCTTCCGCAACATCGAGGGGTGATGGCGGGGCGCTGCTGAGGCGTTCGTGTATCTCTCCCATGCTTGAGTATGGAGAAAGTGCACGAACTCGCTCAGGTGGGTGTGCGTGAGTCTGCTCAGAGCGTTTCCGGCGGGGCGCTGCACCACCCTGGCGTTCGTGCATCTCCCCCATGCTTGAGTATGGAGGGAATGCACGAACTCGCGCAGGTGAACTCGCTCAGGTGGGCTCAGAGCAGCTGCGCGAAGGCTTCCACCTCGGCGAGCCCGCTGACATCGCGGGGCAGCAGCGGAAGCTGGACGACGG
>NZ_JAUNRW010000117.1:0-2305 GCF_030535495.1 Corynebacterium sp.
GGACAGGCCGGTATCGACGCTCCCCTGTCCATCGGCCACGGGCAGACGAACTCGCAGCCGTGGACGGTCGCTTTCATGCTCCGGCTGCTCGATCCCCGTCCCGGCCACCGCGTCCTCGATGTCGGCTCCGGCTCCGGGTGGAGTACGGCACTGCTCCACGAGCTGGTCGGCACCACCGGCCAGGTCACTGCGGTGGAACTGGTCGACGAACTCGTCGAGTTCGGCCAGCACAACCTCGACGCCGCCGGGCGGAAGGTCCGGGTGCATCAGGCCACAGCGGGGGTGTTCGGCCTGCCGGAGCTGGCGCCCTTCGACCGCATCCTGGTCTCGGCGGAAGCCCCCTCGCTGCCGGATGAACTGGTGGACCAACTGGCGGCAGGCGGTGTCATGGTCATCCCGGTCGACGGGGAGATGCTGCGGGTGGAGCGCGCCGGGGACGAGGTCACGGTGACCCGGCACGGGCGCTTCCGCTTCGTGCCGTTGCTGCGTCGGCGCTAGGGTGAGGGCCATGAACATCACCGTCATCGGAGGATCCCGCGGCACCGGCGCACAGGTCGCCATCGCCGCCCGTCAGGCCGGCCACGACGTCACCGTCGTCTCCCGCCGCGGCACCGTCCCCGCCGGAACCCGCGCGGTCACCGGCTCCGCCACCGACCCGGCCGTACTGCGCGAAGCCCTGGCGGGTGCCGACGCCGTCGTGGTCACCGTCGGCGCCACCCGCGGACGTCGGCACGCACGCGCCGAGGTCACACGCGCCGTCATCGCGGCGATGAAGGAGGCCGGGGTCCGACGCCTTTTGGTGCAGTCCTCGCTGGGCGCCGGGAATTCCGCCACCCAGTTGCCCGTCCCCCTGCGGCAGGTGATGCAGATGCTCCTGCGCAAGCCGCTGGCCGATCACAACGAGCAGGAGGAGGAGGTGCGCACTTCCGGGCTCGACTGGACCATCGTCCGGCCCACCGGGCTGCGCAACGCCCCGCCGACCGACCAGGTCCGCGCCCTCGAGGTGTCCTCCCCGGAGACCCTGAGCGCCACCGTGCCGCGCATTGACCTGGCCAGGTTCATGCTCGGCACCCTGGATGACGAGTCGACGATCCGGAAAGCCTACGGCGTCAGCAGCTAGATCGGATCGAACACCCGGAAGCTCACCGCGTGCGCGCCGTCGGGCTGCTCGAGCATCATGGGGATGAACTCCTCCGGCGTCGGGTGATCCGGCAGGGCCTCGAAGTAAACCTCGTGGCAGGCCAGGGAGTCGATGCCGCGTTGCCGGGCGTCCTCGCTGATGAGCACCCGATGGGTCGGCTCCCCCGGGTTGGCCACCAGCAGCCGCTGCACCTTGTGTGCCGGTAGATCCAGGTCGCGGTGCACCCAGGGGTTGTCCGCGTCCCGGACAGCATCGACGGTCATCAGTCCCGCCACGCGGTGATCCGCCTGGTTGAAGGAGCCGTAGGCCTCGAGCTCGAAGTTCGCGGTGATGACCGTGTCCGGGCGGAACTGGCGGATGTGTTTCGCGATATCCCGACGCAACTCCAGGGAATCTGTGAGCTGGCCGTCGGGATGCTCCAGCAGGGTGAGGTCGTGGACGCCCACGATCTGGCAGGCCCGGCGTTGTTCCTCGGCCCGTAGGGGTGCGACCTCGGCCGGATCCATGTGGCGGATGCCGGCCTCGCCGTGGGTGAGCAGGAGATAGCCGACCTCCACCCCGGCATCCGTCCATTCGGCCACCGCGCAGGAGAGGCCGTATTCGGCGTCGTCGGGGTGGGCCACGACGACGAGGACGCGGGAGACCTCGGAAGTATCGAAGGTGGGCAGCACGTCTGTTGTCATGGCGCCACCTTATACTCGCTGCCATGGAACCGCTCCGGCTCGACCCTGGCCCCGGCATCCCCGGCGGGCTCAGCATTCCTGCCGCCGACCTGCACGAACAGTTCTCCCGGTCCTCCGGTCCCGGCGGCCAGGGTGTCAACACCACCGACAGCCGGGTGCAGCTGTCCATCGATCTGGCCACCACGACCGCCCTGGACGAGCACCAGCGTCGCCGGGCGCTCCGGAACCTCGACCATCGCCTGGCGGGCACGGTCCTGCAGGTGGAGTCATCGACGCAGCGCTCGCAGCTGCGCAACCGCGCCGAGGCCCGCCGCCGCCTCGCCGCACTGCTGCGCGAGGCCCTGGCTCCTCCCCCGCCCCCGCGCCGGCGGACGAAGCCGACGCGGGGGTCGGTGCGGCGTCGATTAGCAGCGAAGCGGCATCGCTCGGACATCAAGTCCGCGCGGAGGAGGCCGGACCGGTCCGGGGAGTGAGCGGGCGC
>NZ_JAUNRW010000117.1:2405-5739 GCF_030535495.1 Corynebacterium sp.
GGCTCGCCCAGTTCGACGCGGACGATCGTCTCCCCGGACAGGCCGCCGATGAGGGCGGAGTCGGCCCAGGTGTCGAAAAGCTCGCCGGAGTAGATGAGCAGGTTGCCCGGGGAGATCGCCGGCACCCATGACGCCGCGGGCCCGTGGAAACCGTCCCCCGGGGTGTGGTCGGGGATGGGTGCACCGCTGTAGTGGACGCCCATGGAGGCCGCGGGCCAGCCGTAATTGTCGCCCTCGACGAGCAGGTTGAGTTCATCGCCACCCTGCGGGCCCATCTCGGAGACCCAGATCCGGCCCCGGGCATCCTCGGCGATACCCAGGGGATTGCGGTGGCCCATCGTCCACTGCTCCGTCCCCCAGGGGTTGCCCGGCGCGGGTTCACCGTCGAGGGTCAGGCGCAGCACCGAGCCCAGGTTCGTGTCATTCTCCTGCGCCGGATCCATCTCCTGGCGGTCACCGGAGGTGACGAAGAGGTGGTCATCCTGGATGAGCAGCCGCAACGAGAAATGCCCGTTGCCGGCGGCCGGGGTCTGCTCCCAGATCTCCTCCAGGTCGCTCAGGCGGTGATTGTCCACGTCCAGCACACCACGGCCCACCACCCCCTGGGCGCCGTCCGCGTGCGGGCGCACCCAGCTGAGGTAGATCATGCCGTCCTGCTCGAAGGTGGGCCCGGGGATGACGTCATGCATGCCCGCCTGCCCCTGGGCGTGAACCTCCGGGACCCCGCTGATCTCATGGACATCCCCGGTGAGCTGGTCACGCAACTGCAGCGCCCCGCGGCGTTCGGAGACGAGCAGGTGGTCGGTGCCAGGCAAGAAGGACATTGCCCAGCCGGTGTCGAATGTGCCGTGCTCCGTGACGGTGACACCCTCGGTGCCATCGACCGCCTCCGTGTTGCGGTCCCCATCGGAAAGAGCGGGCGAGCCGGCCTCGTCACTGTCCGTGGCGCACCCGGACACCAGGGCGGCGGTCATGAGCAGGGTGACGGGCAGGGTAGACAGGCGTCGCATGCCCCCACCCTAATCGGCGCCACGACCATCGCGGGGTGGTCCCTTTTGCTATTGTCACTACTCGTTGCCCGCCCCCGGCCGAAAAGAATCCTCCGTGAACAAGACGCTTCGCACCCTTGCCCTGTCGGCCTCTCTCGCGGTGGGTGCTGGCCTTGTCACCGTGTCTCCGGTCGCCGCTCCCTCAGCCCTGGCCCAGAGCTCCGGCAGTTCCCGCGGTACCCCGTTGCCGCCTCCGAATACGGTGGAGTTCGGGCCCGACCGCGAGGACGGCCCCCTGGTGGTCAGTGTCGTCGGGGACATCCTCGGCCGGGGTATCTCCGAGGACGCCGGCTTCCTCGTCGGTGACCTCGGCATCATGGTGGACCTGGACGCGGGCGAGGAGTTCATCATCGTCTTCGGTGATTCCTGGCGCGGCCCCCGCTTCGGCCAGGGAACATGGATGAGCCCGGTCGGGGTGCTCGCCCGCCTGGACGCTGACGGGCGCATCGAGATTCTGCGTCCCCTCAACGAGGGTGAGGTGGCCCGCCAGCTCATCGGTTACTCCCATGACGGCGGCATCACCGTCATCCCCTCCGATGTCATCAACATCGACGGCACCCTGTACATGCAGGGCATGTGGAACCGGGGTCTCGGCAATGTGCTGCGCACGGAGATCTGGAAGTCCGACGATCGAGGTGCCACCTGGCGGTCCGTCGCCACCACACCCGCCGGCCACATGGACGGACTGGGTAACCTCCTCACCTGGGACATGGGTCCGGACGGTTACGTCTACGTCATGTCCTCGCAGTTCCGGCGCAGCGATGACGTCTATCTCTCCCGCTTCCTGCCCGCGCAGATCGCCGACCGCACCACCTGGGAGCACTTCAACTCGCGCACCGGCGTCTGGACCTCGTCATTCCCGCGTACCCCGATCCTGTCCGACGAGGTCTCTGCCGGTGAGATGTCCCTGCGGTTCATCGAGGGCAACTGGGTACTGGCGATGTTCAACGCCGCGACGTACTCCATCGAGGTCCGTATCACCGACGACATCACCACCGACTGGAACGCCATCACCCCGGCCCAGGTGGTCATCGGCGGCGGCTGGGGCGCACCCCAGGGGCCGGACAACTTCGCTCAGGTCTACGGCGGCTACATCGTCCCGGGTTCGACGATCGGCAGCATGGACCTCGTGGTCTCCCAGTGGAACACCCGGGACAACAGCCGCTACAACTCCACCCAGTTCCACGTGCAGGGCCTCGACGAGTTCTTCGGCATCTCCCCCGCCCCGCGTGGTCGGATGGCCCCGCAGACCGTGCCGCAGGACCGCGTCGGCGATCAGTCCGTCATCCGCGTCCAGCAGACGGAGGTCACGGACTCGGTGCTTCCGTACTAGCGTCGAGGGTGCGCTGCCAGGCCCCCATCGCCGAGGACGTGACGAAACCGAGGGCCCGGTTGATGCCCAGCATCCAGCGATTCTCCTCGGCATTCCACGTGTGCAGCCTTTTTACCTGCGGACGCACCGTCTGCAGCTGCAGGGCGTTGGCCCGCTTGAGCGCCAGGCCCAGGCCGTGCCCGCGGTCCTCCGCCCGCACGAGGGTGTCCGCCTGATACGCGATCTCCGGCTGCCTTTCCGGGCATTCGACGAAGGTGTAGCCGACCGGCTCCCCGGACTCGTTGAGCGCCACGGCCCACAGCACTACGCGGTGGGAGTCGCGCGCCCGCGCCTCCTCGCGGCGGATCCGGGCGGCGTCCCACACCTCCTCCTCCGCTTCCCGGCTGCCGTGCGGCGCGTCGGTGGCCATGCGCCCGCGCAGGCGCGCCATGGGCTCGAGCAGGTGCTCCGGGGTCGGCCCCTCCCAGGTCACCACCTCATAGTGCTTATCGACGTCCCCCTTCCCCACCTCCGCAGGCAGGTGCAGGGTGCTGATCAGCTCGACCTGGTCGAGGGTGAAATCGTGGGACTGCAGCCACTCTGCCATCGCGGTGGCCTCCACCGCGCCGCTGCCCGTGGCGGCGGGCAGGCTGGGGTTGTCCTGCCCGGAGTACTCCCACCAGGTGAGTGCGGTGCGTGACTCCCGCTGGCAGAGCTCGAGGAACGGGGGCCACAGAGCGTCGAGAAGCAGGCCCGGATCGCGGCCGGGGAGCAGGACCGCCTCGGCGTGGACGGTGTGGGTGTTGGCGCTGTGGGGCAGGTTGATCCGCAGGTATGCCACGGCCTCGCCGGCGTCGCGGAGCATAAGGATGGGCCGGGATTCCGCCTCGTCGCTGGCGTAGGCGGCCAGCGTATCGGCGCGGTAATGGAAGTCGGTGTGCCCGAAGCGTTCCTGCTCGGCCCGTTCGCCGAT
>NZ_JAUNRW010000118.1 GCF_030535495.1 Corynebacterium sp.
TCGGCAAGTCCTTCCGCAACGAGATCACCCCGGGCAACTTCATCTTCCGCACCCGTGAGTTCGAGCAGATGGAGCTGGAGTTCTTCGTCAAGCCGGGCACCGATGAGGAGTGGCACCAGCACTGGATCGACGCCCGCATGCAGTGGTACGTCGACCTGGGCATCAACCCGGAGAACCTGCGCTTCTACGAGCACCCGAAGGAGTCGCTGTCCCACTACTCCAAGCGCACCGTCGACATCGAGTACGCCTACAACTTCCAGGGCTCGAAGTGGGGCGAGCTGGAGGGCATCGCCAACCGCACCGACTACGACCTCAAGGTCCACTCCGAGGGCTCCGGCGAGGACCTGTCCTACTTCGACCAGGAGTCGAATGAGCGCTGGATCCCCTTCGTCATCGAGCCGGCCGCCGGCCTGGGCCGCGCCTTCATGGCCTTCCTCGTCGACGCCTACCACGAGGATGAGGCACCGAACGCCAAGGGTGGCGTCGATACGCGCGTCGTGCTCAAGCTGGATCGCCGCCTGGCGCCGGTGAAGGTCGCCGTCCTGCCGCTGTCGAAGAAGCCGGAGCTGTCCGAGCCCGCGCAGGAGATCGCCAACCAGCTGCGTCAGCTGTGGAACGTCGAGTACGACACCTCCGGTGCCATCGGGCGTCGTTACCGTCGTCAGGACGAGATCGGTACCCCGTTCTGCGTGACCGTCGACTTCGACACCCTCGAGGACAATGCCGTCACCGTCCGCGAGCGCGACACCATGGCCCAGGAGCGCGTGAAGATCGACGAGCTGCAGGACTACCTGGCCACCCGCCTCGTGGGTTGCTGATCATGCACTACACCAGCTGGGACCGCAGCGACGTCGACCGGCCCGTCCTCCTCGCCGAGGCCGGCCCGGAGGTGCTCGCGCGTTTCGACAAGACCTCCGCGGACGTTGACGGTCAGCGGTGGACCCTGGCCTTCGACCCGGAGACCGGTGCCACCGCCACGCTTCTCGACGCCCCCGTCCTCACCGCCGAGGCCAACTTTAAGAAGGACAAGTCGATCCCCGTCTCCATCGGGAACCAAAGCTACGTCCTGGTCAACGAGGCATCCAACAACTGGATCATCGACGACGAGAACGGCACCAAGGTCGCGCAGTTCTCCGGCGGCAACAACGGTGTGCGCAAGGCCATCCTCGAATTCGAGGGGGAGACCGACCTGCCCCGGGAGGCCGTCGTGGGTCTGAGCTGGCTGGCCCGCCTGGTGCTCGAGCAGCGCCTGAGCCGATCCTCCACGGCTGTCATCGCCACCCTGGCGCTGATGACCGTCGCCGCGATCCTGGCGTTCATCATCTAGATGGGGCCCTGGTTCTGGGAGGGCAACGAGCTTTTCGACGCCCGCCGCGAGCTCCTCGCCACCGTCCGTTCCGACGTCATCCTCTTCGGCGATGACCGGCTCCTGGTGGAATCCGAGCCTGGGCCCATCCAGTTCCGGGCCCGGGCCACCACCGGCGACGGCCGGGTGTTCACCCTCGCCCAGAACGGCTTCACCGTGAGCATCCTCCACGCCGACTGCGCGGGGCGGGAGTACACCCTGCGCCGCAGCAGCATCTGGCGCAAGGAACGCGCCATCTACAACGCCTGGGGTGAGATCGTCGCCCGCGTCCGCCCGCTCATCTCCGGCCGGGTGGAACTGCATGCCGGGCCGACCGCAGACGAGTTGCCCCCCATCGACGCGGTGTTCCTGTCGTGGGGGTGCGTGCTGGTCGATTCCCCGGTGCGCCGGCCGCGGGTGTAGGACCCGCCCCTAGAAGGAGCCGCCGCGGAAGCCGCCCCCGCCGAAACCTCCACCCCCGAAGCCTCCGCCGCCGCCGAAGCCACCTCCGAATCCGCCGCCGCGGCCACCGCCGCCGAGGATCTGGCCGATGACCATGCCGGTGACGATGCCGCCCATGTTGGAGCCGCCACCGCGGTGGTTCATCTGCTGGCGGCGACGGTAGTCGTTGTAGTCCGACTGGGCGCGCTTAAGGGCGCGCTTGGCGGCGGTCGTCGCCTGGCGGGCGTAGTCGGTGGCCTGCCGGGTCTCGGAGGTCCGCAGCTGGAGTGCCTGCGCCTGCAGTCGCTTGGCGTCGGCCAGCATGGTGCGGGCCTCGGCCTTGACCACCCGGCCGCGGGAGGCGATGAAGTCCTCGGCGGCCTGGATGGACACGCCGGCGGCCTGGAGCTGCTGATCGAGCAGCTGCAGCTGGCGGGTCTGGTCGGCGGTGGTCTCGCGGACGCGGTCGAGCTGCTCGTCGAGTTCGGCGTCGATGTCGGTGAGCATGGTGAAGGCGCCGAGGGGGTCGCGGGAGGACTGCGCACGGGCCTCGTCGACGACCGTGATGGCGCGGCCCACGACCTCGTCGAGCTGCTGCCAGTCGGCGCGGGCACCCTCGGAGACACCCCGGCGCTTGAGGTCACCGGCCTCCCGGATCTCGTCCTCGACCTCCTGGAGGAGGTCACCCAGCTGGGCCTGCGCGGTGGCGATGTTGTCGTCGGCGTGCTCGATGCCGCTGAGCATGCGGTCGGCGACCTCGATGGCGTGCTCGGAATCGCGGATGGCGTCGATGAGCCCACCCTGCTCGCCGGCGGGTCGGGCCTCGAGCTCCCGGGCGATGGTCAGGGATTTTTCGGCCTCGTCGAGGGAGGCGCCGGCGAGGTCGACGTTGTCGTCGATGGACTCAAGCACCTCCGGGGCGTAGCGGGAGCGCAGGCCCGCCAGCTGCTCCTCGGCGCGCGGCAGGCGGGTACGCAGGTCGACCGTGGCCTGGGTGAGTTCGTCGATCTTGCGGTCGGCGGTGGCCAGCAGGTTGCGCATGCTGGCGAAGGACTCGGCCTCGGCGTCGAGGGCGTCGTCGGCCTGGCCGCAGGAGGAGATGATGGACACCAGCATGGAGCGGCGCTCCGCCTCGGTCTCCGGGATGGAGTCGTTGAGGCGCTGCTGCAGGGCGAAGGCCTTCTGCAGGGTGGTGGTGGAGTGGTTCATCGCGCGGGTGAACGAGCGCGTGCGCTCGGGCCCGAACTCCGCGATGGCCAGGTCGAGCTCCTCGCGGCTGCGGCGGATGGACTCGTCGGTGGAGACGAGCTCCTCCTGGGCGAGCTGCTCGAGGGTCTCCATCGGCAGGGAGGCCAGGCGACGGGTGTCACCCGGTTCGATCGCGCGGGAATCCTCCAGCACCGCGGCCGAGGTCTGCTGCCGCTTGCGGCGGGAGTAGGCGTAGATGCCGCCACCGGCCGCGACCGCCGCCGCGGCACCGCCACCGAGCCAGGCCAGGGATTCGCCCGACATCTCGCCGGAGGTGGCGGCCGCCTCCACGGCGGCATCACCCGCGCCGTACCAGTCATCGCTGGCCAGGTGAGGGAAGGCGGCGTCCGCCATGCGGTCGACCTCGGACTGCGGCCACTCGCTGCCGCCGTTGATGCCGAACTGACGGTCCTCGGTGGCCACCGCCATGACGACGGTGTTGTCGCCGCCGCTGGCCGCAACGGCCTGATCGGTCCACGCCTGAGGGGTCAGGCCCCCGAAGCTCGGCAGGTACACCACGTAAATCGACTTGTAGGAGTCGATCTTGTACTGCTGGATCTTGTCGGTGAGATCAGCGCTCTGGGAGGCGTCGAGCACGCCGGAATAATCGGTGACCGGGCTGGTGAGGTTCTCCGGGGCCACCGCAGTGTCCGCAGGCTGGGCCTGCACGGTCTCGGCGGCCAGTGTCAGGGGGGCGCCACCGAGCAGCGCGGCAGCGCCGATCACGGCGGCCGCGGCCAGTGTCTTCGGGCGGGGCAGCATGCGTTTCATGCCGCCCAGACTACCGTTTAGAAGGTGATCCGTATTCTGCTCCATGCTTATCGACGCCGCCGCCCGCCCGCCCCGGCCGACAGCCTCGTGGTGCTGGGCACGGCGCAGTACGACGGCACCGCCTCCCGGCAGTTCGCCGCCCGCCTGGATCACGCCCTCCACCTGTGGGAGACAGGGGTGGCCGACCACGTCTACACCCTCGGCGGGAAGTTGCCCGGGGATCGTTTCACCGAGGCGCAGGTGGGTAGGTCCTACCTCGTCGAACGCGGAGTGCCGGCCACGGACGTCACCGAGGTGCCGGTGGGCAATGACACGGTGGGGTCGTATGAGGGGCTCGTCGATAAGCATGAACCGGGGCGCGTGATCGTGGTGACCGATCCGAACCACGCCCTGCGCGCCGAGATCCTGGCTAGGCAGGCCGGGTTGGAGGCGGTGAGCTCGCCGACGCGCACCAGCCCGACGCGGTTTCCCGCGGCCGCCTGGTGGCGCACGCTGGCGCACGAGGTCGGCGGAATGGCGGTGGTCGATGTGTCCCGCGTCCTGGGACGGCGGCGGGCGGCTAGGGTGGAAACACTGTTGCGCCAGGTGGAGGCCCACGTGCGGCCCTCGCGTCGGGCGCGCCATGACGCCCTCGGTGGGAAGTGAAGGGACAGATGTACGAGTACTCGGCTGCAGACGTGGAGCGCAGGTTCGAAGAGACCCCCAAGGGCAGCGAATTCGATGACTCCCAGCCGGATCGCCGCGGGGATTTCGGCCGTGACCGCGCCCGCGTGCTGCATTCCGCTGCCCTGCGGCGCCTGGCGGATAAAACCCAGGTGGTCGGCCCCCGGGACGGGGACACTCCGCGCACGCGCCTGACGCACTCGCTCGAGGTCGCGCAGATCTCCCGCGGTATCGGCTCCGGGCTGGGGCTCGACCCGGACCTGTGCGAGATGGCCGGACTCACCCACGACATCGGTCACCCGCCCTATGGCCACAACGGCGAGGTGGCGCTCAACGAGGTCGCCGCCGACTGCGGAGGTTTCGAGGGCAACGCCCAGACGCTGCGCATCCTCACCCGGCTGGAACCGAAGACCATCTCGGAGAAGGGGGAGAGCTTCGGCCTCAACCTCACCCGCGCCGCGCTCGACGCCGCGTGCAAGTACCCGCGGACCCGCACCAACGCCGACGGCAGCGTCAACCGCAAGTACGGCTGCTACGACGAGGACGCGGAGATTCTGGCCTGGCTGCGCGCCGGGCACAGCGACGAGCGGCCCTCCATGGAGGCGCAGACCATGGACTGGGCCGATGACATCGCCTACTCCGTCCACGATGTCGAGGACGGCATCGTCTCCGGCCGCATCACCCTCCACGTGCTGTGGGACCTGGTGGAGTTGGCCGCGCTCGCCGAGAAAGGCGCGCGTGCCTTCGGCGGCACCCCGGAGATGCTTCTCGACGCCGCCGATTCCCTCCGCCAGCTCGCCGTAGTCAACCGGTCGATCGACTTCGACCGCACCCTGGCCGGATACGCCCACCTGAAGAAGATGACCTCCGAGCTGGTCGGGCGCTATGTCGGCGCCACCGTGGGCGCGACGGCCGGCCAGGAACTGTTGGGCCGTGAGCACGGTCGGCTGGTGGTGCCTGCGCAGGCGCAGGCGGAGGTGACCCTGCTCAAGACCATCGCCGTGCTCTACGTCATGGACGCCCCCGCCCACCTCGACCGGCAGGATCGCCAGCGCGAACGCATCTACCGGGTTTTCGACTACCTCACCGCCGGCGCCCCCGGCTCCCTCGACCCGATGTTCCGCGCGTGGTGGGAGCAGGCTCCGGATGCGGCGGCGCGACAGCGCGTGGTCATCGACCAGATTGCCTCGATGACGGAATCCCGGCTGGAGCGGCTGGCGAAGCGTTCGGCGGGGCTGGCGGCGTTTATGGGTT
>NZ_JAUNRW010000024.1 GCF_030535495.1 Corynebacterium sp.
GCCAGAGCATCACCGCCTTCGGATCCTTGATCGGGGTGAAGCGGTAGTACAGGAGGATTTTGCTGATGGCCACGGGGGTTAAGTTTAGTCCAGGCCCCCGCCCCTTCTCTTCTCAGCGTCTCATGCGCTCAACATAGATGGAAGCTCTGATGATCTGCAGTCCATCAGAGCTTCCATCTATGTTTCATGGAAGCTAGCGCTTCCGGTACAGCGACTTCCGCCAATACTCCGGCTCGGAGGTGACCTGTACACCGAGGTTGCGGAAGATGCCCTCGTCCACCGATCCGAGGATGGTGGTGGTGTGGGCCTCGCAGCCGTGGAGGTTCTTCAGCTCGGCCAGGGCCCGGCGCGCCTCGTCGCTGCTGGCCGCGGACACGGAGAGCGCGATGAGGACCTCGTCGGTGTGCAGACGCGGGTTGCGGGAGCCGAGGTGCTGGGTCTTGAGCGTCTGGATCGGCTCGATGGACTCCGGGGAGAGCAGGTGTTGTTCGCGATCGATGCCGGCCAGGTGCTTGAGTGCGTTGAGCAGCATGCCGGCGGAGCAGCCGAGGAGCTCGGTGGTCTTGCCGGTGATGATCGTGCCGTCGGCCAGCTCGATGGCGGAGCCCGGCTCACCGGTCTGCGCCGCCACCTCCAGGGCGGGGGCGACGACGCGGCGGTCCTCGGTGGTGGTCCGCGCCTTGGACATGACCATGCCGATGCGGGAGGAGATGACGTCGTCGAGCTCGTCGCGGCGTTCGTCGACAAGCGCCTTGTAGTAGCGGCGCACGATCTCCTGGCGCGAGGCCTCTCGGCACACGTCGTCGTCGGAGATGCAGTGGCCGGCCATGTTGACACCCATGTCGGTGGGCGACTGATACGGGCTCTCGCCCGCCAGGGTCTCCAGGAGGGTGCGCAGCAGCGGGAACACCTCGACGTCGCGGTTGTAGCTGGTCACCTGCTCGCCGTAGGCGGCGAGGTGGAAGGGGTCGATGACGTTGATGTCGTCGAGGTCGGCGGTGGCGGCCTCGTAGGCGAGGTTGACCGGGTGTTCAAGCGGCAGGTTCCAGATGGGGAAGGTCTCGAACTTGGCGTAACCGGCCTTCACCCCGCGCTGGTACTCGTGGTAGACCTGCGACAGGCAGGTGGCCAGCTTGCCGGATCCCGGGCCCGGCGCGGTGACGACGATGACGTCCCGGGTGGTGTCCACGTAGTCGTTGACGCCGAATCCCTCCTCGGAGACGATGCGGCGCGTGTCCGTGGGATACCCGGGGATGACCCGGTGGCGGTGCACCTTCAGCCCCAGGCGCTGGAGGCGGTCCATGAAGGCGTGGGCGAGGGGGTTGTCGTCGGTGAGCTGGGTCATCACGATGTTCTCCACGAGGAATCCACGCTCGCGGAAGATGTCGATGAGCCGCAGGGCGTCTTCCTCATAGGGAATCCCCAGGTCCGCGCGCACCTTCTGGCGCTCAAGGTCCTTGGCGTTGAGGCAGACGACGATCTCCAGGTCGTCCTTGATGCGCTCGAGCATGGCGATCTTGTTGTCCGGCGTGAAGCCGGGCAGCACGCGGGAGGCGTGGAGATCGTCGAAGAGCTTGCCGCCCATCTCCAGATAGAGCTTGCCGCCGATCTCCGCGCGCCGGGCGTTGATGTGCTCCGACTGCATCTCGATGTAGCGTTCGCGATCGAATCCGATCTTGTGCGGCATGCGTGTCGTCCCCTGCGTGGCTCGTGAATCTGACTGCACTGACTCTACCGCTAATCGACGCCCCCGAACCTCCCACCTAACTTCCCACTCAACATAACACTGTGGGATGTTATGTGGGAGGTTCAGTGTTATGTCCGCCGATAGCGCTGCTTGGGGCTACGCGGGGGCTCGGTGGGCTCGACCTCCCCGGCGTCGATGAGCTCGTTGATGGCCTTCTGTACAGCAGTCCTGCTCAGCTTCGTATCCACCACGATCTCAGTGGTGCTGGCACTCTCCCGATTCCAGAGGATTTCTCTGACCTGCTCGCGAGCAGTCCCGTACCGCTCCGCGGGAGCCACCTTTCTACGGCGGAAGATGATGGTGAAGTGGGTGAGTGAATTCTGCACCTCCGCTTCTGGCATGAGCGCCTCCGCCAGGGATGACTGAATGACCGCAATGCCGGTGCCCCTGTTCTCCGCCACTGTGCCGCCACTGGGGAAGGCGGCGGTTTCCAGGAACGTGGCCAGACGTTGGTTTCGGGTGGAGCTCACACCGGCATCCCCCAATGACTGCACCGTCACCGCTCCGAATAACCCGCCGGGGTTGGTGATCTCCAGACGGTCAATGAACATGTTCACCTGTACCTGCGTGCCTCTGGCACTGGGAGAATAGTCCCGGTGCATGAGGGCGTTGACCACCGCTTCGCGTACAGCCACCAGGGGATAGTCCGGCAGCTCGGTTCGGAAGGTGTCGCCGATCAATCCGCCGGTCCGCATGTTCTTGTTCACCATGTCGACGACCGAATCCACCAGCTCGGGGATCGGCCCCCCGAGGGTGGCGCTGTCCAGCAGCCTGATTCCGGTGGTGACGTCACCCTTTGTGGTGCCGGGAAACAGCGCGAACGTGACAGTGAGGCGAGGGAAGAACTCCTGGGGATAGACACCCATGGCCAACAGCGCAGCCAGGGTAACGCGATCTTCCCTGGTCACCCGCAGGTGCTTCAGCGCCTGCGCCTCACCGTGGGCGAAGGACTTCGGACGCAGTGCGCGCTGTCCGTGTAGATACGGCTGCAGAATATCGGGATCAAGATCATCGACAGTCGTCTCATCAACGGGCTCCTCATCCCAGCGCGGCTGCGCGTGCTCCTCCACCAGCCTGTCCACCTCGTACTGCTCCAGGCGAAGGTCACCGTCTCCGGTGCGTCGGTAGCTCCCTCGGTAACGGCCCTGCTCGGCGATGTAACAGGGCTTGTCGTAGGCGGGCATCTCCGGGACGTTCACGAAAAGGACGGGGGCGCCATCAACATGAGCCACCTCGACGTCTGGACGCACGACGGGATTGAGGTCGCTGCACCGCGAGATGAGAGCGTCCTGCGCTTTCTTCACATCGAAGTCGGGGGCGGGGGCAAATCCGTCAGATTCGGACAATCCGATGATGATCACGCCACCCCCGGAGTTGGAGAAGGCACTCAGTGTCTTGAGGATGCTCTTCCCCACACCGCTCTTGACCTCGACGCGCTGCTTATCGGTGCCGATCAACCGCAGCTGGTCGATGGTCTCCTCCAACTTCCCACTCAACATAACACTCAACATAACACTGTGGGATGTTATGTGGGAGGTTCAGTGTTATGTTGCTCGCTGTTGTGCGCAGCTGTGCACTCTTTATCCCCTGTGACCTGGGCTGACGTCGTGCAACTACACTGGTGCGTATGCCCGAAGGTCACGTCATCCACCGCCTCGCCCGCGAGCTCAACGCCGGCTTCACCGCCGGCCCGCTGGAGGTCAGTTCGCCGCAGGGTCGCTTTTCCACGGAGGCCGCGCTTCTCGACGGCGCCCGGATCGCCCGCGCGGAGGCCGTCGGCAAGCATCTGTTCGTCGACTTCGACTCCCCGCACCCCGAGCACATCGTCTACATCCACCTGGGGCTCATCGGGCAGCTGAAGTTCGAACCCGCCGACGAGCAGGTCGGGCAGATCCGCCTGCGCATCAGCGACGGCACCCGCGCCGCCCACCTGCGTGGTCCGCAGTGGTGCCGGCTGATCACCGACGAGGAGTACGCGGCGATCCGGGCGAAGTCCGGCGAGGACCCGATCCGGGAGGACGCCGACCCGGAGGCCCTGTGGCCGCGCGTGCACCGTTCGCGGCGCAGCATCGGCTCCCAGCTCATGGACCAGAAGCTCTTTGCCGGGGTGGGCAACATTTACCGTGCGGAGACCCTCTTCCGCCTGGGCATCTCCCCTTTTCTGCCGGGAACGCAGCTGCAACGCAATGAGTTCGACAGCATCTGGGCCGACCTCGTCGGGCTCATGGCCGAAGGGGTGGAATCGGGGCGCATCGACACCGTCCGCCCGGAGCACACCCCGGAGGCGATGGCCCGTGAACCGCGCGCGGATGACCACGGCGGCGAGGTCTACGTCTACCGGCGCGTCGGCCTGCCGTGTTACGTGTGCGGCGCGCCGATCAGCCACCGCGTCATGGAGGGCCGCAATCTTTTCTGGTGCCCCGTCTGCCAGGGGTGACTAGCCTCGGGGGCATGTTGATGCGCAGCTTCGCCCATCCCGTGGCCACCATCCGCGCCTGTGAACAGGTGCTTCTCGACGCCCAACCCGAACCCGACCACCTCATGCGCCAGGCCGCCCACGCCGTGGCCGTCGCCGCCGACACGCTTCTCGACGACGAGAATGGCGCCCGTATCTGTCTCCTGGTCGGCGCGGGAGGCAACGGTGGTGACGCCCTCTACGCCGGAGCCGAGCTGGCCGCTTCCGGCCACGACGTCCACGCGATCCTGCTCGGCCGCGACGGCCGCGTGCACGAACGCGCCCTCGCCGCTTTCGAGGAGGCCGAGGGCGTCGTACTCGATGAACTGACACCCATCCCCATGGCGAGCATCATCATCGACGGCATCCTGGGCATCGGCGGGAACGGGGGCCTGTCCCCCGAGGTCGGCGCCTGGTTGCGCCACGCGCGCGAGCAGGACACCCCGATCCTGGCCGTCGATGTGCCCTCCGGGGTCAATGCCGACACCGGCGCCGCCGCCGAACACCACGTCACCGCCGACGTCACCGTCACCTTCGGCGGGCTACGTCTGGCCCACGCGGTGAGCAACGCGTGCGGTGAGGTGCTGGTGGCCGACATCGCCAACGGCGTGGATTCCCTGGCCGCCGCCCTGGCCAGCGTGGTCCTCCAGAGGCGCTCCTCCCCCGTCCTCGCCTTCCGGGCCCTGGCCCCCGAGCGCGAGTGGCCCTCTCCCCTGCTGACACTGGACACCATCACCACGCTGGCTCCCCTGGAGCCCGCCGCGGAGGACGACAAGTACTCCGGCGGCGTCGTCGGCGTGTGCGCGGGTTCGGAGACCTACCCCGGCGCGGGCTACCTCAGCACCATCGGCGCGGTCCGCGCCACCAGCTCCATGGTCCGCTACGTCGGCCCGCTCGGCCGTGACGTCGTCCGCGCGGTGCCGGAGGTGGTCATTTCCGGTGCCCTCGCCGACACCGGCCGCGTGCAGGCGTGGGTCGTCGGGCCCGGTCGCGGAGCCGACGAGGCGGAGCTCGCCGAATTACTGAAACGCCCCGAACCCCTGCTTATCGACGCCGACGCCCTCACCCTCCTCGCCCAGTCACCTGAGTTGCGGGATGCCCTGCGTTCGCGGCAGGGCGACACCCTGCTCACCCCGCACGCCGGGGAGTTCCGGCGCATTGCCGACGCGGTGGGTGACATTCCCGTCGCCGACCCACTCGCGGCCGTGCGTGCCCTGGCTGAGGACCTGGGTTGCGGGGTCCTGCTCAAGGGCCGACGCACGATCCTGTGTATCGACGCAAGGCTCACCACCGTCGACGCCGGCTCCTCCTGGGCAGCGACGCCCGGCTCCGGGGACGTGCTCGCCGGAATGCTGGGGGCGTGGATCGCCCGCTTCGGCATGGCAGCAGTCCCCGAGGCGGTGGCCATCCATGCCGTCGCGGCCTGGCTGTCCGCGCAGACCCCCGACGGCCCCGCCCCGACCTCAGCCTCGCGGATAGCGGAGGCGATCCCGCAGGCGACGGCGCGGTTGACGGGGCGTCGATAGGCGCCAAGGCCGCGCCACCCGAGAGGGTGACGATTGTCGGATTAGCCCTCCCCTAATCTGTTAGAGAGAAGCTGAATCGGCGATTGCTGTGAGATTGACCCCCTCCCACTCCGAAAGACCTCAAGATACCGGACGCTCATACCTCGTCGACCGACCCGCACCTTTCAGTTCCAGTTCCCCATCTTCGAGCAGGTCATCCAGGTACTTCTTCACCGTCCCTCGCGAGATTCCGGTCAAAGTCATAAGATCCCCGGTCGTGACGGAATTATGACAATTCAGCCAAGCAGTGACTACTGTACCGAGCGCCTCCGGTTCTGTAGTTGTGTAGGACATGAGGGGGAATGCTGACCCTGGGTCATGTGTGGTGACAGCGCGCGCCCGAGCTTTCGTGCCGAAGACCCAGGTGCCCTTATATGCGTCGACGAGTGGTTCTCCATCCACACTGGTCTGCCGAGCCGTCTCGATGGCGCGGGCGCCCGCCTCTTCCGTCGACTGCAGCATTCTCGCTACCCGATCGACCGTGATGAACGGCTCGTGCAGGAGTAGATAGACGATGATTGCCACCCGATAATCTCGTTGTCGGTCCACGGGAACCAGTCGATCTACCAGTTCAACGACAGGGAGCACAGGTTGTCCTCCCGTCAATGTGCACTCCACAAATCGGCCTTCGATCTCATGGATCGTCGGAGGACGGTGCCCCAGAACGATCATCGACTGGTACATGCGGTCAACCCCGACTCCCTGCTTATCCACCTGCTTCAATGATCTGAACACGTCTGCGACAGCCGGGTACCGAGCTTCACGATTGCTGAGGACGTTGCCCTCATTGACACTCCCGAAAAACCCGCCCGGGCTACGGACGATGAATGTGCTGTCCGCCTCGATCCACCGCAAGTCGGTAGGTTCCGATCGATTCCAGTCTCGATGGATGATTCCGTTGAGGATTGACTCACGGACAGCCGCCGATGGAACTCTCTTGAATGTCCGGTGAATCAGCCCCCGCTCCTGAGTGATCAGTGTGTTCACTGCTTCGAGTGCAGTGGTGATCCGGTCGAGCTGTTCAAGAAGCGGCGTCGATGGAGATGCTTCAATTCGGTTGGTGACGGCTCCGCCGGGAACGTCGAGAGTTGTGAACTCCAAGTAGTTTCGCCCTTGCGGGACAAACAACAATGCGCCTGCCTCGGACAGGCGGCCGTCTGATCTCAGTACCCCGAGCGTACGCAAGACCTCTTCATCGGTGGAGAGTGGGTCTGCGTCCGTCCATTCCCGAGCCAGGTGCAGAGCGCCGGAAGCGACATCCGCAACAGTGTACGCCGACGGCTGGGCAAAGTCGTCGGTCACGCGAGAAGAATCACGACGTTCCCACCACTCCGCTCGATCAACTGCCTCACAACTATCACCGATTCTCCAGCGCAGTGCATTACCTGTATTGGGAACCGGTTCCCGGGATTCCGCAATAAAGAGGATGAGGAGTCTCTGCCCCTCCACTTCCTTTTCGACAATGTCAGGTGCCACACTGACCAGTTGGTATACCCGCTGACGAAGCCAATCCCGGTCCAACTCTGTTCCAATGATCTGACCACTGCCATCCTCTACGCCCAGGATGAGGGCGCCGCCGTTCGGGGTGTTGGCGAAGCATGCCACTTCGTCCGCCATCTGCACCGCCGCCAGCTGATTCTGCGGTGATCCGGGCTCGATCTCCGCGCCGTTGCGCCGTCCGGCCTCTTCCTTGAAATCGATGCCCTCAATCTCCTTTACATCAAGGACCCGCCCATCTGCAGAATTGTCGAGAATCTTCCACACCGCGTTCTCCAGCTGCTGACGTCTGGACATCACCGCCGCCACGGCCATCACCCCTCAGTTGTTAGATTTCAATATCCTTAATCTAACATCCACACGGAAACGATGGACACTTCTGTGAGATTAGGATCCCTACAATCTCACAAGAGTGTCCAGCAACGCGCTCTTCCCATCGCGACCTGACGATTGTCGGATTAGCTCTTTCCTAATCTGACAGGAAATCGCTCAATCGGCGATTGTTGTGAGATTCAACCGTCCCCGGCGTCTGCGCACCCACGGCCACGTCATCCCCGCCCAAGCCACGGCCAACACGCCGCAGCCGACGCCGAGGTAGGTGGGCCAGGGTCCCATGGCGTCGAGAAGCGAGCGCCCCGGCGGGTGCGCGTTGAGGTAGCCGTAGTTGGAGCCGGTGAGCAGGTTGACGAGCATGGTCACCGCCATCCACGCCAGTGAGAAGACCCACGCCACCTGGAACCACGACCAGGTGGGCCGCATGCCCTTCCCCCACACCAGCACGATCGGCGCGATGAGGACCGCGGCGTGCAGCAGCCAGTACATGAGGTACTCCAGCCGCGGAGCGACGTGGTAGCTCAGATCCGGGGTGAGCAGCGACTGCACGTTGAGCGTCAGGCCCCAGTAATACGTCGGGGCGACCCACCTCCAGTCCCGTGTGATCAGGGCCAGTGCAGTGGTCAGGCGGGCCAGGTCCGACAGGTGCAGCGGCAGGGAGCGCTGCAGGTCGAAGACGGCCGGGCGCATATCCCAGCCGGCCCACCAGATGCTGACGGCGAGCATGGTCCACCCGGCCACGGCGAGCCAGCGTTCGACGTCGCGGCCGCGGACGGCACGCACCAGCAGCGGTGTGGCCACCGCGATGACCATCAGCGCGGCCCAGTGCTCCGGACTGTAAGGGGCCACGTCATCACCCCCGTCCACACGATGGCGATGAGGATGACCTCGAGAATCCAGTAATGTCGTTTCCACCCCACACGATGGAAAATGTCAATGATGGAGGCCGTCGGGGGTTTGTGGGCGAAGAATCCGTAGTTGCCGCCGGTGATCCGGTTGGCCAGAAAGGCCGCGCCCATCCACCCCGGCGAGACCGCCGCGACGAAACGGAAGTCTCTCCACGTCGGCCGCCAGCCGAAGCCGGCCACCATGACGATCGGCACGATGAGCGCGACCATGTGGAAGAACCAGTAGCCCGCGAACTGCACCCAGGCCGGGTTGTGCACGTACGGCAGGTACGGGGTGACGATCGCCTGCGGATTCAGCAGAATCCCCCAATAATAGGTCAGCGCCAGGGCTTTCACATCGCCCGTGATCAGGCCGTACGCCAGGATGTAGCGCAGCCAGTCACACAGGTGGAACGGCAGCGCCTCGGTCACGTGCAGGTTGCCCGGCCACAGCGTGAACACCAGCCACGCCCCCGCGAGCACCATGAGCACCCAGCCCGCGACCTGCCGCGCCATGGTCAGCCACGATGCTCCCCGCATCCGGCGCGCCGCGACCACGAGGATCCCGCACGCCACCACACCCGTCACCAGCACCGCAATGTGTTCGGGGCTGTACTGCCGCATCCACGTGTAACTCACGTCGCCCGCCCCGTGATCACTCCCCCACTCACGGTGAAAGGCCAGCTCAGCCCGTTCTTCGTCAACACCTCCGGGCGCAGCTCATCCGGCAGGATGTAGGACTTCTCGCCGTAACCGAGCAGAATCTCGTCGAAGGCGGGCAGCTCATAGGTCGCCGCTAGCGCCTCCTCCAGGTCGTGCTTATCGACGCCCCCCTGCCACTCCCCCATCCAGTAGCCCTCCCCGAACTCCACCACGTCCCTGGCCAGGGAGAACGCCTTCTTCGCCTGCGCCACGGTGATGCCTGCCCACCACACGAGATCCTTCACCGACACCGGGCCGTGCGAGTGCGCGTAGCGGGTCCCCAGCTCGGCCAGGGCCTCGTCCCCCTCCACCTCACGCTGTGCCACGGGCAGGTCATCGACGTGCAGGAAGGTCTCCACCGCTCCCTGCCGCGGCCCCTGGACCACATCGCCCTCTCCCCCGAAGGCGCGCACCAGGTGCGGCCCGCGCTGCTCGGTGGGATCCACACCGGCGGCCGCGAAGACCTCGTAGACCTGGGGGCGGGTGAGTGGCCCTTCCCGCAAGGTGGAATGCAGCGCCTCGCGCGCTGCCTCGACCTGCGCCTCGGTAATCCCCAGGCCAGGGCGGCGCTGCATCTGTGCTCGCGCCACCCGTGGTCCGCACAGCCGCATCATCCACCGCGCGTCTTCCGCAGGGAGGAAATGGAGGGTGCCCCGCATGGGCCACCCCCGCACGATCTCCTGCTTCTCGATACTCGCCAGCACCTCCGCCTCATCCCGCGGGCCACGCAACGCCAGCGCCCGGACACCATCTGCGTACTTCTGTCCCTGCACCCCGAGCATCCACCTGGCGACCTCGACAGCGCTGCGCCCGGGGGCGTGCAGCCCCTGGGCGATGATGCGTCGGGCGCGAAGTTCGGCGAGCTGGTCCATGCCCGCCATTATGACACCGCGTGCACCTCCCGCACGCGGCCGTCGCGCATCTCGAGGATCCGGTCACAGGAGTCGAGGAGGGTGCGGTCATGGGTGACCATGAGGGTCGCGGCCTGCGTCTCGCGGGTGATCTCCGCGAGCAACTCCACCACCTCGCGGGCCAAACGGGAATCCAGGGCGGAGGTCGGCTCATCGGCCAGCAGCACGGTGGGCGATCCCATGAGAGCCCGGGCGATGTTGACGCGTTGGCGCTGGCCACCGGAGAGCTGGCCCATGCGGCGGTGCCCGTACCCGCCGAGACCGACCCGTTCCAGCAGCTCATCGGCTCGCTGACGCCGAGGTTTTTGCCCACGGATGTGGTCGGTGATCAGTAGCTGTTCGCGTGCGTTCAGGGCACCGAGCAGGTTCGCCTGCTGGAAGATGAGGCCGCGGGAGCCGTCGACAAGCACCCGACCGGAGGTCGGTTCCTGCAGTCCGGCGGCCACCGCCAGGAGTGAGGACTTGCCGGAGCCCGATTCGCCGACCAGCGCGGTGAGTTCACCGGGCCGGATGGTGAGGGAGACGTCGTCGACGGCGGTGACCTCGGTGAGGCCGTCGGGGTAGGTGAGGGTGATGTGGTCGAGATGAAGTGTCATTATCCCTGTCCTCCGAGTGCGATGAGTGGGTCAACCCTGGTCACCCGACGGGTGGCCAGAAACGCGCCGGCAAGTCCGAGGACCCAGATGCCCAGGGCCGGGCCGGCGATGGTGAGGGGAGTCAGTTCGAACGGGACCGCCTTCCCGGCGAGCGTGCCCAGGCCCCAGCCCGCCAGCGCGCCGGTCACCGCACCGGCGGCGAGAATGAGCGCCGCCTGCCCCAGGGCGTCACGCACCAGGTACCCGGGACTGGCACCGAGGGCCCGCAGAATGGACAGGTCGCGGGTGCGTTGGATGGTCCAGATGGTGAGGAACGAGACGATGACCAGTGCGGATATGGCATACAGGAATCCCTGCATGGTCCGCAGCGAGCCCTGTTCGGACTGGTAGGAGGCCAGCCCCGCAAAGGAACCGCGGAGGGTGGTCACGGTCATGTCGGTCGCCTCGGCGTCCACGTGGCCGTCGATAAGCAGGACGGTGCCCACCGACTCGGTGCGCGCGATGTCCTGCCAGGTGGCGGTATCGACCCACACGACAGGGGAGTGGGAGTAGTACTCGTCCGGGGCGGTCCCGGCGACGGGAACGGTGACGCCGCCGAGCTCGACGGTGGCAGGTGGGGTGTCGATAAGCGAGTGCGAGAGCACCGCCCCCGGGCCGATCCCGGGCAGCCCGAGGACGGCGACTGCCTGGGTGCTGCCCGCCTCGAGGCGCGTCTGCACGGTGCCCAGCGGGCGGACCTCCTCGACCCCGTCGACGCGCTCCCAGGTGACCACATCGGCGGCCGTGACCTGCGAATCCGTGAACGACGGCGCGGGGGAGGAGAAGACCACCCGATCAGGTTCGAGGGCGCGAAGCGCCGAGGTGTTCTGCGCGCCGAGCCCGCCGGTCAGCCCGGTGAGCATGACGAGCAGCAGCGTGATGAGGCCGACGACCGATCCGATGAGCGTGAATCTGCCGCGGGCGTGGATGATGTCGCGGATACCGAGGAACATGGTTTCCATGCTCGTGGCGCCCGGCGCGGATTCCATCGGCCGCCTGCCCGAAAAGCCACTCAACCGGTCGGTTGATGCCCCCTCCACCGGGCGACAGCTACCGTCGGTGGTGTGACAGCCCTGCTTCGGACCCTGCGTATCGGCCTGCACCTGCTCTTCGCTTTCCTGCTGGTGCTGGGCCTGGTGCTGTTTCTTCTGGCGGATCCGACGGCCGCGATCTCCACCCCGGCGCTGCCCCTGACCGTGGGGCTGGCGTTGGTCTACGTACTGGGGACGGTGTGGGAGCACAGCGTGGGCACCCCGCCGCGGGCCGTGGTGGGGTGGTGGCTGGCGGTGGTGACGCTGCTGTGGCATGCGCTGGTGGCTGTGTCCATCACGTTCGTGTGGCTGTTGTTTCCGCTGGTCCTGCTGTTCCTGCACCTGCTCCCGCGCACGCTGGGGGTGCTGGCTGCGGTGGTGTTGTGGGCGATCGCGGCGTTCGTGCCGGCGCTGCTGCACCCGGGGGAGTGGACGACCGCTTCCGCTGTGGGGCCGTTCATCGGCACGGTGCTGGCGGTGGCCATCTACTGGACGTATGTGGCCCTGCACCACGAGGCCGCCCACCACCGCGCGGTGGCCGATGATCTGCGCACCACCCAGGAGGAACTCGCCGCCTCCGAGCACCAGGCCGGCCGCCTCGAGGAGCGCGAACGCCTCTCGCGGGAGATCCATGACACCGTCGCCCAGGGTCTGAGTTCCATCGTCCTGGTGTCGCGTGCGGTGCGCGGCAGCCTCGAGCGTGGCGACGCCGCCGCAGCCCTGCGCCAGATGCGCACCATTGAGGACCAGGCCGCCGACAGTCTCGCCGAGGCCCGTCGCTTCGTCCACGACCTCGCCGCGCCAGGGGAAACCGTGCCGGTGGCGCTGCGCCACCTCATCGACCGCGCCCGCGCCCGCCAGGAGGCGCTCGGCGAGCCACTCCGTCTGGACCTGCACCTCACCGGTGACACCGACCGTGAGCTGCCGGAACCGGTGGCGCGCGTGGTTCTGCGGGCGGCGGGGGAGTTGCTGGCGAACGTCGTCAAGCATGCCTCCGCGCAGCGCACCGTGGTCACCTACGGCGTGTGGGATCAGGAGGTCACCCTGGACGTGCTTGACGACGGCCGCGGCTTCCCCGGCACCCGCGGCTACGGACTGCGCGGCCTGGCGGCCCGGGTCGAATCAGTCGGCGGCGAGCTGCTCATCGAATCCGACGGTGGCACCACCGCCACCGTGCACATCCCCCTGACCTCGGCGAAGGAGTCGCCATGATCCGTGTCATGCTCATCGACGACCACCCCGTCGTCCGCGCCGGCCTGCGCACCATCCTCGACAGCTTCCCGGACATCACGGTCGTGGCGGAGGGCGCCGACGGATCCGATGCCCTGACGGCCACCCGCGAGAGCGTCGATGTCGTCGTGTGCGACATCCAGATGCCCGGCGTGGACGGCATCACCGCCACCCGCCGCCTCCGCGCCTCGGGCGGCCCACCGGTGCTCATCCTCACCACCTACGACACGCAGGCCGACATTGTGGCCGCCGTCGAGGCCGGCGCCCTCGGCTATCTCCTCAAGGATGCCCCTGAACAGGTGCTTCACGACGCCATCGTGGCCACCGCCGCCGGCCGCCGCACCCTCGCCCCGGAGGTCGCCGGGACGCTCGCCGAGCGGATGAGCCGCCCGAAAGAGGCACTGTCCGCCCGCGAGATCGAGATTCTCCAGGCCCTGGAGACCGGGGCCAGCAACCGGGAACTGGCGAAGATGCTCTTCATCTCCGAGGCCACGGTGAAGACCCACCTGGTGCACATCTTCCAGAAACTCGGCGTGGGCACCCGCACGGCGGCGATCACCGCAGCCCGCGATAGGCGTGTGATCTGAGCCACCAGCGAGTAGAGTCCATGCCTATGAACCTGGTCCTGTGCCGCGGCGCTGTTCTCCTCGCCGCCACCACCCTGTTGGCCGCCCGCGGCACCGACACCGACCCCACTCCCGCACCCCCCGGGGAGACCTCCGTGGAGACCGTGGTGGAGACCTCCGTGGAAACGACTGTCGAAACCTCGACCGCCGTCGCGGAACCGGAGCCGAGTACCGCGGACTGCGAGCCGGGGGCCTTCGCGGCCGGGGAGTTCGACGACCCTGCCGTCCTCTTCTGCGACGGCACCTGGGCGTTCGCCGGCCAGAACCGGACCGACTGGCGCATGGTCTTCCAGGCGACGCACGGCAACTGGGTCGCCTACCAGCCCCACGGCGAGACTCAGTCCGGCATGATCCAGCCCTGCTACGACGAGCAGACCCTGCGTACCGACGGCGCCCCGGACGGCCTCGTCGCGCAGGTCCCGCTCTGCGGGGGGTAGTCGTCGCAGGTCACGATTGACCGCGGTGTGACTCCCGACCCTCGACGCTGGTGACGGTGGTGAGGAGGAAGACGGAGTCCTCCAGCGCCAACACCGAGTGCCGCTGGTGGGTGAGGGTGACCAGCTGCCCGGCGCCGATGGTGGTCTCCTCCTGGCCGGCGACCTTCACCTGGCCGGTGAACAGGAAGATGGAGGCGGCGGGAGGGGAGTTGTGCTCCTGCAGCTCGGTGCCCTCCTTGAGAGCGATGACGGTCTGTCGCAGGGGGCCGTCGTTGACCAGCATTTTCGCGGCGCGGCCGTTGTCGGCGGCGCATGCCTTCTCAAGAAGCTGGCGGGCCTTGTCGTCGACGATGGACATTGTGGTTCTCCTCACAGTGGACGGTGGCCCCGAGCCTACCTAGTAAACGTCGACCACCTTGTCGGGGTCACCCAATCGTTCCCCCAGTCCGACGAGCACCGCGAACACCACCCCGAGCGCCAGCGCCAGGCCGATCCACACCTTGTGCCAGCTCGGGCCGAACGCCCTCGCCACCATCGCCCCCAGGAACGCGCCGAGGGTGTTCATCAGCAGGTCATCCACGTCGGAGTAGCCGAGCGCGAAGACGTACTGGGCAATCTCGATGGCAAGGGAGGTGAGGAAGCCGACGAGGACGGTGCGGCGGACGTCGAGAAGCAGGATGTACACCAGCACCCCGAAGGGCACGAAGAAGGCGATGTTGCCCAGATAACCGAAGACGGGGGCGAACCAGCTGACCGCGCCGACGAGGTCCTCGAAGGGGACCAGTCGCAGGTCACGCTGCCGGTGGACGGCCGGGTCCCACAGGTAACCGATCTGGTAGAAGGCCTTGAGCATGGTCAGGGCGATCATGACCGCCGAGTAGGCCGCCAAAGCCAGCCACGTGAGTCTGCGCATGACCCCCAACATAGCTAGCGTGGTGCCATGAACCAGTCACTGCTAGTCACGCGTACCGACGACGGCGTCACCACCGACCTCCGCGAGGAGCTGTTCTACGGCGACGGCGACATCCTCGTCGATGTCTCCCATTCCTCCCTCAACTACAAGGACGCGATGGCGCTGCGTGGAGACAAGGGCGTCATGCGGGTGGATCCGCTGGTTCCGGGCATCGACGTCGTCGGCACGACCGACGACGGGCGACTGGTGACCGTCAACGGCGCGGGGCTGGGGGAGTTTCGTCACGGCGGATACACCACGCAGCAACGCGTCCCGGCCGAGGCGGTGATTGCGGTCCCGGAGCGTTTCGACGCCTGGCACGCCGCCGCCGTCGGCACCGCCGGGTTCACCGCCGCCATGTCGGTGGTCGCACTCCGCGAACAGGGGGTCGACGGGGGAGAGGTGCTGGTCACCGGCGCCACCGGTGGTGTCGGCTCCATCGCCGTGCACCTGCTCGCGCGGCTCGGTTATGACGTCGTGGCCTCCACCGGCCGCCCCGAGCACAGTGAGTGGCTGCGCGATCTGGGAGCCACCGAGCTCATCGACCGCGACGACCAGAAGGGCCGCCCACTGCAGAAGGCCCGCTGGGCAGGAGTGGTGGACTGCGTCGGTTCGCACACACTGGTCAACGCGTGTGCACAGACCGTGTGGGGTGGAACGGTCACCGCGTGCGGTCTGGCACAGGGCCCGGATTTCCCGGCCACCGTCCTGCCCTTCATCCTGCGCGGCGTGACTCTGGTGGGCATCAATTCCGTGGACGCCCCCCGCGCCGTGCGCGAACGTGCCTGGGAGCTTCTCGACACCACCCTCGACCTCGGCGTCCTCGAATCCCTGACCTCCACGGTGCCCTTGGCTGAGGTGGTCGCCGCCGGTGAGGATCTCATGAATGGGAAGCGACGCGGTCGGACCGTGGTGGAGACCGCCTGAGAGTCGATAGGCTCGGGACCATGACGACACAAAACCGCACCCGCATCATCGGCGCCACCACGGTGGGCGTCATCGGCAACGCGGTGCTCGGTTCCGCCGCCACAGACACGACGTCCTGGTGGTACCGCACGCTGCGCAAGCCCGCCTTCCAACCTCCGGGTTGGGTGTTCCCCGTCGCCTGGACGGCCCTCTACGCCGACATGGCCGCTGTAGTGGGGCAGAGCCTCGCCGAGCTCCACGAGCAGGGGGACCATGCCGAGTACGAGGATCTGAAGAAGGCCCTGGCCGCCAACGTCGCCCTCAACGCCGGGTGGTCGTTGCTGTTCTTCCGCGGTCAGCGCCCGGGCCTGGCGACCATCGAGGCCGCGGCACTGGCCGCCTCCTCGGCGGATCTCACCCGCCGTTGCCTGGCCGTGAATCCCCGACGCGGTGCGTGGCTGGCGCCGTATGCCGCGTGGACTGCGTTCGCGACGGTGCTCACGGGCACCATCTGGTACCTCAACCGTTAGCCCTCATGCCCCCAGGGGTGTGAGGTGGGTAGCGTGGTGCCATGACCGATCTGATGTCCGACCACACGCTCACCGTCGATCTCCTCGTCATCGGCTGGGGCAAAGCCGGCAAGACCCTCGCTGCCGGTTACCCCGGAAAAGTCGCCCTCGTCGAGCAGTTCCGCTCCCTCTACGGCGGCACCTGCATCAACATCGCCTGCGTCCCCACCAAGACGCTCATCCACTCCGCCGATGACGGCACGCCCTTCCCGGAGGCCCGCGAGCACCGCGACTCGCTCATCGACAAGCTCAACGAGGCCAACCGTGCCATGCTCGATGACGCAGTCATCATTGACGGTCGCGCCCGCTTCAGCGGTCCGCACACCGTGACCGTCAGCGCCGGCGAGGAATCGGTGCAGGTCACCGCACCGCGTATCGTCATCAACACCGGTGCCGTCGCCCGCATCCCGGATATCGAGGGCCTCGACCCCGCCGACATCCCACCCCTGGCCGCCTACGACACCCACACCACCAACTCCGCCGTCTTCCACGACTCGACGAGCATCCAGCACGTCGATCCGCTACCGCAGCGCCTGCTCATCGTCGGGGCGGGCCCGATCGGCCTGGAGTTCGCATCGATGTTCGCCGGCTTCGGCTCGCGGGTCCAGCTACTCAACAACCGTTCCGGCCTGTTCGGCCACCTCGACGAAGGAATCGGCGACGAGGTGGAGGAATCCCTCACCGCGCGTGGCGTCGAGGTGGTCGAGGGGGAGCTGGTGCGCGTCGAGAAGCAGGACGGGGGAGTGCGCGCCACGCTGCAGGGCGGCACGGAGTTGCTTATCGACGCCGTCCTGTTCGCCACCGGCCGCCAGCCCGCCACCGAGGGCCTCGGCCTCGAGGAGGCGGGAATCGAGGTCACCGACCGCGGAGCGGTCTCAGTGGATGAGTACCTGCGCACCTCCGTCGAGGGCGTGTGGGCGGCCGGTGATGTTAACGGTGGCCCGCAGTTCACGTACATCTCCTACGACGATCACCGCATCATCGCCCCGCAGCTCGACGGCGGTGAGGCTCCGCACGGCACCGACCAGCGCGTGGCCGTACCCACCACCACCTTCCTCACCCCTCCGTTGTCCACGGTGGGCATGACGCGACAGGAGGCCGAGGAGGCCGGCCACGAGGTTCGCGTCCTGTCGAAGAAGGTCGCCGACATCGCCGCCATGCCGCGGCCGAAGACCCTCGGCATCACCGACGGCCGCATCACCTTCCTTCTCGACGCCTCCACCCACGAGATCCTCGGCGCCCAGCTGTGGTGCACTGATTCCCAGGAGCTGATCAACATGGTGGCCCTGGCGATGCGCGCCGGTCTCACAGCGGAGGATCTTCGCGATGGAATCTGGACGCACCCGTCGAGCACCGAGGCGTTCAACGACGTGCTCAAGGGGCTGTGACCGAGTGCGCGGCTGCGCACACTTTAGGGGACCTGACCTGGCATTTCATCTGACAGAATAGCCATGTCCGGGGTCGTTGCTATGGTGAGCATGATCGAACGTTAATTCGAACACCTGGGGGACCACATGCTCACCGCCATCGCAACACTCACCGACCGCCAACTGTCCCGGACCATCACCTCCGCCCACCGCTCCCTGTCCATCCACAAGGCATCCTTCCTCATCCACCTCGCCGAGTTCGACGAGCGCGGACTGGGGGGCAAGGCGGGCACCATCGCGTGGGTGACCCGCACCCAGGACATTTCCCGTCGCACCGCCTACGAATACCTCAACGTCGCCCGTCGTCTGCGCAACTTCCTGCAGCTCACCGACCGTTTCTCCACCGGCGACCTCAACTATTCCCAGGTGCGCCTGCTCCTGCCGTATCTGACCGCGGACAACGAGACGGAGCTCGTCCGCCTCGCTCTCGACCACACGCTGAGCGAGCTGGAGACGTTGCTCGCCGGACGCCCGCGCACCGACGGAAAGAAGCGCAGGGCCAGGAACTCGATGTCGGTGACCGTGGACCAGGAGACCGGGGGAGTGCGCTTCTGGGGCACCTTCGACCCGGAGAACGGCGCCGAGTTTCTCGCCACCCTCAAGGCTGCGGAACTCTCCCAGGGGACCGACTCCTCCACCACCCGTTTCGGCACCCCCCTGGCCACCAGCATGATCGGCTCCTTTCTCAGCCTCCTGCGCCTGGCACGCACCAACCCGGAGGCACAGACCACCGCCCCCGGCGCCCAGGTCAACATCATCATCGACACCGACGACAACGCCCGCCTTCCCGGCCAACCCGGCGCCGAGGGCAAGGAGCTGCTGCGCAGCATCATCAACGGCTTCCTGGCGGTCCAGATCCGGGGTGCCGGCGGGCGGATCCTCAACCTGGGCCGCACCTCCCGCCTCGTCGGTCGCGCGCAGGAGAAGGTGCTGCTCACCCGCTGGGACCACCGTTGTGCCGCACCGGGGTGTGATCACACCCGCTGGCTGGAGTTCCACCACATCCTCGACTGGGCATCCGGAGGAGCCACCGACCTGGACAACCTCATTCCGCTGTGTTCACTGCACCACACCATGGTCGGCAACGGGGAACTGACCATCGCCCCCGACCCGCGCGATGCCACGCTCCTCCGCTTCCGTTTCCCCGGCGGCGAGTCCTTCACCTCCGCCAGCAACCGGCAGCCCGTCCGCGATGTCCACGACGACGACCAGCTACCGGAGCACCGGGAGAACACGGACTCCTTTGACGACATCATCGCTGGTCAGACCGGCTGAAGAGTGCGCAGCTGCGCACTATTCACGGGCCAGGAAAGGAGCCACCACCGATCGCGAGACCCGACAGTCGAGCACCCACGTGCCCGGCTCCCCGGACGCCAGCCACGACTCGGCCACCGCCAGATCCTCCAACGTGCGCACCACACAACCCTGCGCACCGAGGGCACCGAGCACGGCCGTGAAGTCCACCTCCGGTATCAGCATCGCCGCCTCCGGCACGCCCTGCCACGCGTACTGATGGATCTCCGCGCCGTAGGCGGCGTCGTTGACCACCACGATGAGGCAGCGCCCGCCGGTGTCCCGGGTCCGACGGACCACCGACTCCGCGTCGGCCAGGGCCATGAGCCCACCGCCGTCACCGGTGACCAGCACGGTGAGCCGCTGCCCGGCGGCCTCGATGACACCGACGGCAGAACCGAAGCCGAGCCCGATGGACTCGAAACCCGTTCCCACCAGCACCAGGTGGTCCGGGCCGGGAACGTCGAGGTACATGCACGGCCAGGCGATGAAGTGGCCGCCGTCGGTGACGACGATCCGCTCCGCAGGCAGAACCTCGTTCAGCCGGGTGAAGAGGCTGCGCGGGTCGAGGCGTCCGTCGGCACACAGGACGTCACCGGGATGATGCGTGATACGCACCGGGGACCGCTGCTTGCCGACACCACCCTCCACCCTCGGCAGCTCCGCGACCACCGAGTCCACGCGCGGGGATGTCGGCGCGTGGGGATCGAGCTGGATGACGTGGGCGTCGGCACGGAAGGAGTGCATGAGGGTGAAGCGGTTGAGGGAGGCCCCGACCGCCAGCACCACGTCCGCCGAGCGCATCTCCAGGCGCGCCGCCGGGGCCGCAAATCCGCCGCAGATCCCCAGGTCACGCACGCCCTCGACACCGTGGAAGAAGCCCTTGGCAGGCGCCGTGGTGGCCACATCGGCGCGCAAGGCCTGCGCCAGTGCGATCACCTCGGAGCGCATCCCCACGGCTCCCCGTCCGGCGAGGATGAGGGGGTGCTCTGCGTCCTCGAGGCGACGGGTGACATCCCCCTGGTCGGCAGCCGGCGCGGGCTTGTGGAAGGGCAGGAAAACGACCACGGGCGCGCTCTCCCGCAGGGCATACTCCGCGGCCACCGAGACATCCTGCTCCACGCGCACCCCGCAGGCGGCCACCAGCGCCTCATGGTCCACCCCGGCGGTGCTGCCGGCGAGGTAGAGGAGCGGGGTGCGGGAGAGGGCGGCGTCGATAAGCGGGGTCAGTGCGTTGGTGAAACCCGGACCATAGGTGGTGGTGGCCACCGCGAGGCGACCCGTCGCGCGGTGGAAGGCATCGGCCGCGGCGACGGCGGCGGCCTCGTGGCGCACCGAGATGAGGTCGATGCCGAGTGCGGCAAGCTCCCGGATGAGAACGGCATTGCCGTTGCCCATGAGTCCGAAGACGGTGTCGGTGGCCGCCGCCACCGCGCGTGCGGCCTGGTGCATGCGCCTACTTAACCACGAGGTTGACCATTCGGCCGGGCACCACGATCTGCTTGATCAGGTTCTTGCCCTCCACGGCCGCCGCCACGCGCGGCTCCTCGAGGACCCGGGCGATGACGTCCTCCTGGGAGGCGTCGGCCGGGACATTCACGCGTGCGCGGACCTTGCCGTTGATCTGGACGGGCAGCTCGATCTCGTCGTCGACCAGCCACTTCTCATCGAACGTGGGGAAGGCCTGGAACGCGACGGTCGTGGTGTGGCCGAGGCGCTTCCACAGCTCCTCCGCGATGTGCGGGGCCACGGGCGCGACCATGATGACCAGCGGCTCGACGGCGGCGGTGGGCACGGCATCCGGGTAGGTCTTGGTGAGGTAGTTGACGTACTCGATGAGCTTGGCCACGACGGTGTTCACGCGCAGGTTGTCGTAGTCGTCGCGCACGCCGGCGATGGTGCGGTGCAGCTGCTTGTTGTCCTCGTCGCTGAGCTCCAGCGGCTCGGTGAGCACGTCGCCGGTCTCCTCGTTGACCACCAGGCGCCACAGGCGCTGGAGGAAACGCTGCGCACCGACGACATCCTTCGTGGCCCAGGGGCGGGAGGTGTCGAGCGGGCCCATGGACATCTCGTACACGCGGAGGGTGTCGGCGCCGTAGTTCTCGCAGATCTCATCCGGGGCGACGGCGTTCTTCAGGGACTTGCCCATCTTGCCGTACTCCTGGGTGACCTCCTCGTCACCGTGGAAGAACGTTCCGTCGCGCTCGACGACCTCCTCGGCCGGGACGTAGACACCGCGGGCGTCGGTGTAGGCGTAGGCCTGGATGTAGCCCTGGTTGTACAGGCGGCGGTAGGGCTCGACGGAGGTGACGTAGCCGAGGTCGAAGAGGACCTTGTGCCAGAAGCGGGAGTAGAGCAGGTGCAGCACGGCGTGCTCGACGCCGCCGACGTAGAGGTCGACACCGCCGCAGTCGCCGTCGAACTGCGGGCCCGTCCAGTAACGCTCGTTCTCGATGTCGACGAGGGCGTCGTCGTTGGTCGGGTCGATGTAGCGCAGCTGGTACCAGGAGGAACCGGCCCACTGCGGCATGACGTTGGTGTCGCGGGTGTAGGTCTGCACACCGTCGCCGAGGTCGAGTTCGACGTCGACCCACTCCTTCGCCTTGGCCAGCGGCGGCTGCGGCTCGGAGTCGGCGTCGTCGGCGTCGAAGGAGACGGGCTTGTAGTCCTCCACCTCGGGCAGCTCGATGGGCAGCATTTCTTCGGGCAGCGCGTGGGCGGTGCCGTCGGCGGAGTAGACGATGGGGAAGGGCTCGCCCCAGTAGCGCTGGCGGGCGAACAGCCAGTCGCGGAGCTTGTACTGGATCTTCTCCACGCCGCGCCCCTCGGCCACCAGCCACGCGATGGTGCGCTCGATGGCCTCGGCCTTGCCCAGGCCGTTGATGTCCAGGCCCTCCTGGTTGGCGGAGTTGACCAGGGTGCCGTCGCCGGTCCAGGCGGCCTCGGTGATGTCGCCGCCGGCGACGACCTCGAGGATGGGCAGGCCGAAGACGGTGGCGAACTCGTAGTCGCGGTCATCGTGGGCGGGGACGGCCATGATGGCGCCGGTGCCGTAGCCGGTGAGGACGTAGTCGGCGATGAACACCGGGATCTGCGCGCCGTTGACCGGGTTGGTGGCGAAAGAGCCGAGGAAGACGCCGGTCTTGTCCTTGTTCTCCTGGCGCTCGACGTCGGACTTGGCGGCGATGGCGCGTCGATAAGCATCGACGGCCTCGCGCGGCGAGGAAGCGCCGAAGGTCCAGCGCTTATCGACGCCGTCCTCGTACACGTCCGCAGTCAGGGCGTCGACAAGCTCGTGCTCAGGCGCGAGCACCATGTAGGAGGCGCCGAAGAGGGTGTCGGGGCGGGTGGTGAACACGCGGATGGTGTGGCCGTCGGCGTCGAAGTCCACCTCCGCGCCGCGGGAGCGGCCGATCCAGTTGCGCTGCATGGACTTGACCTTCTCCGGCCAGTCGAGCAGCTCGAGGTCGTCGATGAGGCGGTCGGAGTAGGCGGTGATGCGCATCATCCACTGCGAGAGGTTCTTGCGGAAGACCGGGAAGTTGCCGCGCTCGGACTTGCCGTCCGCGGTGACCTCCTCATTCGCCAGCACGGTGCCCAGGCCGGGGCACCAGTTGACCATGGAGTTCGAGCGGTACACGAGGCGGAAGGCGTCCACGGCCGCACGCTTATCGACGTCACCGAGCTCCCCGTACTCCCGTCCGTCGCGGGTGCGCAGCTCGCCGGACTCGAGCAGCGGGTAGAGCTCCTCGATGGGACGCGCCTTCTGCTGGGCCTCGTCGAACCAGGAGTTGTAGATCTTGAGGAAGATCCACTGCGTCCATCGGTAGTACTCCGGGTCGGTGGTGGCGATGGAACGGCGGCGGTCATGGCCCAGGCCGAGGGCGTCGAGCTGGCGGCGCATGTTCTCGATGTTGGCCATGGTGGTGGTGCGCGGGTGCGTGCCGGTCTGGATGGCGTACTGCTCGGCGGGCAGACCGAAGGCGTCGTAACCGAGCGTGTGCAGGACGTTCTTGCCCATCATGCGGTGGAAACGGGCGTAGACGTCCGTGGCGATGTACCCCAACGGGTGCCCGACGTGCAGGCCGGCACCGGAGGGGTAGGGGAACATGTCCTGGACGAAGAGCTTGTCGGTCGGCAGCGCCTCATCGGTGGCCAGGTCGCCGACCGGGTTCGGGGCGTTGAAGGTGCCGTTGTCCACCCAGTACTGCTGCCAGCTGCGCTCGATGTCATTGGCCAGCTGCGGAGTGTAGCGGAACGCGGGGGTGGAATCGCTCGGGTTCGTCATGGTTAAGCAGTGTAGTAGGCCCCCGTAGACTGGCCACATGAGCCCGATGCTGCGCCCGCTTCTTCTGCTGGTCGGTTGCCTCAGTCTCGTACTCGGTGTCCTCGGCATCGCGCTGCCTCTGCTGCCGACGACCCCGTTTCTGCTCCTCAGCGCCTTCTGTTTCGCGCGCAGCTCACAGCGTCTGCACACCTACCTGGTGAATCACCGGGTGCTGGGGACCTACATCAGCAACTACCACAACCACACGATGACGCGGGCCCACAAGACGCGCACCATCGTGGGCCTGTGGATCTCCATCGCACTGTCGGCCGGGTACCTCGCCTGGTCGGGCTACACAATTCCGGCGCTCATCCTGCCGCTCATCGCCCTGGGGGTGACGGTGCACATCGCTACTCTGCGGCGGGAGGACGGTACACCCGACCATCGCGGACCGTCACGGGATACACGGTCATCGGCACCCGCGCCGGATAGCGGACCGGCTCGCCGTCCCGCAGACACCACAGACCATGGTGCAGAGGGCACTCGATGACGGCATCGTCGTGAAGGGATCCGCCGGACAGTGACCAGCCCACGTGGGGGCAGCGGTCCGCGATGAGGTGGAACTCGCCGCTGAGGTCGCGGACGAGGAGGAGGCCGTCGTCGACAAGCTTCGTCGACCCGGGGGAGAGATCGTCCACAGAGGCGAGTTCTTTCATCTCTCCCACGGTAGTGTGCTTGCTCATGCAGAGACGAGACGACCGCCGGGTCGTGGCCGCCACCACCATCGGCACCGCCATCGAGTGGTATGACTTCTTCCTTTATGCCGCTGTGGCCGGACTGGTCTTCAACCAGGTGATGTTCGGGGACCTCGACCCGGGAATGGCGACCATCGTCAGCTTCCTCTCCGTCGGCCTGTCCTTCCTCTTCCGCCCCTTCGGCGCGGTGCTGGCGGGGCACTTCTCCGACATCGTCGGCCGCCGCGTGGTGCTCATGGTGACGCTGCTGGCCATGGGCGGCGCGACCACCCTCATCGGCCTGCTGCCCACCTATGACACGATCGGCATCGTCGCCCCGCTGCTGCTCGTGCTTTTCCGCATCATCCAGGGCATTTCGGCCGGTGGCGAATGGGGCTCGGCGGTGCTGCTGGCGGTGGAACACGCGCCCGTCGAGAAGCGGGGTCTGTTCGGGGCCGGGCCGCAGGCCGGGGCGCCGGCGGGGTTGCTCATGTCCTCCGGCATGCTCGCGCTCATGAGCATGATCGCCCCGGGTGACGCTTTCCTGGAGTGGGGCTGGCGCGTGCCCTTCCTGCTGTCCATCGTGCTGATGATCCTGGGGTTCTGGATCCGCTCCGGAGTGGACGAGTCCCCGGTGTTCGCCGAGATCGCGGAGAAGAAGAAGCAGGCCAACCCGCTGGGGGAGCTGCTGCGCAACTACTTCCCGGTGGTGTTCGTGGGCGCGCTCGTCTTCGCCGGCAACGGCGTGGTGGGGTACATGATCGCCGGTGGCTACGTGCAGAGCTGGGCCGTCAATGACCTGGGCATGGAGCGTGGCGACGTCCTGTGGGCCGTCACCGGTGCAGCCGTCACCTGGCTCATCTCCGGGGTGTTGGCGGGTGGCATCTCCGACCGGATCGGGCGCCGCCGCACCTACCTGGTGGGCTTTCTCATCCAGGCCGTGGCCGCGGCCGCGCTGTTCCCGCTGGTGGGCAACGGCCTGCTGTGGCCGGCGATGCTGCTGCTCGGCGTGGGGCTGGGGGTGACCTACGGCCAGCAGGCGGCGATGTACGCGGAGTTGTTCCCGGCCTCGGTCCGCGGCTCCGGCGCCTCGATCACCTACGCGCTGGGTTCGGTGCTCGGCGGGGCCTTCGCCCCGACGATCGCCGCGGCCGTGGTGCAGGCCACCGGGTCCACTGTGGGTGTCACCGCCTATCTGCTGGTGGCCACGTTCGTCGGGCTGCTGGCGGCGGCCGCCCTGCGCGATCGCACCGGGATTCCCCTGGGTCCGGAGCACGAGGCGGAGCAGGCGGAGGGGCACTTCAGTTTGAGCAGGTAGGTCTTTATACCTCTTTATAATTCGCCGAATTATAAAGAACTATAAAGTCGCAGCTCC
>NZ_JAUNRW010000119.1 GCF_030535495.1 Corynebacterium sp.
AGGCGGACGCGGGCCTTGGCCATGAAGGCGGCGTCGACGGCGCCGATGCCTTCGTCGAGAAGCAGGATCTCGGGCTCGATGGAGGTGACCACGCCGAGGGCCAGGCGCACGCGCATGCCGGTGGAGTAGGTGCGCAGCGGCATGTTGAGGTACTCGCCGAGCTCGGAGAATTCGGCGATCTCGTCGATCTTCGCCTTCATCTGCTTGCGGGTCTGGCCGAGGAAGAGGCCGCGGATGATGATGTTCTCGTAACCGGAGATCTCCGGGTCCATGCCCACGCCCAGGTCGAAGACGGGTGCCACGCGGCCGCGGATGTGCGCGGAGCCGCGGGTGGGCTCGTAGATGCCCGAGAGCAGTCGCAGGAGCGTGGACTTGCCGGCGCCGTTGTGGCCGACCAGGCCCACACGGTCGCCCTCGCGCAGGTGCAGATTGATGTCCTTGAGCGCCTCGACGACGACGGTGTTGTCCGAGTTGCGGCCGATGGCGCCGCCGGCGGTGGCCAGGAAGGCCTTCTTCATGGAGCGTGACTTGGCATCGAAGATGGGGAAGTCGACGCATGCGTTGTAGGTGTCGATGGAAACCATGGAAGTCCTCCTAGACCCAGTAGCTCACGCGGAAACGCCACTGCTTCATCGCCAGCAGCGAGAGCACGAGGCCGACGGCGGTACACGCCAGGACGATCCACCAGTGGTAGGCGGCCAGGGGCTGGCCGATCATGGGCGCGCGGATGATCTCCATGTAGTGGAACAGCGGGTTGATCTCCGCCAGCAGTGCCCGCTGGGCGATGTCCCCGCCCTGCTCCTTGAGGGTCTGGGTGGTCCACACGATGGGCGTGACGTAGAAGAGCAGCTGCACCATGGCCTCGAGCAGCGGGGCGACATCGCGGTAACGGGTGGCCACGATGCCGAAGAACATGGTCACCCACACGCCGTTGATGACAAGCAGCGCCATCGCCGGGATCGTCAGCAGCAGGTCCCACCCCAGGGGGCGGGGGAAGATCATCATGAGCACCGCCCAGATGACCAGGTTGTGCGCCAGGAACAGGGCCTGGCGCCACACCAGGCGGTAGACGTGCACGCTCAGCGCCGAGGGGAGCTGCTTGATCAGGCCCTCGTTGTCGATGAAGATCTCCGCGCCGTCCTTGATGCACCCGGAGATGAAGCCCCACATGATGAGGCCGACGGTGACGTGCGGCAGGAAATCCGCCAGCGGGATCTGGAAGAGCATCGAGTACAGCAGGCCGAGGGCGAGCGCCATAACACCGGTCGCGATGGTGATCCACAGCGGGCCCAGTGTGGAGCGGCGGTAGCGCTGTTTGATGTCCTGCCAGCCGAGCTGGAGCCACAGTTCGTGCTGCCGGAATCCGCGGACCAGATCGCGCCAGGCGGCGGCGAAGGTCTGGGACTGGGAGGCCGGCGGGTCGGTGACGGCGCTGGTGGTCATGCGGGCGACGTCGGCACGCAGCTGTTCTCGGATCGGGGATGGTTCCTGCACACAGACCACCCTATCCCCGTGTGCGCCGTTGGTGGGCATCGCGCACCGGTCGCGTCGCCGTCTGTGAATTCGGTGTGAGATCGGCTACGCTGCGGGGTAGGCACAGGGCCTCTCACCTGGGGTTACGGGGGTTATTGCCCAGGGCGGGGGCGATGGTGCCTCCGCGGCCTGGAAGGGGCATACTGGACGGACGTGTCGAAAGGAGAAGGTGGAATGGTCTATGACGTCGCCAAGGTGCGGGGGCAGTATCTGTCCCTCGGCGATGGATGGACCTACCTCAACGCGCACCAGTGCCCGCAGGTCCCGGAACGGGTCTCGGCGGCGGTGGCGCGGTCGTTTCGGCTGGCGAGTGCCATGGTCGAGGTGGAGGCCCCCACGGGTTCTCATTCGCGGGTGCATGCACCCGGTCGGCTCCAGGGGGATGCGCTTATCGACGACGCCCGCCTCGCCGTCGCCGACCTCTGCTGCGCGACACCGGACCGGGTGATTCTGGGCTCTGACCTGTCCCTTCTCTACCAGCGGTTGGCCAGGGCCATGCGCCCGCTGCTGCGACGCACCTCCTCGGTGGTGCTTTCCGGTCTGGATGATACGACGCTGACCGGGCCTTTCGTCGAGCTCGGTGGGACGGTTCGTCGGGCACACCCCGATCTGGGTACGGCGACCTTGCCGGCCTCCCAGTACCGCCAGCTGGTCGACGGCTCGACCCGCCTCGTGGCCCTGTCGGCGGCGCATTCCCGCCTGGGAACCGTCGCTCCGGTCGGCGAGATCGTCGAGCACACCCGGTCCCGCTCCCGGGCGTGGGTGCTTGTCGACGCCAGCGCCTACCTCCCTTACCGCCCCCTCGACGTGGCGGAGTGGGACGCGGACATCGTCGCCCTCGACGTCGCCCAGATCGGCGGTCCGCAGGTCGCGGCCCTGGTGTTCCGGGACACCGCGATGTTCCGCCGCATCGACCCGCTGGGGGAGATGACGGTGGCGCCGGGCCTGGCCGGTGGAGTCCCGGCAGTGGTGGACCACCTGGCTGACCTGGCGGAATCCGGCGGCACGCGGCGGACCCGCCTGCAGCACTCCATGGGCCAGCTGTCCGAGTACCTGTCGGCCCTGACCCGGGAGCTGCTGCACCTGCTCCACCCGTTGTCCGCGGTGCACATCCTCGGTGTCTCCGGGGAAGCCGGTGACGGTGGGCAGGGCGACCGCATCCCCCGCCTGAGCTTCGCGGTCCGGGGCGTGCCCGCCACCACCGTGCACCAGAGACTGCTGGACAACGGCCTGGTGACGACCGTGCTGCCGGACTCCGCACTGGCAGCGGACATGGGGGTGGACGAGGTCGGCGGGGCGGTGACCGTGTCCCTGAGCCCCGTGACCACCCGCCACGACCTCGAGCACCTCACCCGGGTCGTCGCGTCACTGGCCTGAGCGGATCAGGCCTCCAGCACGATTTTTCCGGTGACTTCGCCGGAATCGAGCAGCTCGTGGGCCGCTGCCGCCTCGGCCAGCGGGAAGGTGGCGTGGATGTGGTGGGTGACGCGGGCGTCGTCAAGCAGGGGCCACACGTTCTCGATCGTGGAACGCACGACCTCCGCCTTGCCCTCCCGGGAGCGGGCGCGCAGCGTCGTGCCGCGGATGGACAGGCGGCGCGGAAGCAGGGCGCCGAGGTTGATCTCCGTTTTCACACCGCCCTGCATGCCGATGATGACGAGCTGGCCGTCCTCGTTGAGGGCGCGCAGGTTCTGCTTGAGGTACTTCGCGCCCATGATGTCGAGGATGACATCGCAGCGGCCCTTGAGCTCCTCCGAGAAATCCTGCTCGCGGTAGTTGATGAGGATGTCCGCCCCCAGCTCCCGGCAGGTCTCGAGCTTCTCCGCGCTGCCCGCCGTCACCGCGACCGTTGCGCCGAGCTGCTTGCACAGCTGGATGGCGAAGGTGCCGATGCCACCCGCACCGCCGTGGAGCAGCACCGTCTGGCCCTCGCGCAGGCCGGCGAGCATGCCCAGGTTCGACCACACGGTGCAGGCGACCTCCACCACTGCGGCGGCCTCCGTCAGGGAGTAGCCCTCCGGTATGGGCAGGAGCTGGCCCTCCGGCACGGCGACGTACTCGGCGTAGGCGCCGCCGGACAGCAGGCAGGCGACCTCCTCGCCCTGCTCGCGGCCGGTGGTGCCCGGGTCCTCGATGACTCCGGCGCACTCCAGGCCGATGATCTCCGACGCGCCCGGCGGCGGCGGGTACTTGCCGGCGGCCTGCAGCAGGTCGGCGCGGTTGACACCGGCGGCGTGGACCTTGACCAGCACCTCACCGTCCTTGAGCTGCGGGGTGTCGGTGTCGAGGAGCTCCAGGGAGCGGGGATCGTCCGGATTGGTCAACTGAATAGCCTTCATGGCACCCCAGGGTAGGGAAATTCCAGGGGCAGGGGTGGCTCGGGTAAGGTGATCCGGGCATGGAGACGTGGCAGAGCGGCCGAATGCACTGGTCTTGAAAACCAGCGAGGGTCACACCTCCGCGGGTTCAAATCCCGCCGTCTCCGCAGCTGTGATGCCGCGGGGCATACCTCACGGTATGTCCCGCGGCATTGTCTGTGTCAGGTTCAGCGCCGCGGTGCGACCATGCTCGTGATCAAACCCATCACCCACGTGGCCACACCCATGACGACAGCCCCCGCCAGCGCCGCCAAGAATCCGTCGACCTGCAGGCCCAGCCCCAGTGCGTCGGACAGCCAGCCGGTGATCATGAACAGCACGGCGTTGATCACCAGCACGAAAATGCCGAGCGTGAGCACCGTCAACGGGGCGCCCAGGGCGTGGACGACCGGACCGACAATGGCGTTGACCGCCATGAAGAGCACGGCCACCCAGATGAAAGCCCACGGGTCATCCTCGGGGTGGATCGAGATTCCCGGCACGATGCGGGTGACGAAGTACAGCGCGATCGCCGTGGTGATGATGCTCAGCAGGAAACGGATCATGATCTACAGCCCGACCTTCTCCCAGGCCGCCAGCAGTTGGTCGGCCTCGTCCTCGGTGGTCACGGTGATACGCACACCCTCCGGGAAGGCGCGCACGAGCACGCCCTGGGTGGCGAGACGCTCGGCGATCTCCAGCGAATCCACCCCCGGCAGCCAGACGAAGTTGGCCTGGCTGCGGTGGGTCCCCAGGGCGGCGGCGACGCGGTCACGCTGTGCCACGGTCTCCTCGGTGCGTTCCAGCAGCTCATCGGCGCTGCCCAGGCTGGCGACCGCTCCCGCCTGGGCGACGGCGCTGACCCCGAAGGGGATGCAGACCTTGTTCAGGGCGGCGATGATGGCGGCAGGGCCGAACGCGTATCCCACCCGCACCCCGGCCAGGCCGTAGGCCTTGGAGAACGTCCGCAGGCCCACCACGTTGGGGTACTGCGCGATCGCCTCGGTGCCGATCACGGTGTCGTCCGCCCGGTTGTACTCGAAGTAGGCCTCGTCGAGCCCGACGAGCACATCCTGCGGAACGCGGGCCATGAAGGCGTGGAACTCGGTCTCCGTGATCACCGCGCCGGAGGGATTGTTGGGGTTGCACAGGAACATGAGCCTCGTGCGCTCGGTGATGGAGTCGGCCATGGTGTCGAGGTCGTGGCGGCCGTCTGGGAGAAGCGGGACCGGAACCGGGGTCGCGCCGACGATCTGGGCGAAGATCGGGTACGCCTCGAAACTGCGCCACGCGAAGATGACCTCATCGCCGGGTCCGGCGGTGATCTGCACCAGCTGCTGGCACAGGGCGGAGGAGCCGCACCCGACCGCGACCTGTTCCGGAGCGAGCTCGAGATGCTCGGCGAGCGCCAGTCGGAGATCCGTGGCGAACATGTCCGGGTAGCGGTTCGCGTTGCGGGCCGCCTCGGTCATCGCCTCCACCGCCGCGGGCAGGGGAGCGGTGGCCACCTCGTTCGAGGAGAGCTTGAGCGCGTCGGGCTGGCGCTTTCCGGGAACGTAGGAGGGCAGGGCGGCGAGGTCAGGGCGGATCATGCGGCTGATTCTAGGCGGTTTGGCTCTGCTGGCGTCCGACGGGTAGGATTCCTGCAGTTGCACCTTTTAGGTGTGCGGCTGGAGACGTGCCAGAGTGGCCGAATGGGGCTCCCTGCTAAGGAGTTGCCTGCTTTGCGGCGGGCCGGAGGTTCGAATCCTCTCGTCTCCGCGCGCCCGTAGCTCAACGGATAGAGCATCTGACTACGGATCAGAAGGTTGGGGGTT
>NZ_JAUNRW010000120.1 GCF_030535495.1 Corynebacterium sp.
AGTAGTAGAGCATCGCGATGACCACCGCCGCCATCCCGAAGATGATCGGCCACTTCACCCACCGCCACACGGGGAGGAAGACACCGAGCAGGAAGTCGAGGGTCCCGCCGAGGCCGAGGGGTTCGGCGACCTGCCCCAGGGTGGCGCTGACCACCGTCTCGTTGAGCATGATCGACACGAGGATGGTGACCACGCCGATGAGCAGCGCGAAGGTGAGCAGGAACATCGTGGCCCACAGGCGAATGAGGGATCGTCCCTCGATCTGGTCGTAGACCGTGTTCGCCGTGCGGGAAAACGCCCGCACGTAGGCCGAGGCCGACCACAGGGCGATGGTCACACCGACGACGACACCGACGACACCACCGGCCTGGGAACCGATGACCATGTCGATGATGCCGCGCACCGTGTCCTGGTATTCACCCGGAATGAACTCGGCGATGAACTCCCCCGTGAGGTCTTCCACCAGCCGGGCGTTGTTCGCCAGACCCACCGTGGCCAGGGAGTAGACGGCCAGGATGGTGGGGGCGAAGGACAACACGGTGAAGAAGGTGAGCTTGGCCGCCAGGTCGGGGCCACCGCCCAACCAGAATTCGCGGAGCACCCGGCCGATGACGTAGCGCCACCCGCGGGCCGTCAGGCGCGGTCGGTTGCTCAGCGCGGTGGACATCAGAAGGTGGTGGCGTCGATGACGAAGCGGTAGCGGACGTCGGAGGCGATGGTGCGGTCGTAGGCGGTGTTGATGGCGGGGGCGTCGATAAGCTCGATCTCGGCGGTGATGTCGTGCGCGGCGCAGAAGTCCAGCATCTCCTGGGTCTCCCGGATGCCGCCGACGAGCGAGCCGCTCAGCGAGCGGCGGGCCTGCGTGAACATGCGCGCCGGCGCGGCGAGCGGGGCGCCGGGGAGACCGAGTTGGACGAGGGCGCCGTCGAAACGCAGCAGTTCCAGGCAGGCTGCGGTGTCCAGGTCGACGGAGACGGTGTTGAGCAGCAGGTCGAAGTGGCGGTGCAGGTCCTCCGGCAGTCCGTCCGCGGTGGAGACATGGCGCACCGCACCGAAGCGCAGCGCGTCCGCGCGCTTGGCGGTGGAATGGGAGAAGACGGTGACCTCGGCGCCCATGGCGGCCGCGATCTTCACACCCACATGCCCGAGCCCGCCCATGCCGATGATGCCGACCCGCGAGCCGGGGCCGACACCCCAGTGCCGCAGCGGCGAGTAGGTGGTGATGCCCGCGCACAGCAGCGGGGCGGCCGCCGCGGGATCCAGCCCCTCCGGGATGCGCACGACGAAGGCCTCGCGCACCACGATCTCCTGCGCGTAACCGCCCTGCGTGATCTCGCCCGACACGCGGTCGAGGCCACCGTAGGTGACGGTCGGGCCCTCCTCGCAGTAGGAGATCTCCCCCAGCTCACACGGGTGGCAGGTGCCGCAGGAATCCACGAAGCACCCGACACCGACGCGCTCGCCGACTCGGAAGGAGTCCACCTCGGGGCCGATCTCCTCGACGACGCCCACGATCTCATGCCCCGGGACCAGCGGATAGGCACGCTCTCCCCAATCACCGCGCATGGTGTGGATGTCCGAGTGGCAGATGCCGGCGAACTCGATGCGGATGCGCACGTCATCGGCGCGCGGGACGCGACGCTCGATGGTCACGGGCTCGAGGGGCTGGGCGAAACCGGGGGTGCCCCAGGCACGAACGGTAGTCATGGTTCCCGAGAATAGTCGGACCAGCGTACGGCCCGCCCGTTGTGCGGAATCCCCTCCGCGTCCCAGTGGGGGACGGAACGCGCGGGATCGTGCGAGGACCCGTCGGCGCGCACCACCCGCCACCAGGCTGTGAGGTGCCCGTGCTCCGCCATGATCCGCCCCACCTGGCGCGGCCCGGTGCCCACCGCCGCGGCGATGTCACCGTAGGTGGTCACCTCACCCGGTGCGAGCTTATCGACGACCGCGAGGACCGCCTCCTCACAGGTCGAGAGGGTCGGACTCATGGACGTCCTGCTCGACGTACTCCTCGACCTCGCAGAGCACCACCACGGCGCCGGTCGGATCGGCGATACGGCACAGGCGGCCGAACTCGGACTCCCAGGGAGCGGTGATGATCTCACCACCGAGTTCCGGAACCCGCGCGACGGCGGCGTCCATGTCGACCACGCCCAGGTAGGACTGCCAGAAGCTGGGGACCTGCGGCGGGAAGACCCCGTCCGCCTTCCAGATGCCGGCGAAGGGCGCGCCCTCGACGACGGCGGTGGTGTAGGTGAGGTCCTCGCTGGCCTCCATGGAGACGAGCTCCCAGTCGAGCAGGCCGTGGTAGAAGTCGATCGCGTCCTCGAAACCGGCGGTGGCGGTGAGCTCATGCCAGACCGGGGTACCGGGCTCACCGGCGGCGATGAACGCATCCTCGCCGCCCGGTTCGACGAGTCCGAACAGGGCGCCGGCGGCGTCGACAAGCACGGCCATCCGGCCGATACCGACCTCGGTCGGCTCCACCAGCACCCGGCCACCGAGGCGGGCGACCTGTGCGACCTGGCCGTCGATGTCGTCGGCGAGGAAGTGGGTGATCCACGTGTCCGGGAAGGCGCCCCCCTCCTCCGGCTGCGGAATGAACCCGGCCACCGGCAGGCCCTGGATACGCGCCAGGCGGTAGGTCTCGCCCTCGATCTCCCAGCCGAGCAGCTGCGAGTAGAAGTGCGCGGACTTCCGCACGTCAGAGGTGGTCAGGTCAATCCAGTACGGCATGCCGCCGACGGCCTCGAATGCGGGCATCTAGAGGTTCCTCCACTTTTCGGGATCGAAATCATCATCGGCGGTGGCCTCGTCGAAGTAGTCGTCCTCGTCCTCGGCGGCCGCCGTCACGCGCGCGCACTGCCCGGCGATGCACACGACATCCCCGTGGCGCAGCGTGCGGCCGCGGCGGGTGTCGGGCTCACCATTGACCGTGACCTCTCCGTTGGCGATGACCTCCTTGGCCTCACCGCCGGTGGCCACCAGGCTGGCGAGCTTGATGAACTGGCCGAGCTTGATCGTCTCGTCGCGGATCGCGACCTCATGGGCGTGCATGGTCGCCCAGTCTAGCCCGCCAGCGAACGGACACCATCCACCAGCATCCACAGCGCCAGTCCGATGAGCATCAACCCACTGACCGTATCGACGATCCGCGCATTGGCCACCAGCAACCGGGCCATACCGCGCACCGTCTGGGCCAGGAGCAGGAACCAGGCCAGGGCGGTGACCATGAGCACCACCAGGATGGTCAGCGTCCATCCGGCACCCATGTCCGGGCGGATGAACTGCGCGAAGACAGCCCCGAAGAAGATGAGCGCCTTCGGGTTCGCCAGGTTGGTGGCCGCCCCGATACGCCACGCCTGCCAGGAATTGAGGCGGTCATTGTCGGGATGCGCGGCCGGGGTGGTCGGGGTGGGTGCCGCCGCTCCGGAGCGCACGGCTGCCACCCCCATCCACAGCAGGTAGGCCCCGCCCGCCAGCTGCAGCGCGGCGAGCACCCCGGGACGCGCGCTGACCACCGCGGACAGGCCGAGGAGGGAGGCGGACATCCACACCAGGATGCCGGTGCTCACGCCCACCGCAGCCCACATTCCCGCCGCCCGCGAGCGGGTCCCCAGGCGGATGACCTGGATGACGTCCGGGCCCGGCGAGACGATGGCCGCCAACCAGACGAGGAGCAGGGAGAGGAGGGCGGAGGCAGTCACGCCGGGAGATTCTAGGCCTGATCCCGCGGCATGATGTTCATGGTGTCGATGTTCATGTGCTTCGGCAGGGACGCCACCCAGCGGATGGCCTCGGCGACATCCTCAGCCGTGAGGTTGAGCTTGTCGGCGTAGACGGCATCCGCCTTGGAGGCATCACCCTTGAAGCGCACCAGGGAGAAGTCGGTGGCCACCCGTCCCGGGTCGATCTCGGTGATGCGGATGGGGTTGGCGACCTCCTCCAGGCGGAACGCGCGGGTCAGCGCCCGCAGGCCGAACTTGGCGGCGTTGTAGCCCGAGCCACCCGGGTAGGCGGTGAAGGAGGCCATGGAGCCGATGTTGATGATGAGGCCCTCGGCGGCGTCGATAAGCGGCAGCAGCGCCTTGGTGACCCGAACGACACCGAGCACATTGGTGTCGTACATGACCTGCCAGTCCGCGAGGTCGGCCTCACGGAGGGTGTCCAGGCCGTGGGCGCCGCCGGCGTTGTTCACCAGGACGTCGACGTTGCCCAACGCCGCGACCTGCTCGGCGAAGGCGGCGACGGAGGCGTCGTCGGTGACGTCGAGCCGGATCGCGGTGCCGCCGGTGCGGGCTGCGACCTCCTCGAGCTTCTCGACGCGCCGACCGGCCACCACCACGTGGTAGCCGTCCTCGCTGAGGGCGACGGCGGCAGCGGCACCGATGCCCGTACCGCCGCCGGTGATAACAGCAATCTTCTTCGTCATGATGGCAAGTGTAAGGGCGGGCCCGCTCAGGCGGCGTGGTTCTCGGGACTGACTAGGACCCTGATGAGGCCGTTCAGCTGGTGAACTGTTTCGAGCATGCCCGCGGTGACGCGGATTCCCACCCACCCCGCGGAGCTGAGGAGCGCGGTGATGAGCGCGTCCTTGTCCCGCTGCGCCCGGTCGAGGTGGTGCTCGCCGTCATAGTAGAGGTAGCGGCGGTGTTCCAGGCAGGCGAGGTCGAGGACCGTGAGCAGGGACGTCGCGGGGTCGCGCGTGCCGACGCTGCCGTCCGCGTACACCGGTACCTGCGACACCCACTGCAGTTCGGGGGCCGCGTGGCGGGCGATGAGGCGCAGGAGGGTCTCGGGAGGGGAATCCGCTCCGTCATCGGTGAGCCGGAGCAGCCTGTCCAGGGCGCGGCGGTTGATCAGGCCTTCCAGCGCCTGTGTCAGGTGGTCGGCGCTGAGGGAGAACTCCCGGCGGTAGCGGTCGATGAGCTGGACCGCGCGGACCGTCGCGGCCGTATGCGGCAGACCGCCGGGCACGTGCCAGGCATGTTCTCCGTTGAGGACGGCCCGCAGGCAGTGGGCCAGCGTGAGCATCGGTGGGGTGACGGTGAGGGTGAGGTCATCGAGGTGGAGATTCCAGGTCGGCAGGCCGCGGGGTGCCCGGCGCAGGGTCGGTTGCTGCGCATGCGTGGTGATCCGCGCGGAGTACGGGCCATAGAGGGCGGAATCGGCGGCATCTGCGAAATGCGTGATCCCGAGCAGGGCCGCGGCGCTGAACTGGCAGGCCACCGCTTTCGGGTTCTCGGTGAGATGGGCGATGGCCCTTGTGGTGGCATCCGCCGCGTAGCGCAGTCTCCGCGGATGGTGCCTGGCGGTGTAGGTGATCAGCCCCTCCGGCCGGCCCTTGTTCCGCGCGATGACGTGCTGCGCGGAGACCTGGTGGTAGTGCCGGGTGATCTCGGCGGCGACGGCCGGGTCCTCGAGCGGGCGGTCGAGGTAGGCCGCCGATGCCACGGTCACCTCGCTGAGTCTCTTCGGGATGAGCAGGCCCTCAAGCGATGCCCCGTCCCCGATGACCAGCCGACCGTTCCCCGCGGCGATGAGCTGATCGACGTCTGTCCCCCGGTACTGCAACGTAAGTCCCCCTTGGTGGTTGTGGTGTCGCCACTATTGGACTGCGCTCGGGGGCGAGAGGTTCCCG
>NZ_JAUNRW010000121.1 GCF_030535495.1 Corynebacterium sp.
GCGATCGTCCAGGAGCCCACCACGAACACGATCGCGAGCGCCAGCAGCCCGAGGACCGAGAAGAACAGGATGACCGGCGAGGGCCCACCGACCACGACGGTGCGCGGCGCCGGTCCCGCGCCGTGCGCCTCACTTCTCACGGCGAGAGGGTATCCATCGGCGTGCCTGGTGTGGTGCACCATCTGCTCCTCAGAAGTCCAACGCCCGGACGGGCGGCACTGTCACTCCCTACGAGGGCGCTGGGCGCCGGGATGTTCCACCGCCACCGCTGACCGATCACGTGGCGAGGGTGCCAATCACCACTCCCCCGAGAGCGAGGCCGACTATTACGACGACGTAGGTCGCGGCGATCACTGCTGGCCCCGCGATCAGCCCTATCCCCTGCCGCCTGATCCCCGACCACGGAGTACACAGACCGCCCACCACGGCGGGTGCGAGGAAGCACCACACCGCGGCGTCCTCGTTAGCCGGGAGGACGACCAGAAGGACCAGCCCGCACCAGAGGATCGACGCGCACAGGGCGGCGAACGCGGTCCAGGGCGCAGTCTTAAGCTCGTCGATCACAGCGCATCCCCTGCCAGCGACACGAGTAGTCCGACAATCAACATTGCGGCCGCAGCGCCGATCCACCGCCCGCTGTTGCGTGCAGTTCCTCGGATACGCCACGCGAGTCCGGCGCAGGCCGCTCCGCACAGGATCGACACAGCCGCCAGTGCGCCGCGGCCGAACCACTCGAGATCGATCACGGAATTTCCGAGCCCGGCGGTCACGCCGACCAACACGAGCGTCCACACCGGTACTGCGAGGGCACATGTGACCCCTGCGGTCCACCACTTCGTCGGGTTGGCATGGTTACCACCCGCTGTGTTCGAGCCCGCCGTCATCGTTGAATCACCGACCAAGCGCCGCCCACCACAACGATGCCGACGATCCCCACGACGAACGTCGCGATCACCACCAACGGTCCGAGCATCAGCGCGATCCCCTGCCTTCGGGCCGGCCGCCAAGGGAGGAGCAACGCTCCGATGATCGCGGGTAGGAGAAAACTGACCATCGCGCCGGAGGGGGATTCCCTTGCCCACCACGTGTATCCCAGGACGCTCGCGAGTATCGACGCGCACAGTGACAGCAGTACCGAGACGGGTGCCGTCGTCACCTCGCTCCTCACAGCAGCCCCGCGGGATCAAGGGACTGGATCCCGAAGAACGCCGCTCCTACCACGATGAATGCGCTGGCAAGTCCGGCGAAGCGTCCACTTGTCCGAAGGTCTTCCCGTGTCATTCTCGCTCCGAGAACGAGTGCCAGCGCTACGACAGACCACAGGACCGCTGGCGCCCACGTCAGCGGCACATCGTTCAGACCCGACATCTGGGCAAGCGCCTGCAGACCGTACAGGACGGGCCCGAGAAGGGGTACCGCGACAGCGCAGGTGATCATTGCGCCCCACCACCTCGTAGGCGCGGGATTCACGTCACCTTGTGGGTTCGATAGGTGTGACGACGACATCGTCAGTGTCCTTTCCGAGCGCAGTGGAGCCGGGCCGCGTCGTGATCACCGTGTCGGCAATCGGCGCTACATCCTCAAACGGTCTGAGAAGGCTCGGATCTCCGAGAGTATGGCTGAAGGGGAGGCCGACGAGGGGGCCGAACTGGGCCAACCCGAGAGGATCAGCAGCCTGGTCGGTCACGAGCGTGGTGACCGCCCCGTCGTTCGCGTGGTGGTAAGCCTCGAAGGCGGGATAGTTGGACCTGGATCCACCGATCACGAGCTGGCCGTCCTCAGTGGAGATCGCAATGTCGCCACGCACGCGGTGCGTGGGCCGACCTTCATTGAGCGCCAGTGGGTTGCCGGCATCGTAGGCGATACTGACGTCTCCGTTCGTCAGCTGCTGAACCCGAATGTCGGGTGTTCCCACCTCCACTTTTCCGTTCTCGGAGATCGATGGATTCTGCCGAGCCACTACTACACCGGACTCGTAGTCGACGATGAGTTCCACCCTTGCGTTGCCCACTTCGGCATCCGACGTGGGCCCGCGCGAATCACCAAGGTCGTAGTCAGTCGGACTGTTGAACACGCTGTACGCGGGTATGTAGAGGTCCATCGTCACCACGCCCTGCCCCGGGACCGGCCGGATCCGCCCCATCACGACAGTGGCCTCGACTCCCTGGTTCTTCTCCGCCTCCGAAGTCGGATCCAGCATTGAGGCGGTGAGCCAGTCCGCAGGAGTCTCCGGCGACCGGCCGGTGGCGCGCTCGAAGGCGGCCGCCTGATCCAACCGACGGCCTGCATTTGCAGCGCGCGTCATGGCTTCGGTCACGAGCTGCGCGCACGCGGCGTCCTCGTCGACGAGGAACCGCACCGCCGCGTCCATCTGTTCCTGGCGCTCGATCATGGCCTGCCGCACCTTCTCTGAGTTGGTCTCCGAGGTGGGGATCAGCGCCATCGGCGAGATGTTCACCGCCCAGTCGTCATGGACTACCAGGCCGTGCGGGTCGTTCTCGATGTCCACGGCTGCGTTCTCGGCTGCGACCTTCGCGAACTCGAGTCTCCGACCGACGGTACGCAGAGTGTCGGCCACGTCCTCCAGTTCGAAGGCGAACTTCCGTGCAGATTCTGCTTCTTCCGCAACCCTCTCGCGGCACGCGTCGGCAGTGTGACCTGCCCACGAGGGGTCGGCGCGGTCCGGTGCGTTCCTGGCCAGGGCGACGGTGTCGTGGAAGCTGTTGCGAACTTCGTCGAGGTCGGAAGCGGCCTGCACGACGTCGTCCGTGCGCCAGGTAGCAAGAACCGGGCGCGTGGGTGCGTTCATCTCGCACCGTCGATTCGTCGGAGCGTGGCCGCGAAGTCCGCATCGGCGGCCTCGGCGCTGTCCGCCGTGTGCCGCGCCGCGTACGCCATCGAACGGAAGCGGGCGGCGGTGCGCGCCACCCCGGTGTCGAGTAGTGCGCGTGCACCGGCCATCGCCGCCGCCGTCGCCGCGCCAGGTAGCGACCCCGCCCCCATCGACACGGCGCCTCCCGGGTCCAGTCCATCCATCGAATCCGCCAGCCGATGCCACGACGAACCGAGCCCTCGCAGCAGGTCGGGATTCACGCGGATCCCCGCTCCTGGTGCCGTCATCCTGCCTCCTCGCCCGGGCGCGCTCTGCCCGGTCACCGTGTTCGACGCCTCAGCTCTCCGTCCGGTTCCCCCACAGCGTGAACTCGCCCCGTTCGAGCCGGCGATCACCCCCTGACCAGAACCGCCCACGACGGGCCGGGGAGGGCACCACAGGTCACACGGGGTACCGCATGTGGATCGGAGTGACGACGAGGTCTGGCGGACGCTCAGCGGCTTCGCGCACGACACGCCGTTCTTCGCGCACTCGCCCGACCCCATTCACCACACGGCCCCCACAGGCCCCACGCGTAGCCGCCTACGCCCGACTTGTGAGCGACACGCCCGGCGAAAGTGCGCGACATCCCAGAGCGTCGTGGGGACCATGTGGAGATTCTCGACCCCCGCCTCGAGGTGAGCTCACCACGATCACGCGCGCGGTGGCACCCTGACCTGACCGGACAGGCCGGAGACGATGCGGGAAGGACGAGCATGGGCAAGCGCTACGAGATCAAGCGCGGCGTCGACCGCGACACCATGGCCAACAACTTCAAGGCGATGTGGCACAACAGCCCCGGGATCCGCCTCCGGCTTTACCTTGTGCTTGCGCTCATTCTGGGTGCGGCCCTGTGGTGGACAGTGTCGTCACTCTGGACGATCGTCTCGGCACTCATTGCCGCCTGACGGCCGGTCACCTTAGATCCGCATCGCTCGGCACGGCTCGCGCCGACACGCCCCTACCGCGCGAGCTGCCCCTCGATCGTGAAGCTTCCACGGACCGACCGATACTCGGCGCTCACGGCGTCGGCGCCCTCCCTGGTCGACGGCCGGTGTGACAAGGCAGGTGGCCCCTATGGCGTACGGGGCAAAGCCCGACCGTTAGAGCCGCGGCGCCATGAGCAGGGTGACGGTGGAGTCGGTGCGGTGCTCGTCGATGCCGCGACCGAACCAGCCCCGACGACGAGGTCCGTCGCCATCAACCGACTTCAGAACCCAGCTCGCCCCCACTTGCGCCTGCGCCCCGACCGCTGGCCCAAAGGTTCGATGATGAGACACAATCACGCACGTGACGAGTCATCTACGACCCGCAAGCGCCTGGGCACTCTTCATTGCTCTCTCGCTACTACCTCGTGCGCAGAACCGGAATCTACGAGCACAGCGCAACACGCGGTTCGCACTACGCCTTCAGCTTCCACGCATTCCCCAACGGAAAGCTCTGAACCTTTGCTGGAGCCGACGACCAACGAATCAAGAGAGAGATCGGCCGTTGCGCCCACCTCACTGAGTGAGCCAAGTTGGCAAGTCGCTTCCGTCGTTGAATACGGCGATATCCGCTCCAACCACTTCATCCCGCTGAGCGACGGAAAACTGATCACTCCCGCTCTGGTGGGCACTAATCTCACACACGCTTGCACGACGACCGCCGGGAATGGCAGACGTATTCCAGATCGTGGCCTCGACGGTAATGCTGCTATGTCATACGTCAAGACCGCGTTCTCACCGGGCACGAAAGTGGCTTACCGCTATTGGCCCCCTCGCGAGGGTTTTCCGAACTACCCCGCCAGAGCAGAGCTATTTCGCGTGGACGACCAATCCCAGCCTGTGGGCACGGAGTTGTCAATCGAGCTAATCTCGCGCGGTTTGGCATATCCCGATAATGAACAGGCTCACTCCGCACCACGTTGGGTTTCACCGATACCAGAGCAGGGCGAGACTACTGATGCGTGGAAAGCCAGGTACCAGCCTCTTCAAGCGTGGTCAGACGCCACAACCACCAGGTGGAATAAGCTCATCGAGGAATTTGTAGTTGCCTGGAACAATGGCGCAGGCCTCTTCTCGATGTGCAATCGATAATGCTGACCCCACTGAGCCACCTTGTTGACACCGAAGGCATTGCCGGCCCAAGACTTCACTGATTGATCACGAGCAAACAGCTGCTAATTGATTCACGTCGCGACATGTGTCCCGGGCCGAACTCGTACACACCCCTACCGCGCGAGCTGCCCCTCGATCGTGAAGCTTCCACGGACCGACCGATACTCGGCGCTCACAGCGTCGGCGCCCTCTCGGGTCACGTGCCACGACCCGCCTTGGTCGCATCCGCCGGAGGTGATGGTCTGTCGGTAGACGCGGGTGCCGTCGACGTCACCGGCGGGGACGAGCCGACCGGAGCATCGCAGGGTCGGGTACGTGACAAACGAGCCGTCGTTGGAGAAGGTCAGGGAGACCGGGTACTCGGCGTTGGCCTGCTGAGGTCCGCGCTGGGCCACCACGCCTGTGTAGGTACCGCCGTCGGGGGCGGCCTCGGACACCGACCACGGCCGCGGCTCGGGCGAGCTCGTGGGCGAGGTCGTGGATGGAGTCGAGCTGGTCGGCGCGGGCGAACTCGTCGGCGCCCCGGAACTGGTCGGCTCGGCCGGACTCGTCGCGGCGTCGGTGCCCGACGGGCTCCCCGACTCCCCCGACTCGCCGGCCCCCGTGGCGTCCGCGGACTCCGACTCCCCGCCGGCCGTCTCGGCGCTCGTCTGCT
>NZ_JAUNRW010000122.1 GCF_030535495.1 Corynebacterium sp.
GAGCCGCCTGCGAGAATCGAACTCGCGACCTTCTCATTACGAGTGAGATGCTCTACCGACTGAGCTAAGGCGGCGCGGTGCGGAACAAACAGCACCGATGGGCCATTTTAGCGTACGCCCATCGGCCGGAGAAATCACAGGTCAGGGCACCTGGGAAGCAAGACGGATGCGCCCGAGCATGCCGTCGATGGCGGTGGTCGGGGTGACGTTGACGCTGATGTGTTCGCGGGCGATGGTCACGGCGTCGAGGCACTCGACGAGCCCGGGTTCGCCGACCTTCTCCGCCAGCTCGCGGGCCAGGCCCTCGAAGTCGGGGTGGGTGAGGCCGACATCGGCACCCGTGGCCAGCATGAGTGCGTCGCGGTAGAGGCCGGCCAGGTCGACGAGGGCGAGGTCGATGAAGTCCCGCTTGCGGCGGTTGCGGCGGGTCTTCTGGGTCTTCTCCAGTTCGGAGAGAGCACCGGCGGAGCCGTCCATCGCTTTCTGGGTGCCTTTGCCCCGCCCTCCCTTGCCGAGAGAACGCTCGAGGGTGGCCACCTCGGCGGCATCCTCGTCGTCGCTCAACTCCTTGACCTGCTTGTCCACGCTCTTGAGGAAGGCGGTCGCCGCTGTGAAGACCGCGTCGCGGTGAAAGACCATCTCGGCGAGGTTGAGGGCCGCGGCCCGTCGTTTCTGGGACTCCGGGTCGGTGACCAGGCGGCGGGCACGGCCGATGTGTCGCCCGGAGGCGATGGCGGCGAGGCGGGCGTCCTCGGGGGAGGCGCCGGTGTCGTCGATAAGCAATGACACGATCCGTTCCACCGACGGGAACGGCACGTAGAGATGGCGGCAGCGCGACCGCAACGTCGGGGAGAAATCCTCCGGATCGATGGAGGGGGCGCACATGAGGATGACGGTGCGTGCCGGTGGCTCCTCGACGATCTTGAGGATGGCGTCGGCGGCCGGGCCGGTGAGTCGGTCGGCGTCCTCGATGATGATGATCCGCCACTCGGCGACCGTCGGCAGTGTGGCTGCCTCCCCGCGCATGCCGCGCATCTCATCGATGCCGATGGACAGGCCGGCGGGGACGATGTGGAGGACGTCGGTGTGGGCGTCGGCAAGCACGTCCCGGCAGTTCCGGCAGCGGCCGCAACCGATCTCCTCGGGGTCGGAGCACTGCAGGGCCGCGGCGAACGCCAGGGCCACGACCGAACGGCCGGAACCCGGCGGACCGGTGAGAATCCACGCGTGCGCCATGGCGCTGCCGAGGTCCACCGCCTGCCCGCGGGTGAAGTCCCGGGCGGCGGCGGCGGCCTGCAGGACCGTGTCACGGACGGTGGGGGTGTCGGAGAGTCGCTCGGCAACGCTGTTCACCTCACCCACCCTATTCACCCTGGCCATGCGGTGCCCCCGCGGGAGGGCCCAGGAGGTTAAAGTAGTGAACCATGAGTCGACTGTTGCGGGCCTTCAAGTGGCTGTGGGGCACCTCGTGGCCCCTGTACGCCGCGCTGGTGCTCGCAGCGAACCTCATCGGCGCCCTGGCGATCATGATGTTCATCCGTTTCCTCGTGCCCATGCCGGAGGTGCGCAGTTTCACCTCCGAGGTCGCTCACCTGGAGATCATCGGGCTGACGTATCTGGCGTTCGCGGTGATCGTCGGCGTGGTGGCCACGCTGCTGCTGTTCCGGCCGGTGCTGGAGTGGCAGCGGCACCCGGAGAACCATGACCCGAACATGGTCCGCAACCTGGTCATGCGCCTGCCGGTGTATCAGGCTGTGGTGTGCGCGGTGGTGTGGGGTATTGGCATCGCCATCGCGTTGGCGACGGCGGCGTCGACAAGCGGCAGGTTGGCGCTGGTCATCGGCCTGGCGACGTCGCTGGCGGGAATGGTCGTCGTGCTGATCACCTACCTGTTGGCCGAACGCCTGGTGCGTCCGGTGGCGGCCTCGGCGCTGGCCCGTCGTTTCGAGGATTCCACGCTGGAGCCACCCATCACGCAGCGGCTGCGCCTGACGTGGGTCATGACCACGGCCCTGCCGGTGCTGGGCATCCTGCTGCTGGCGCTGGGGCAGCGGGCCGGGTTCTTCATGGGCAACGCCGGCGAACTCATCCCGGGTATCGTCGCCCTGTCCGTCACCGTGCTGGTCACCGGTTCCGTGGGCACGACGTTCGCCATCATGAGCGTCGTCGACCCGGTCCTGGAACTGCAGGAGGCCATCAATCGCGTGCGCCGCGGCGACACCAACGTGCAGGTGGACATCTACGACGGCTCCGAGATGGGTGTCCTCCAGGCCGGCTTCAACGAGATGATGCGCGGGCTGAAGGAACGCCAGCGCGTCCGGGACATCTTCGGCCGCTATGTCGGCACCGAGGTGGCCAAGCGGGCCCTCGAGGAACGCCCCACCCTCGGCGGCGAGGACCGCAAGGTCGCCGTCCTGTTCGTCGACGTCATCGGTTCCACCACCTTCGCGGTCAACCACACCCCGGAGGAGGTCGTCGAGGCGCTCAACCAGTTCTTCGAGCACGTCGTCGAGGTGGTGCACCGCAACAAGGGCATCATCAACAAGTTCCAGGGCGATGCGGCACTGGCCGTCTTCGGTGCCCCCATCTCTCTGCCGGACTCGACCTCCCACGCCCTGACCGCCGCCCGCGAGCTGCGTCAGGAGCTCAAGGGCATGGCCCTGCAGGCCGGCATCGGGGTGGCTGCCGGGCATGTCGTCGCCGGCCACATCGGCGGTTCCGACCGCTTCGAGTACACCGTCATCGGCGATGCCGTGAACTCCGCCGCCCGTCTCACCGAGCTGGCCAAGGACACCGACGGCCGTGTGCTCACCAACGCCGCCACCCTGCGCAGCGCCAATGAGGCCGAGCAGGCCCGCTGGACCGTGATGAAGTCCGTCGAGCTGCGCGGCCGCCGGGAGATGACCCAGTTGGCGCGTCCCATCCGCGCGACGATGGCGGACCGGTCCTGAGCGCGCTGCTCGCGCCTAGGCGGCTGCTGCTCCTGGTCGTCGGCCTCATCATCATGGCCTTCGGCATCGCACTGTCGGTGCGCTCGGATCTGGGTACCACCACGATCTCCTCGCTGCCCTACGTCCTCAGCCTCATTTCCCCGCTGAGCCTGGGTATGACGACGATCGTGGTCAATGTCGGCCTCGTGGCGCTGCAGTTTCTCATTCTGCGCCGCCGCTTTCCGCCTCTGCAGCTGCTGCAGCTGCCGGTGGTGCTCCTGTTCGGCGTGCTCAACGACCTCGCGCTGTGGGCCACCTCCTGGGTGAGCTATTCCGCGTACTGGCAGCAGTGGGTGCTGGTGCTCGCGGCGATCGTGGTGCTGGCGGTGGGCATCGTCTTCCAGATCTCCGCCCGCTCCATCATGTTGGCGGGTGAGGCGACCGTGCTCACCATCGCCACCGAGCTGGCGCGGGTCTTCGGTGAACGTCGCCTCTTCGTCTTCGGCTACGTCAAGATCGCCTTCGATGTGGTGCTCGTGTGCTCCGCCGTGGTGCTCGGTCTGGCGTTCGCCGGCCAGGTGGTGGGCGTGCGTGAGGGGACGGTCGCCGCGGCGCTGCTCATCGGTTTGTGCGTCAAGCGATTGCAGCCGTTTCTCGGCCCTCCGCTCGAGCGTTTCCGCCGTTGATTTCTGTGCTTATCGACGCCCCGCGCAGTGCGCCGTTGCGCACTCCGCGGGGTTTATCCACAGATTTTTGCTGACACGTCCGCGTTTCGGTGAGTTGTCCACAGGCGGGCGGGCGGCCTCTGGTGCGGGCCCGGGTCTGATGCGAGGGTGGGGCCATGGCAAAGAAGCGCAAGATACCTCCGACCACGACCATCACCGTCCGTCCCGACCTCAAGACCGACTCATCCCATCTCTCCCGCCCCCGGACCCTGCGCGCCCGACGCAACGGGGACTCCTTCGAGCTGGTCAGCGACGCCCTCGACCTGGGGCTGGTGACCGGTGACGTCGTCAGTTGCGCCTCCGGTGTCGACGGCCGCCGCTACCTCAGCGGCATCGTCAGGCTCCGCGCCGGCTCCCTGGCCCAGATCGCGTGCGGAGCCCTGTGCGGACCCCACCGCGAGGAGTTCGTGGACCAGGCCACCGACGACTGGTACGAGGAAGAGGCTGTCCGTGTGGAGGACTTCGATTGCTGCCTGTTTGGGTTCTGGCCACCGGAGATTCCGGTCAGTGTGGTGCGCATGGTGGTCGAACTGTCGGCGGGCGAGTACCGGCTCGCCTCCACCGTCATCCCTGTGCATGTGAGGCAGGCGTACATCAGTCGGCATGTCACCTTCGGGCTTCCGGCCGCGCCCCAGGCTGCGTAGCTACTCCCGGGTCAGGCCGTCGATAAGCAGCATGTTGCCCACCACGTGCGTGGCCCGCATGCCGGCGTCGAGGGCGCGGTAGCCGAGGGAGTCGCCGGTGAGCACGGTCTCCCGCAACAGCGCGATACCCTCGGCAGCGAGCAGCAGGTTGCCGCCGTGTCCGAGCCCCTGGCGGACGACCGTGCCGTCCTGCAGCCCGCGGTCATCGGCCAGCGCCGAGGTGGCGGCGACGAACACACCCGCCACCACGGACGGAGCGATGAGGGACTTCTTCTTCCAGGCGGCCAGCCCGACGCCGGTGGCCCAGGCGGCTGCCCGCAGACCCACGCGTGTCGGGGAGGGGCGGGCACCCCGGTCGTAGAGCTTCGCCGAGTACGCCGCGTGCTGGGCGGCGATGCCGAACATGCCGAGCACCGGGGTGCGCTCCGGCTTACGCAGTTTGGCCAGGTCCCCGATCCAGCCGCCGGCCAGCCCCGCCAGCAGTACCGGGGAGGCGTCGTGGCGGACCACCGTGCCCGCCAACGCCGGCATCGTGGCGGCCACGGCCACCGCCGCCGGCTTCTCCCAGCCGAACAGACGCGACCAGACGCTCAGCTCGCCGGCTGTGAGGTAGCCGATGCGCTCGGGCTCCTGGAGTGAGGCGGCCAGGGAGTCACGCAGCGCCTCGACACCCTCCCGGGTGCGGGTGAGGATCTCGTTCACGGGAGCGGCAGGAGAAGTGGAAGTCATGGGATCCAGCGTAGTGATGGCACCCAGTTCCCGCCGCCACCGAAGTGTGCGGAGCTATCCGCCGATATGCGGTTCCGGACGGTCCCGGAACAACCCATCGACGAGCAACCGTTGGGCGGCCACGTAGGTCACTGCCACCGCCACATCCAGCCCCCGTCCCAGGGCCGAATCCCGGTCAGGCAGCAGCATCCGCCCCAGAATGAGGGAATCGGACAGAAGGAAAAGATTGCCACCCGCCGCCAGTCCCCTGGCCCGCAGCTCCGGGTCCGCGGCCAGCGCCGAGGTGGCCGTGACCATCCCGCCGTAGAGCAGCACCACATCGAGGTGACCGCGCCCGAACCAGGCGGCCGCAGCGAAGGGCACCGCCCGCAGCCCCACCGTGCCCGGCCGGAACCGGGCGCCACGGCGCCACAGCAGCCACTGGTAGGCCGCCTGATTCACGGCGAACGCCGCCGCTCCCGGCCGCAGGCTGTCGGGCCGCATCAGCAGGAGATCACCGACCCACCCACCGGCGAGACCGACCAGCCCGATCTCGCGCTCGGGGCTGGGGGCTGTGACGGGGGCGTCGATAAGCA
>NZ_JAUNRW010000025.1:0-5649 GCF_030535495.1 Corynebacterium sp.
GACTCCTCGATGAGGACGTTGGCCTCCGGGGAGGCGGCCAGGCCGCCGCCGGCGATGCGCTCGAGGTCGTCGTTGTTGTAGGCCAGGCCGGAGCCGAGGCCACCCATGGTGAACGACGGACGGACGACGACCGGCAGACCGAGCTCGGCGACGGTCGCGTGGACCTCCTCCATGTTGTGGCAGACCCGGGAGCGGGCGGATTCGCCGCCGACGGAGGCGACGATGTCCTTGAACATCTGGCGGTCCTCGCCGCGCTGGATGGCGGGGATGTCGGCGCCGATGAGCTCGACGCCGTACTTGTCCAGGATGCCGAGGCGGTCGAGCTGGATCGCGGCGTTGAGCGCGGTCTGCCCGCCGAGGGTGGCCAGGACGGCGTCGATCGGGTGGCCCTGCTCGATCTCCTTCTCGAAGATCTTCTCGATGTACTCGGGCTGGATCGGCTCGACGTAGGTGTGGTCGGCGAACTCCGGGTCGGTCATGATGGTGGCCGGGTTGGAGTTGATGAGGGTGACCCGCAGGCCCTCCTCCTTGAGGACGCGGCAGGCCTGGGTGCCGGAGTAGTCGAACTCGCAGGCCTGGCCGATGACGATCGGGCCGGAGCCGATGACCAGGACGTGCTTGATGTCTGTGCGCTTGGGCATGGTTTTCCTTTTCCTGGTTTCTTTACTTCTCGACGCCTGCGTGGGAGTCCATCAGCTCGATGAACTGGTCGAACAGCGGGTTGGCATCACGGGGACCGGCGGCGGACTCGGGGTGGTACTGGACGGAGAAGGCGCGGCCGTCGACCAGCGCCACTCCCTCGACGGTCCCGTCGTTGAGGCAGTAGTGGGTAACCCGGGCCGGACCGAAGTCGGTGTCGAAGGTCTCCCCCTCCGGGGCCTTGAGCGCGAAGCCGTGGTTCTGGGAGGTGATGTCGATCTTGCCGGTGACCTGGTTCTTCACGGGCACGTTGATGCCGCGGTGGCCGAACTTCAGCTTGTAGGTGTCCAGGCCGAAGGCGCGGCCGAGGATCTGGTTGCCGAAGCAGATGCCGAACAGGGGGATGCCGGCCTCGATGACCTTCCGGGTGGTGGCGACCATGTCGTCGGCGGTGGCCGGGTCGCCGGGGCCGTTGGAGAGGAACACCCCGTCCGGAGAGTACTGGGCCAGGTCGTCGAAGGGGGTGGAGTGCGGAACGACGATGGTGCGGATGCCGCGCTTCGCGAACTGCACCGGAGTCGCGGACTTCACGCCCAGGTCGTAGGCGACGACGGTGTAGCGGGTCTCGCCCTCGGCCGGGACCTCGTAGACCTCGTTGGTGGACACGTCCCCGGTGAGGTCCGCGCCCTTCATCGACGGCTGGGCCTGGACCTCGGCGACGAGCGTGTCGACGGGGCGGTCGGCGTTCTCGCCGGTGAAGATGCCGGCCTGCTGCGCGCCGTTGTCACGGAGGTGGCGCACCAACGCGCGCGTGTCGACGCCCCGGATACCCACCAGGCCCTGCTGCTCCATCTCCTCGGGCAGGGAACGCTCGGCGCGCCAGTTGGACACGCGGTGGGCGAGGTCACGGATGACCAGGCCGGCGGCCCAGATGCGGCCGTCGCGGGACTCGTTGTCCTCGTCGTTCCAGCCGGTGTTGCCGATCTGCGGGGCGGTGGTGATCACGATCTGGCGGTGGAAGGAGGGGTCGGTGAGGGTCTCCTGGTAGCCGGTCATGGCGGTGGTGAACACGGCCTCGCCGAGGGCCTTGCCGGCGGCGCCGAAGCTGTAGCCGCGGAATGTGCGGCCGTCGGCAAGCACGAGCACGGCCGGGATACGGGAGGAGGTGGAGGACGTCAAGGCGTCACCTTTCACGGGATGGTTGTTCATGTCTGTGTCTACTTCTCTTCGCGCGGCTCGGCGGGGACACCGTCGACGCAGGTCAGGCGGCCTCGCAGCACCGTGGTGGTGACGCGGGCGGAAAACTCCATCCCCTCGTAGGGGGTGTTCTCCGCCTTGGAGGCCATGTCCGCGCCGTGGGCGGTCCAGGTGCTGCCCGGGTCGACGATGGTGAGGTTCGCGGGCTCGCCGACGGCGATGGGGCGGCCGTGACCGGGCACGCGGACGATCTCGGCGGGGCGCTCACTCATCACCTTGGCCACCCAGCGCCAGTCGGCCCGGCCGGTGGCGACGAAGAGCTCGGCGATGATCGCCAGGGAGGTCTCCAGGCCCAGCATGCCGGGCTTGGCGTACTCGAACTCGACGCACTTGTCCTCGGAGCCGTGCGGGGCGTGGTCGGTGGCCACGCAGTCGATGGTGCCGTCGAGAAGCGCCTCGCGCAGCGCCAGGGTGTCGTGCTCCTCGCGCAGCGGCGGGTTGACGCGGTAGACGCCGTCGTAGGTGTGCAGCTTCTCGTCGGTGAGCAGCAGGTGGTGCGGGGTGACCTCGGCGGACATCGGGATGCCCTGGCCCTTCGCCCACTTGAGCAGCTCGACGGAACCGGTGGTCGAGGCGTGGCAGATGTGGACGCGGTTGCCGTAGTCGCGGGCGAGCAGCGCGTCGCGGGCGACGATGGACTCCTCGGCGGCGCGCGGCCAGCCGCGCAGGCCCAGCTTGGCGGCGGTTTCCCCCTCGTGGGCGACGGCCCCCGTGGTCAGGCGCGGCTCCTCGGCGTGCTGGGCGAGCAGGACGTCCTGGCCCTGGGCGTACTCCAGGGCGCGGCGCATGAGCTGCGGGTCGTCGACGCACTTGCCGTCGTCGGAGAACATGCGCACCTTGGCCTGGGATCCGGCCATCATGCCGAACTCGGTGAGCTCCTTCCCTTCGAGCCCCTTGGTGATGGACCCGATGGGGTGGACGTCGCAGATCGCGGCGTGCTGGCCCTTGAGCCACACGGACTCGGCGATGACCGGCTGGTCCATGACGGGCATGGTGTTGGCCATGGTGAACACGGCGGTGAAGCCACCCTTGGCGGCGGCCCGGGAGCCGGTGATGATGGTCTCGGTGTCCTCGCGGCCCGGCTCACGCAGGTGGACGTGGATGTCCACCAGGCCCGGGAGCAGGACGTGGCCGTGGCCCTCGACGGTGCGGTCGGCCTCCGCGTCCGGGGAGGCGTCGAGGTCGACGATGACGCCGTCGGAAATGAGGACGGTGACGGGGTCGCCCTCGCCGTAGAGGCGGACGTCGACAAGCTTGAGGGTGCCGGGCTCGGCGGCCGCGAGCGGTCCGGTGACCGGGTAATCAGTGTCAGTCATGAAGGGCTCCATCGGTGGCGAGCAGGGTGAACAGGACGGCCATGCGCAGGTGGACACCGTTGTTCACCTGCTGCAGGACGGCGGCGTTGTCGTAGTCGGCGACGGCGTAGTTGATTTCCATGCCGCGCAGCATCGGGCCGGGGTGCATGATGATCGCGCCGTCTTTCATCGATGCGGCGCGGGCCTTCGACAGGCCGTAGAGGGTGGCGTACTCGCGGTGCGAGGGGAAGAAGCCACCCTGCATGCGCTCCTGCTGGACGCGCAGCATCATGACCACATCGGCCGCGCCGATCTCCGCGTCGAAGTCGCTGGACACGCGCACCGGCCAGTTCTCCACGCCATAGGGCAGCAGGGTCGGCGGGGCGACGAGGGTCACCTCGGCGCCGAGGGTGGCCAGCAGGTCGACGTTGGAGCGCACCACGCGGGAGTGCAGCACGTCGCCGACGAGCAGGACCTTCTTGCCCTCGATGTCGCCGATGCGCTGGCGGATGGTGACGGCGTCGAGAAGCGCCTGGGTGGGATGCTGGTGCGAACCGTCACCGGCGTTGATGACGGAGGTGGTGTAGCCCTCCGCGCCGATCCACTCGGCGACCAGCTGTGCGGCACCCGAGGAGGGGTGGCGCATGACGATGGCGTCCGCGCCTATCGACGCCAGCGTCAAGGCCGTGTCCTTGAGCGACTCGCCCTTTTTCACCGAGGACGTGGCGGCGGAGAGGTTGATCACGTCGGCGCTCATCCACTTGCCGGCGGTCTCGAAGGAGGAACGGGTGCGGGTGGAGTTCTCGTAGAACAGGGAGTAGATCGTGCGGCCGCGCAGGGTGGGCAGCTTCTTGATCTCCCGGCCCTCGAGCGCCTCGCGGAAACGGTCGGCCTCGTCCATGAGGCCGACGATCTCCTCCCGGCTCAGATCAGCGATGGACAGCAGGTGCTTCATCAGTTGTTCTCCCGGTGGTAGCGGGTCAGGATGACGGCGTCGCGGCCGTCGATGGCCGAAAGCAGCACGGCAACGTCCTCGGTGCTCGACGTCGGCAGGTTCTTGCCGACATAATCGGCCCGGATCGGCAGCTGCCGGTGACCGCGATCGACGAGGACGGCGAGCTGGATGTTCTCCGGGCGGCCGATGTCGCGCAGGGCGTCGAGCGCGGCGCGGATGGTGCGGCCGGAGTAGAGGACGTCGTCGACAAGCACCACGGTGGCGCCGTCGATGCCGCCGGTGGGGATCCGCGTCGGCTGCAGGGCGCGGTGCGGCTTGGTGCGCAGGTCGTCGCGGTAGAGCGTGATGTCCAGGGCGCCGACGGGCACCGACACCCCCGCGAACTCCTCGATCTTGGCTGCCAGCCTCTCGGCCAGGGGCACTCCCCCCGACGGGATGCCCAGCAGCATGACGGTACCGGCGTCGGGCGAATCCAACGCCGTCTTCTCGATGATCTGGTGCGCGATGCGTGCGACCGTGCGCCCGACATCATCGGAGCCGAGCAGCTCGATGGTCGTGGCGTCAGTGCGTTCACTCATCGTGACCTCCTTCCCCGCCTCTCTGTGCGGAACTTAAAGGATGTCGGACAGAGACGAACTGTGTCCTTCGGTGTCTATGCTTAGGAGACTGCAGCCGATACTAGCATCCGGCGCCCCACCCGCGTGAGCGCGCCGACCGACGAGAGGGACATCCGCCCGTGAGCCTGACCACAAGTCACGTCGTTCCCGCCCCGCGCGAGCAGGTGTGGGAATGGCACACGCGCCCGGGCGCGCTCGTCCGCCTCTCCCCCCCGTTTCTGCCGATGAAGCCGATGAAGCAGGCCGACAAGCTTTCCGACGGCACCACCATCTTCGGCCTGCCCGCCGGGCTCAAGTGGGTCTCGCGCCACGACCTGTCGAATTTCCGCCGCGGGTACCGCTTCACCGACGTGTGCACCTCCGCCCCGGTGAAGACCCTGGCCAACTGGCGCCACGTCCATGATTTCGCCGACCACGAGGACGGCACCCTGGTCACCGACACCATCCGCACCCGCCTGCCCGCCTCCTCCCTGACGTCGTTTTTCGCCTACCGCCAGCAGCAGCTCATCCATGATGTCCAGTTCCTCGACCGCATCCGGGACCTGCAGCCCGAGCGTCCCCTGCGCATCGCGTTGACGGGTTCGCGCGGACTGGTCGGGCGCGCGGTCATGGCGCAGCTGGGCACCGCCGGGCATGAGGTGATCCAGCTGGTGCGTCGCAACGCCAAGCCCTACCAGCGGGTCTGGGAGCCCTTCCACCCCGCCCCGGATCTGCTCGACGGGATCGACGTGCTCATCCACCTGGCCGGCGAGCCCATCTTCGGGCGCTTCTCCGAGGGCCACAAGCAGGCCATCCGCGATTCCCGCGTCACCCCCACCAACCGGCTGGCGCGCCTGGTGGCCGACTCCCCCACCGTGCACACGATGATCTCCGCCTCGGCGATCGG
>NZ_JAUNRW010000025.1:5749-25143 GCF_030535495.1 Corynebacterium sp.
CCGTGGATCTCACTCGACGACGCCACCGACATCCTCACCCGCGCCGTCCTCGACCCCACCTGGTCCGGGCCCATCAACGCTGTCTCCCCCACCGAATCCCGCAACCGCGACCTCACCGCGGCGCTGTCGTCCGAGCTGCGCCGCCCCGCCTTCATCCCCATCCCCTCGATCGGCCCGGCCATCATCCTCGGCCGCCAGGGCGCCCAGGAACTCGCCCTGGCCAACCAGCGCGTCTCCCCCACGATGCTTATCGACGCCGACCACACCTTCCGCTACCCCACCCTCGACCGGGCAATCGCCCACGAGCTGGGCGGCGAGGACCTCTTCGACAAGGTCCGCGAGCTGGAATCCCCCGAGGAGGAGAAGCAGCTAGGGTTGGACGGGTGACTTCGACACCTCAAGCCCCCATTCCAGACACCCCCGTCGAGCCGGTGACGCCGGAGCGCATCTCCGAGCTTCTCGACGCCGAGGGCCTCCAGCACCGCCTCGAGTCCGCCCCCGTCGCCGCGGGTGAGGAGCAGACGACGCTCGTGCGCACCGGCTTCCTCAACACCGCCATCGCCATCAGCATCGACGGCAATCAGCTGGTGTGCGACTCGATGTGGCGTGGTGAGATCCCCAAGGACGACGCCCCGCAGCTGCTGGGCCTGTGCAACTCCTGGAACCAGGCGCACTTCATGCCGACGCTGCGTTTCTTCGAGAACTCCGCCGGCACCGGCCACCTCACGGCCAGCGCCCACCGCCAGGTCGACATCACCCACGGGATGTCCCGTAACCAGATCGGCGCGTTCATCATGTCCACCTTCGACGGACTGCTGCGCGCCTACGAGTTCATCGAGGGCCAGTTCCCGCAGCTGGTCACCTGGGAGGAGCCCAACCATGAGCAGTAACCTCACCCCCGTCACTCTCGAGCGCGTCACCGAGGCCATGGCCGCCTTCGACGTCGAACTGCAGCCCCTGGGCGACGACGACGTGGCCGCCGTGGCCAACCTCAACGACACCGCCATGACCTTTGCGGTGCTGGGTTCCTCGCTCATCGTCCGCGGCGACGTGGTCACCGAGCGCACGCTCGCCGACGCCGACCCGACCCTGCATCTGGCCGCCAACCAGATCAACTCGGTCACCTTCGGCGCACGGGCCACCATCGCCGAGCACGCGGAGAACCTCATCGTGCGCACCGAGCGCGACATCCCCATCGCCGCCGGCATGAACGACGAGCAGCTGAGCACCTCCCTACGCGGTGCCGTCGACGCCGTGCTCGCCGCCCAGGACGGCATCAAGGCCGCTGCCTCCGACCTCGACGAGTTGCGCAAGCAGGTCGAGGCGGAGCTCGACGAGCAGTAACACAGCAAAGTACACCGCGAAGGGCCTCAGCCGACGTCGACTGAGGCCCTTCGCGGTATCTTCTGCTGCCTTAAGACTTCTTCGCCCGCTCCAACTCCAGCTCCACGTTGAAGTCGGCCGTGGGCCAGGTCATGTCCATCGAGCGCAACGCATCGAGCACCAGGTACTTCACCGCCATGCGGGCGTACTTCTTCCGGTCACCCGGGATGCAGTACCAGGGGGCGAAGTCGGTGGAGGTGCGCTTCATCGCGATCTCGTAGGCCTCCTGGTAGTCGTCCCACAGCTCACGCTCGTCGAGGTCACCGGGCTCGAACTTCCAGTGCTTGTCCGGGCTCTCCAGCCGCTCGATGAGGTTCTCCTTCTGGAAGTCCTTGGAGATGTGCAGCATCACCTTGATGATCTTCACGTTGCGGCTGGCCATCTCGCGTTCGAAGTCGACGATGGCGTCGTAACGCCGCTCGATCTCCTCCGGCGGGGCCATCTGCCGCACCCGCTGGATGAGCACGTCCTCGTAGTGGGAGCGGTCGAACACGGCGATCTGGCCGACGGCCGGCTCGTGCGGGCGCACGCGCCAGAGGAAGTCGTGCTGGCGCTCCTCGGCGGTCGGCGCCCCGAAGGCCTTGATCTTGAGTGCCTGCGGGTCGAAAGCGCGGAAGACGTGGCGGATCACACCACCTTTGCCGGAGGTGTCCATGCCCTGCAGAATCAGCAGCACGGCCCCGGTACCGGGGACACCGGAGCGGCCGTTGGCGAAGAGCATCTCCTGGAGCTCGTCGAGCTCGTCGTCGTGCTCGTGGAACTCCCGCTCCCAGTCCTTCTTGTCCCACTCGAACCCGGGGGTCGAGGTGGGGTCGACGTCGGCCAGCGAGAAATCGGGGCCGACGCGGTGGGAGAGGGCTTCGTCCATCGTGAATTGATCCATACCCACGATGGTAGTGAAACTAGACGTCGGGAGTGTCCGCCGAACGCGTCGGCCCGGGGCCCGGATCGGCTGCAGAGGCGGGGCGCGGCTCGGCGTCGACGCCGGGCTCATCGGGGGTGAATTCGGGATCGGCGTCGGCATCCACCACCGGCTCCACGAAGGGGTTGAGCTCGGAGTTGGCCTGGACGACATCGTCCAGCACGGCGTGGATGTACGGCGCGGCGACGTCGGAGCCGTACTGGCTGGCCATCTCCACCGCCTCGACGACGGAGGTGGCACCGTCGACCTCGGGGTTGTGGAGGATCTCCCACACGCCGACGCGCAGGATGGCGCGGTCGACGGCTGGGAGACGGTTCAGTTCCCAGTCCTCGGCGAGGTAGCGCTCGATGGTCTCGTCGATGGAGTCGAGCTCCTCGGCGGCCCCGGCGATGATCTCGCGGGTGTAGGTGGCGACGGGGGCGACGCCGTCGTCGATACGCGCGAGCTCCACCCGGTCCTCCACGATGGCGACGGGGTCGATGTCGCGCGCCTCGGCCTCGAAGAGGATGTCGACGGCGCGGCGGCGGGCGCGGTAACGGGCGCCGTGGCGGCTCCAGTTCCGCTCGTTCTGGGTCTCAGTCACCGCGGTCCTAGTTGTTGACGCGGGAGAGGTACTCGCCGGTGCGGGTGTCCACCTTGACGACGTTGCCGGTCTCGAGAAACAGCGGCACCTGGATCTCAGCGCCCGACTCGAGGGTGGCGGGCTTGGTGCCGCCGGTGGAGCGGTCGCCCTGCAGGCCCGGCTCGGTGTGGGTGATCTCCAGGTCGACGGAGATCGGCAGCTCGGCGAAGAGTGCCTCGCCCTCGTGGAAGGAGACCTGGACGCGCATGTTCTCCAGGAGGAACTGGCCGGCGTCGCCGAACTTCTCCGGGCCGAGCTCGACCTGCTCGTAGTTCTTGTCGTCCATGACGACGTAGGAGGAACCGTCGTTGTACAGGTAGGTCATGTCACGACGGTCGACGGTGGCGGTCTCCACCTTGACGCCGGCATTCCAGGTCTTGTCCACGTTCTTGCCGGTGACGACATCCTTGAGCTTGGTACGCACGAAAGCGGGGCCCTTGCCCGGCTTCACGTGCTGGAACTCGATGATCTGCTGCAGCTTGCCATCAACCTTGAGCACAAGGCCGTTCTTGAAATCGGCGGTGGATGCCACGAGGTGTCTCCTCTATAAAGTCCGGTGAATTGACCAGTTCAGCCTACACCACCCGCAGTTCCTTACTCGCCGGGGTGATGATGCGGGCCGGGCCCTGGGTGATCAGCACGGTGTCCTCGATGCGCACGCCACCGCGGCCCGGGACGTAGATGCCCGGCTCGATGGTCAGGGTCATGTGCTCGGCCAGCGTGCCCTCGCCGCGTTGCGACGCCCACGGTCCCTCGTGAACCTCGAGGCCGATGCCGTGGCCGGTGGAGTGGACGAAGTACTCGCCGTAGCCGGCCTCGGCGATGACGGAACGGGCGGCGGCGTCGACGTCGACCAGCCGGGTGCCGGGGGTGGCGGCCTCGATGCCCGCCAGCTGGGCGCGCAGGACCACGTCGTAGACCTCGCGGCTGAAGTCGTCGGCCTCGCCCATGACCAGCGTGCGGGTCATGTCGGAGTTGAAGCCGCGGGAATGCGCGCCGAAGTCCATGATGACCAGGTCGCCGCGGCGCAGGATGCGGTCCCCGGCGGTGTGGTGCGGCTTGGCGGTGTTCGGCCCGGAGGCGACGATGGTGTCGAAGGAGGGGCGCTCGGCGCCCAGCAGACGCATGCGGTACTCGAGATCCGCGGCCACGTCGCGCTCGGAGCGGCCCACGGCCAGTTCACCGGCGGCGATGAGCTGCTCGAAGGCCTGGGAGGCCAGCTCCGCGACCTCGATGAGCCGCAGGCGCTCGGTGTTGTCCTTGGTCAGGCGGATCTCCTCGATCACCCCGGTGACGGGGACGAGGGTGACGTCCTCGGGGCAGGCCTCCTTGAGCTTCTCCAGTTCGGCGACGGAGACGTAGTTGGCCTCGAAACCGACGCGGCGCGGGCCTTCGATTCGTCCCAGCAGGGCTTCTGCCGAGGGGCGGTCGATGATGGCCTCGATGTCGGGCACCTCCTCGGCGATCTGCGTGGTGTAACGACCGTCGGTGCAGATTTCGGCGGTGAGGTCCTTCGCCAGCACCAGCGCACCCTGGGAACCGGAGAAGCCGGAGAGGTAGCGGACGTGGTTGAGGTTGGTCACCAGCATTTCGTCGATACGCATCCCCGCCAACCGCGAGGACAGTGCGCGTCGTCGGGTGAGAAATCGGGTGTCCGCGTATGCCATGTGGCCCTCCTGCGTGGGAATCGTGGGTAGCTTTCCCACCACCCTAGCCGCTGGCGAGGGCCTCCATGGCCAGCAGGTAGCCGTGCGTGCCCAGCCCGGCGATGACGCCGCGGGCGATCGGCGAGAGGTAGGAGTGCGCGCGGAAGGATTCGCGGGCGTGGACGTTGGAGATGTGGACCTCGATGAACCCATCGACCTCCACCAGGGCGTCGCGCAGGGCGACGGAGGTGTGCGTGAACCCGCCCGGGTTGATGATGATGGCCCAGCCGCGGTCGGCGGCCTCGTGCACCCAGTCGATGAGCTCGCCCTCGTGGTTGGACTGGCGGCACTCGACCTCCACGTCGAGTGTGTCGGCGCGCTCGGCGATCTGCTTTTCGACGTCGGCCAGCGTCGTCGATCCGTACACCTCCGGCTGGCGCTTGCCCAGGCGGTTGAGGTTGGGGCCGTTGAGAACGAGGATCTTCATCTCACACCTCCGAAATGGCTGCGTAGGCGGCCTCGAGCTCGGCCAGGCTCGGGCCCTCGAGGCGGGTGGTCTCACCGACGCCGGTCAGCGCCACGAAGCGGATGGTCCCGTCGCGGTTCTTCTTGTCGCGCGTCATCGCGGCGTAGAGCTCCTCGAAGTGCCCGGCCGGGTAGGTCGTCGGCAGCCCGATGGCCTGCAGGATGTGTCGGTGGCGGGCGAGGAGGGTGGCGTCGATAAGCGAGCGGGCGTGGGCGAGGTGGGCGATGAACATCATGCCGACGGCGACGGCGTGACCGTGACGCCAGCGGTAGTTCTCGCGCAGTTCCACGGCGTGGCCGAAGGTGTGGCCGTAGTTGAGGATCTCACGCAGACCGGCCTCCTTGAGGTCCTCGCCGACGACCTTGGCCTTGACCGCCACGGAGCGGGCGATGAGCTCGGGCAGGTGGCCGTCGGCGCGCAGGCAGGCGGCCGGATCGGACTCGTAGCGCTCGAGGATGACGGGATCGGCGATGAAGCCGGTCTTGATGATCTCGGCGGAACCGGCGATGAGTTCCTCTCGCGGCAGTGTGGCCAGGCGGTCGAGGTCGATGAACACGGCCGCGGGCTCGTGGAAGGCGCCGACGAGGTTCTTGCCGGCGGCGGTGTTGATGCCGGTCTTGCCGCCCACGGCCGCATCGACCATGGCCAGCAGGGTGGTGGGCACCTGGATGACCTTGATGCCGCGCATCCAGGCTGCGGCGACGTAGCCGGCCAGGTCGGTGACGGCGCCGCCGCCGAGACCGATGATCGCGTCGCGACGCCCGAAGGTCTCCTCCCCCAGCCGGTCCCACAGATCCCCGGCGACGGCCAGCGTCTTACCGTCCTCGGCGTCCGGCACCTCGACGAGAACCGCCTCCAGGCCGCGCTCGGTGAGGGCGGTGCCGAGTTTCTCGGCGGGGCCACGCAGCGTCGGCTGGTGGATGACCATGACCTTTCCGGCCCCGGTGGCGGCCGCGGCGTCGGCGACGGCGGCGTCGAGGTCGTGGTCGATGGTGACCTCGTAGGGTGCGGGTCCGGTGACCTGGATGATCGTCATCTGGGGGTCCTTCTAGAGGGAATCGAGGAAGCCGAGGATGTCGGCGACGGACTGCTGCGGGGTGCGGCCGTCGGTACGCACGCGGAAATCCGCGACCTCATGGTAGAACGGCGCGCGGGTCTCCAGCAGGCTGAGGTAGTGAGCGGCGGGATCGTCGGCGGCGAGCACCGGGCGGGTCGCCTCATGCGCGGTGCGGCGCACCCCCTCCTGGGCGGAGACGTCGATCCACACGACGCAGTGGCTGTGCAGCAGGTCCCGGGTGGACGCGGTGAGCACCGCTCCCCCGCCGAGGCTGACCACCCCGCCGGTGCTCAGGGCCGCGGCGACGTGCCCGGCCTCGAGCTCCCGGAAGGCGGGCTCGCCGAGGTCGCTGAACACCTCACCGCAGGACTTCTCCGCCTCCAGCTCGATGAGGTGGTCGGAGTCGACGAGCGGCAGCGACAGGGCGCGCGCCAGGCGGCGGCCGATGGTGGACTTCCCGGCGCCGGGGGGCCCGACCAGCACCACCCGGGGTCGGGTGTGGCACACGTCGGTCACTGCTCCTCCCCGAAGGACAGACGCTTATCGACGTTCGCCAGGTAGCCCTCAATATTCCGGCGCGTTTCACCCACCGAATCCCCGCCGAACTTCTCCAGCACGGCCCGGGCCAGGACGAGCGCGACCATGGCCTCGGCGACGACACCGGCGGCGGGCACGGCGCAGACGTCGGAACGCTGGTGGATGCCGGTGGCGGCGGAACCGTCGGCCATGTCGACGGTCTTGAGCGCCCGCGGGACGGTGGAGATCGGCTTCATGGCGGCGCGGACGCGGAGGGTCTGCCCGTTGGTCATGCCGCCCTCGAGGCCACCGGCGCGGTTGGAGAGGCGGTCGACGCCGCCCTCGGTGCGCACCATCTCGTCGTGGGCCTCGCTGCCGCGGCGGCGGGCCTCCTCGAAGCCGTCGCCGACCTCGACGCCCTTGATGGCCTGGATGCCCATGAGGGCGGCGGCCAGCTGGGCGTCGAGACGGTCCTCGCCGGAGATGTGCGAGCCGAGGCCGATGGGCAGGCCCTCGACCACGACCTCGACGATGCCGCCGAGGGTGTCGCCGGCCTTCTTGGCGGCCTCGATCTCGGAGATCATGGACTCCTCCGCCTCCGTACCGAAGGCGCGCACCGGGGAGGCGTCGATGGCCTCCAGGTCGTTGAACGTCGGCTCGGGGCCGGTGTAGGGCTCGGAACGTCCGATGGAGATGACGTGGGAGAGCACCTCGACGCCGAGGGTCTCGCGCAGGAAACTGCGCGCCACGGTGGCGGCGGCGACGCGGGCGGCGGTCTCGCGGGCGGACGATCGCTCGAGGATGGGACGGGCGTCGTCGTGGTCGTACTTGATCATGCCGGCGAAGTCGGCGTGGCCGGGGCGCGGGCGGGTGAGCTTGGCACCACGGCCGGAGGTCATGGCGGCGGCGATCTCCGGGTCGGTCATGTCGACCGGGTCGGCGGACATGATGGTGGTCCACTTCGGCCACTCGGTGTTGCCGATCATGATGGCGATGGGGCTGCCCAGGGTCTTACCGTGGCGGATGCCCGTGAGCAGGGTGAGCTCATCGGCCTCGAACTTCATGCGCGCGCCGCGGCCGTAGCCGAGTCGGCGGCGAGCCAGCTGCTCGGAGATCTGTTCCCGGGTCACGGAGACGCCGGCGGGCATGTGTTCAACCAGGGCAACCAGTGCCTGACCGTGGGATTCCCCCGCTGTAGTCCATCGAAGCATGCGGACAGTATCTCATGTCCGCACCCGTATACCTGCCTCGACTCCCGAATGGGGTCACATTGCTACCGCACACACGGTCCCAGCCAGCATGGACGGCCCGTGCGGGACGGGGTGGCGACGGACCACGGAACGCACGACGGTGACCGTGGAGGCGACGATCACCGCACACAGCAGCCCGGGAACGCCCCCGGCGGCGCTGGCGACAATCCCCAGCGGCACCGCCAGCTTCACGTCTCCCCCGCCGATGCCCCGGCCCAGCAGGTACATCCCGGCCCAGGCCAGGCCCCCGAGCAGCAGGGCGGGCGCAGTCAGCAGTGCACCGCCGACCGCCCCCACCAGGGCGGGCAGGGTGAGGGAGTCGGGGATGCGGCGGTGGCGTTCGTCGATAAGCACGACGGCGACGGCCCACACAGCCGTCACGACTATCGCTCCCCCGAGCACCCACATACCGGGCAGACTAGTGCAGCGCGGCCTCCAGCGCGCGGCGCATGGCGGTCCGGGGCGCGGGGCGGCCGGTGAACTGCTCGAACTGGCCGTAGGCCTGGTGGGCCAGCATGATGTGCCCGCCCACGGTGAGAAAGCCGTTCGCGGCCGCCGCGACGGTGAGCGGGGTGGGCCAGGGCTCGTAGATGACGTCGAGGATCGGGGCGTGGCCGAGCGCCTGCTCGTGGCCTGCGACGGCCGCGGACGGCACCGTCGACACGATGACCTCGGCCTCGCGGGAGGCCTGGCGCAGGTCGGAGTCGAAACCCGCGAAGCGGACGTCGACGCCGAAGGGCTCGAGCACGGGTGCCAGCTCGGCGCTGCGGTCGGAGCGGTTGATCACGGTGATGTCCGTGATCCCGGCGTTCGCCAGCGCCCACAGCGCGGGGCGTGCGGTACCGCCCCCTCCGATGACCAGCGCCCGGCGGGTGTCTGTAAGGCGCTCGCCGAGCAGCTCCGTGAGGGCACCGGTGATGCCGTCGCAGTCGGTGTTGTCGGCGCGCCAGCCTGCCGCGGTACGCACCAGGGTGTTGGCGGAGCCGATCCGGCGCGCGCGGTCGGTGACCTCGGTGGCGAACTGCAGGGCCGCGAACTTGGCCGGCATGGTCACCGAGAAACCGCGGAAGCTCTCGTCCGCCTCGCCGACGATGCGCGGCAGGTCCTCGGCCGTGCACTCGATGCGGGTGTACTCCCAGTCGTGCATGCCGAGGTCCTCGTATCCCGCGTTGTGCAGAACCGGGGAACGGGAGTGCTCGATGGGGGAACCGAGCACCGCCGCCCGGTGGTGGATTTCAGGGGCCTCGAGCGGATGCGTCATCGGTTGGTGTCCAGCACGCCCGACTCGAGGGCGGTCTGCACGTCGGCGAGGTGCTCCTCGAAGGTGTCGTTGAAGATGGTGGTGCCGTCCTGGTCGACGGTGACGAAGAACAGCCAGTTGCCCTCCGCCGGGTTCTCCATGGCGGTGATGGCCTCGACGGAGGCGGCGGCGATCGGGGTCTCCGGCAGGCCGTCCTTGGCGTAGGTGTTCCACGGGGTGACTGCGGCGCGGTCGTCATCGGTGGTGGCGACCTCGACGTCCTCGAGGCCGTAGTTGACGGTGGAGTCGAACTCCAGGCGCATGGGCTCGTCGAGGCGGTTGAGGATGACGCGGGCGACCTTGTCGAAGTCCCCGGCCGGGGCCTCGCGCTCGACGAGAGAGGCGGCGGTGAGCAGCTCGTAGGGGGTCAGGTCCAGGGCCCGGGCGCGATCGACGATGCCCGTGTCGTTGAACTGCTGGGTGGAGCGGGTGAGCAGATCGGTGAGGATCTCCTGGGCGTCCATCTCCGGGTTGACCACGTACTGGCCGGGGACGATGAGTCCCTCGAGGCGCTTGGGGTCCTCGCCACGGGCGGCGACGGCCTCGCGCGCCCACTCGGGCACGCCGAGGGTCTCCAGGTCCGCGGTGGCGCCGACGCGCTGCAGTTCCTCTGCGGCAATGCAGTTCTCCGAGCCCTCGGTGCAGGTCACGCGGGAGATCTGGGAGTAGACACCGGGGCGGGAGTTGCCGCCGACGACGTTGACGTCGAGAAGCGTGGAGCCACCGTGGATGTCGAGGAGCTCGACGCGGTTGGCCGGATCAATGAGGGCCTCGACCGCGGCGGCGGCCGACATCTCACCCTGCAGACGGTAGAAACCCGGCTGGATGCTCGCGGCATCGGGGTTGTTGGCGGCGGCGGTCTGGAAGGCGCCGTCGGTGCGGACGATGCCGCGCTCCTCCAGCTCAGGGCCGAGCTGTGAGACGGAGGAGCCCTCCGGGATCTCGACGAGCTGATGCACCCCGTTTCCGGTGCCCTGGTAGTCGCGTTCGGCCACGGTCTCCCCTCCCCCGGAAATCTGCGTTCCGATGTAGATGACGGCACCGATGATGAGGATCAACGACGCCACCAGCACCGCCAGTCCTCGCTGGCGTCGCTTGACGAACTTCGAGTCCATACGACGGCCGCCCGGGCCACGCTGCGGAGTGGATGTGGTCATGAGTGCTCCTGGGTGTTGGCGGCCCGTGCATCGAGCCAGGACTGGAGGATCTCCACTGCGGCGGCCTGATCGATGACCTTGCGGCCGGCCTTCTCGCTCACTCCCGACGCGCGCAGCGCGGCGGTGGCGGCGACGGTGGTCAGGCGCTCGTCGGCCATGCGCACCGGGATGGTGCGGCCGGCGTTGCTCAGTCGACGGTGGAGGCGGAAGGCGATCTCCTTCGCGTGCTTGACACTCGTCGAGCCGTGGCCCTTGAGGGTGCGCGGGAGACCGACGACGATCTCGACGGCGTCATAGTCGTCGACGATCGCCAGCAGCCGGTCGATGTCCCCTTGGTCGCGGTCCTTGAGACCGGTCTCGCGGGGCACGGTTTCCACCGGGGTCGCCAGGACGGCGTTCCGGTCGGACACGGCCACCCCGATGCGGACGGTGCCGACATCGAGTCCGATGCGACGTCCCGGGCCGGGATCGTCCACACCGGGAGTGTCCGGGGTGACCTTCATGGGCTGCTGGGGGCCTTTCTCAGGGATGATGTCAGTGGTGCGCCTTAAAGGTATCCGCGATCACATCGTTGTCACAACATAGAACGCGGCGTGTCTCACATCCTCCTTGTCGGGAAAGGCATGTCACGGCCTACAGCGCGGCCAGCTCCTCGCGCACGGCGTGGAACCCGGCGTCGAGGCCGGCGGCGTCCGCGCCGGAGCCCTGCGCCATGTCCGGCTTGCCGCCGCCGCGGCCGTCGACGTAGCCCGAGAGCAGCTTGACCAGGTCGCCGGACTTCACGCCCAGCTCGATGGCCTCCTTGGTGGCGCCGACGATGAACGGCAGCTTGCCCCCGTCCGCGGACGCCAGGACCACGACGCCGGGCGTGCCGGCCAGGCGGCCGCGCAGGTCGGTGGCCACGGTGCGCAGGTCACCACCGCTGACACCGTCGGGGAGGCGGTGGGTGAGCACGGTGAACTTCCCCGCTTCGACAGCCTGGTCGAGCAGCGCGCCGGTCTGGGAGGCCAGCTGCTGGCGGTGCAGGGCGGCGATCTCCTTCTCCGCGGCCTTGAGCTTCTCGGTCAGGGAGGCGATGCGCTCCGGCAGCTCCTCGGTCGGGGCCTTGAGGGAGGCGGCGAGACCGGAGGCCAGGGCCGCCTCCTTGGACAGGTGGCGGAAGGAGTCGAGGCCGGAGTAGGCCTCGATGCGGCGCGCGCCGGAGCCGACGGAGGACTCGCCGAGGACGGCGACCGGGCCGATCTGCGAGGTGTGCTCGGTGTGGGTACCACCGCACAGCTCGATGGAGAAGGGTCCGCCGATCTCGACGACGCGGACGTCGTTGCCGTAGTTCTCACCGAACAGGGCCATGGCACCCATCTTCTTGGCCTCCTCGAGGGAGGTCTCGATGGTGTTGACGGCGAAGTCGGCGTCGACGGCCTGGTTGGTGATCGTGGAGATCTCCGCCAGCTGCTCCGGGGTGAGCTGCTCGGTGTAGTTGAAGTCGAAGCGCAGGTAGCCGGGGCGGTTGAGCGAGCCGGCCTGGACGGCGGTGGGGCCGAGCACCTCGCGCAGGGCGGCGTGGATGAGGTGGGTGCCGGTGTGCGCCTGGCGGGCACCGTGGCGCCAGGCCGCATCGACCTCGGCGCGCACACCCTGGCCGAGGTCGATGCCCCCGGCGGTGACCTTCGCCTTGTGGATCCACAGCTTCTTGCCGATCTTCTGCACGTCGTGGACCTCGAGGATCGTGCCCTCGGCGACGAGGCGGCCGCGGTCGGCGGTCTGGCCACCCGACTCGGCGTAGAGCGGGGAGACATCGAGAATGACCTCGACCTCATCGCCCTCGGTGGCGTGGGTGACGGACTGGCCGTCGATGACCAGGCCGAGGACCTTGGCGTCGGCGGTCAGGTCAGAGAATCCGACGAACTCGGTGGGGTTGTTGTCCACCCACTCGCGGTAGACGGAGACGTCGGCGTGGCCGTGCTTCTTGGCCAGGTTGTCGGCCTTGGCACGGGCCCGCTGCTCGCTCATGGCGGCCTCGAAACCGGCGACGTCGACCTCCAGGCCGGCCTCGGCGGCCATCTCGAGGGTCAGATCGATGGGGAAACCGTAGGTGTCGTGGAGGGTGAAGGCGTCCTCGCCGGAGAACTGGGTGATGCCCTGGTCCTTGATGGTGGCGGCGGCCTCGTCGAAACGGTGGGTGCCGGACTCGAGGGTCTTGAGGAAGGCGCGCTCCTCCGTGACGGCGGTGCGGATGATGCGCTCGCGGTTCTCGGCGATCTCCGGGTAGGACGGCGTCATGGTGTCCATGATGACGTTCATGAAACGCTCGAGGGTCTCCCCGGTGGCTCCCAGCAGGCGGGCGGAGCGGATGATGCGGCGCAGCAGGCGGCGCAGGATGTAGCCGCGGCCCTCGTTGGAGGGGGTGACACCGTCGAGGATGAGCATCATGCCGGTACGGGAGTGGTCGGCGATGACGCGGAAGCGGATGGCGTCGAGCCCGTCGCCTTCGTAGCGGGCGCCGGTGATTTCCTGGGCGGCGTCGATGACCGGGCGCAGCAGGTCGGTCTCGTAGACGTTGTCCACGCCCTGCAGCAGGCAGGCGACGCGCTCGACACCCATGCCGGTGTCGATGTTCTTCTTCGGCAGATCGCCGAGGATCTCGAAGGAGTCCTTGCCGGTGCCCTGGCCGCGCTCCTTCTCCATGAAGACGAGGTTCCAGATCTCCAGGTAACGGGTGTCGTCGGCCTCGGGGCCGCCCTCGGCGCCGTGCTCGGGGCCGCGGTCGTAGTAGATCTCGGAACACGGGCCGCAGGGGCCGGGCACGCCCATGGACCAGTAGTTGTCGGCCATGCCCAGGCGCTGGATGCGCTCGGCGGGCACGCCGATGACGTTCTCCCAGATGTCGGCGGCCTCGTCGTCGTCGAGGTAGACGGTCACCCACAGGCGCTCCGGGTCGAGGCCGTAGCCACCCTGCTCAACGGGGTTGGTCAGCAGCGACCAGGCGTGCTTGATGGCCCCCTCCTTGAAGTACTGGCCGAAGGAGAAGTTGCCGGCCATCTGGAAGAAGGTGTTGTGGCGGGTGGTGATGCCCACCTCCTCGATGTCGAGGGTGCGCACGCACTTCTGGATCGACGTCGCCGTGCCGTTGGCGAACGGCGGGTTCTGCTCGCCCAGGAAGTAGGGCTTGAAGGGCACCATGCCCGCGTTGACGAACAGCAGGTCCGGGTCCTCGAGGATCAGCGAGGCGCTCGGCACGGCCTCGTGACCGGCGTCGACGAAGTGCTGGGTGAAACGCTCCCGGATCTCATGGGTCTGCACGCGGGGTGTCCTTTCCTAGGGCAGATATACGACAGCGTCCTACTCTACCCCGTGGTTCACCGTGTCCTGCAGCGGGACTACCTCCCCCGCACGATCCGCCGCAGCCGCCCGATGTACTCGGCGATGCGCTTTTCCGCCCCCGCCTCCTTCGGTTCGTAGTAGACGGCGTCGGCCAGTTCCTCCGGCAGGTACTGCTGGGTGACCACGCCTCGCGGATCGTCGTGCGGGTAGACGTAGCCGACGGCGTGGCCGAGCTTCTTCGCGCCTTCGTAGTGCCCGTCGCGCAGGTGCGGCGGCACGTGCCCGATCCGGCCCGCGCGGATGTCGGCCTGCGCCTTGTTGATCGCCTCGTAGACGGCGTTGGACTTCGGCGCGGTCGCCAGATGCACCGTGGCCTGCGCCAGGGTGAGTCGGGCCTCGGGCATGCCGATCATCGCCACCGCCTGGGCTGCGGCCACCGCGGTCTGCAGGGCGGTGGGGTCGGCCATGGAGATCTCCTCGCTCGCCGCGATGACCAGGCGCCGGGCGATGAACCGCGGGTCCTCGCCCGCCTCGATCATCCGCGCCAGGTAGTGCAGCGCGGCGTCGACATCGGAACCGCGGATCGACTTGATGAACGCGCTCACCACGTCGTAGTGCTGATCCCCGTCGCGGTCGTAGCGCACGACGGCCCGGTTGACGTTGTCGCGGATGACATCGATGCTTATCGACGCCCCCTCCTCCACCGCCTCGCCGGCCGCCTCCAGGTAGGTCAGCGCACGGCGGGCGTCACCACCGGCGAGGAGGACGAGCTGGTCGCAGGCATCGTCGTCGATAAACACCCGGCCGCCGAGGCCGCGCTCGTCGATGAGCGCGCGCTGGAGCACATCGCGGACGGCGGCATCGTCGAGCGGCTTGAGCTGCAGCAGCAGGGAGCGGGACAACAGCGGCGCCACGACCGAGAAGGAGGGATTTTCCGTGGTGGCGGCGACAAGCAGGACGGTGCGGTTTTCCACGGCGGCGAGCAGGGCGTCCTGCTGGGTCTTGGAGAAGCGGTGGACCTCGTCGATGAACAGCACCGTGCGCTGGCCGTGGATGAGGTCGCGCCGCGCCCGATCGATGACCTCGCGCACCTGCTTGACCCCGGAGTTCAGCGCCGAGAGGCCGACGAAGTTCTGCTTCGTCGCGGTGGAGATGAGCGAGGCGATCGTCGTCTTGCCCGTGCCGGGTGGGCCGTAGAGGATGACCGAGGCCTCCCCGGAGCCCTCGATGAGCCGGCGCAGCGGGCGGCCGGGGCCGAGGAGATGTTCCTGCCCGGCGACCTCGTCGAGGGTGCGCGGCCGCATCCGGGCGGCCAGCGGGGCGTGGTCACCCGCGCGGAAGAAGTCGGACCCGTGGGAATCGTCGACGGGGCCGTCGTCGAAAAGCGCGTCCTGGGACATCTACCGCAGGCCCGGCTCCGCGACCCGGTCCGCGATGTCCTGGCTGAAGGCCGCGATGACCCCGTAGGAGGGATCGGTTCCGCGGGCGGCGAAACGGGCGAGGGCCTCGAAGGTCTCGAAGATGTCGCGGCGCACCACGATCTCCTCCGGGGAAAACGGCCCGTGGGAGGCCGGACGCAGGAGATCAGCCACGCCGTCCATGGTGGACGGATCGACCGGGGTGTCCTCGACCTCCGCCTCGTGCAGCACAACCACGGCCGCGGACATCGAGCCGAAGTGCAGCAGCGAAATGCTCGACATTGCCCACCCGAGCAACGCGGCCATGATCCGCGAGTGCAGATGCGCCTCATTGTTGACGTTCGGCCACAGGGTGCTCACCTCCTGTGACCAGGCCTCGATGAAGACATCGGCCTCATCGTCGGTGATGGGGTGGGTGAACAGGAACTGCGGGAAGCCCGCGATGACACACGCCAGGTCGAAGGAGACATCCCGGAAACCCGCCCACTCGTAGTCGAGGAAGTGGGTCTTCTCCGCCACGATGATGTTGTCCGGGGACAGGTCCAACGGGGTGAACGCCCGGTGGTGTGCGGAGAGCAGGCGGTTGCGGCTGTCGGCGGCGAACTGGCTGACCAGCTCGGGGATCTCGATGCCCGCGTTGCGCAGCAGTTCCTCGCCCAGCTGAATGGACTGGATGAGGGCGGCGTCGCGAAGCTCCTGGATCTCGGCGGATTCCGGATGCTGGCGCAGCATGCGGGAGAACAGGATCTGGAAGTCCTGCTCGCGCTGCGCGGTGCCGGCGTGCATGCGGCCCAGCGCCGAACCGAGGTTGCGCAGGATGGACACCCGGCGCTCCGGGTCCTGCAGCTCCAGGAGATCGGCGAACGTGTCGCCGTCACCGGAGTCGGTGATGACGATGATGCGCTGCTCCACGTCGTAGGCCAGCATCACCGGGCCGGGACGCACATCCTCCGACAGCGAGGTGGTGAACTGGTAGGAGACGATCTCCCGCACCAACGCGGCGTCGTCAAGCGCATCCCCGGTCTCGGGGACGAACTTGAGGATCACCGAGCGCTGCTGCAGGAACGGCGACGACGCGACACGCGCGCGCAGCACGACCGCGCTGCCGGATCCGCTCAGCGAAGTGACCTCGGAGAGATGCTGGCTCCCTCCGAATCGCTTGGAGAGCAGATCCTCCGCGATGTCGACGATGTCGGCGTGATTGAGCATTACTTAGGCCTTCTGCTCCTTCTGGTCCTGCTTCTTGGCCGGCTTGGCGTCGAGGCCGGCCTCCTTGCGCTGCTGCGCGGTGATCGGTGCCGGGGCGTCGGTGAGCGGGTCGACGCCGCCGCCGGACTTCGGGAACGCAATGACGTCGCGGATGGAGTCGAAGCCACCGAGCAGGGAGACGATGCGGTCCCAGCCGAAGGCGATGCCACCGTGCGGCGGGGCGCCGAAGGCGAAGGCGTCGAGGAGGAAGCCGAACTTCTCCTGCGCCTCCTCCGGGGAGATGCCCATGACGTCGAAGACCCGCTCCTGCACGTCGCGCTCGTGGATACGGATGGAGCCGCCGCCGATCTCGTTGCCGTTGCAGACGATGTCGTAGGCGTAGGCGGTGGCCGCGCCCGGGTTCTCGGCGAAGGTGTCCTTCCACTCCGGCTTCGGGGAGGTGAAGGCGTGGTGGACGGCGGTCCACTTGGAGTTGCCCAGGGCGACGTCGCCGGAGGCGGTGGCGTCGGCGGCGGGCTCGAACAGCGGGGCGTCGACGACCCACGTGAAGGCCCAGTCACCCTCGTTGATCAGGCCCAGCTTGTTGGCGATCTCACCACGAGCCGCGCCGAGCAGGGCGCGGGAGGACTTCGCGTCACCGGCGGCGAAGAAGATGGCGTCGCCCGGGTTCGCGCCGACGTGCTCGGCGATGCCCGCACGCTCGGCGTCGGTGATGTTCTTGGCGACGGGGCCCGTGAGCTCCCCGTCCTCACCGACGAGGATGTAGGCCAGGCCCTTGGCGCCGCGCTGCTTGGCCCACTCCTGCCAGGCGTCGAGCTGGCGGCGCGGCTGCGAGGCCCCGCCGGCCATCACGACGGCGCCGACGTACGGGGCCTGGAACACGCGGAACGGGGTGTCGGCGAAGAACTCGGTGCACTCGACCAGCTCGATGTCGAACCGCAGGTCGGGCTTGTCCGAGCCGTAGCGGCGCATGGCCTCGGCGTAGGTCATGCGCGGGATCGGGGTGGTGATCTCGTGCCCGGCGGCGGCCCACACGTCGGTGAGGATCTGCTCGGCCACGGCGATCACGTCGTCCTGGTCCACGAAGCTCATCTCCACATCGAGCTGCGTGAACTCCGGCTGGCGGTCGGCGCGGAAGTCCTCGTCGCGGTAGCAGCGGGCGATCTGGTAGTAGCGCTCCATGCCGGCGACCATGAGCAGCTGCTTGAACAGCTGCGGGGACTGCGGCAGGGCGTAGAAGGAGCCCGGCTTCAGACGCGCCGGCACCAGGAAGTCACGTGCACCTTCCGGGGTGGAGCGGGTCAGCGTCGGGGTCTCGATCTCCGTGAAGTCGTTGTCATCCAGCACGCGGCGGGCGGCCTGGTTGGCCTTCGAGCGCAGACGCAGGGCCTGGGCCTGGCGCTCGCGGCGCAGGTCCAGGTAGCGGTACTTGAGGCGGGCCTCCTCGCCGACCTCGCCGCCCTGGGAGGAGTCATCGACCTGGAACGGCAGCGCGGCGGCCTTGTTGAGCACGTTCAGCTCGGTGACGTTGAGCTCGATCGCGCCGGAGGCCAGGTTCGGGTTCTCGGAGCCCTCCGGGCGGGGCTCGACGACGCCGGTGACCTGGATGCAGTACTCGGAACGCAGATCATGGGCCCGCTCGGCGACCTCGGACTCACGGAAAACAACCTGGGCCAGGCCGGAGCGGTCGCGCAGGTCGATGAAGATGACGCCGCCATGATCGCGACGACGGGCCACCCAGCCCGTCAGGGTCACGGTCTGGCCAGCGGTTTCTTTGCGGAGGTCGCCCGCGAGGTGAGTGCGCAGCACGTTCGTTCTACGTCCTTCCAGGAGTAATCCATCGGTGGGAGGTCAGTCTTGTTCTCCGGTGGAGTCTACCCCGCCGGAAAACTCCCCGTTCCACTCCCCCACCTGCATGTGTGATCTATGGCATTATCAACGCATGACATTCCGTAAAGACGCCAACGTCACTGGTGGTCGCCGAGCCACCACTGGCGGCAGTGGCGGGCGCATCGCCGCAGGCGGCGGTATCGGCTCCCTTCTCCTCATCGGTCTGTTCCTCCTTATGGGCGGAAACCCCTCCGAGATCGGCGGGATGCTCGGCGGCGGGCAGGCTTCGGGCCCGGAAAGCACCCTCGAGCACTGCCAGACCCCTGAGGACGGCAACGAGCACGCGGACTGCCGCGTCGATTTCGCCGCCCAGTCCGTCGACCAGATGTGGGCGACGATGCTGCCCGAGCAGGCCGGCATCGAATACCAGGAGCCGGGTCGCGTTGTCTTCCAGGACGTGACCAACTCCGGTTGCGGCCAAGCCACCTCCGCCACCGGCCCCTTCTACTGCCCGGCTGACCAGTCGGCCTATTTCGACGTCTCCTTCTTCGATCAGCTGGACCGCCTCGGCGGCACCAACGCCCCGCTGGCTCAGATGTACATCGTCGCCCACGAGTTCGCGCACCACGTCCAGCAGCTCGAGGGCACCCTGTCGATGTCCAACTACAACGACCCCGGTGAGGATTCCGACGCCGTGAAGGTCGAGCTCCAGGCCGACTGCTACGCCGGCATCTGGATCGCGCACGCCGACAAGGGCGAGAACGCCCTCCTCGAGCCCATCACCGAGGAGCAGGTCCAGGGTGCGATCGACACCGCCCGCGCCGTCGGCGACGACAACATCCAGCAGCGCACCGGTGGCGAGGTTCGCCCCGATCTGTGGACCCACGGTTCCTCCGAGCAGCGCCAGAACGCCCTGCTCACCGGCTACCGTGAGGGCAACATGGCCGCCTGCGACACCCTGGGTGTGCGCGAGTACAACGTGTAGCTTGCTCGGCCCCACCCGTCTCCTCGGGGCTCGGGGCTCGGTGTCGCCAGGTAGGCATCACCGCGATACCGAGCCCAGCGCGCTCGTTTGCCTCGTGAACCGAGGGTAGGAGGTCGAGGTCACGCTACCGAGGGATCAAGTCCTTGCCGTCGACACGCGGAAGGCTCTTCGGCGGATTGAAGTTGTTGAGCCCTCGGCGCACGTTCTGCAGCATGATGCAGTCCTCGCCGGGTAGATCCTCCATATCGCCCT
>NZ_JAUNRW010000123.1:0-2072 GCF_030535495.1 Corynebacterium sp.
GCTGTGCTTGATGGTGAGAACGTGCATCAGCCCCATGCATGTGCATGGGGCTGATGCGTGAGTATGGGGGCGCAGCGAGCAGAGTTGCCGCCTCTGGTGAGGATGTGCATGTACCCCATGCACAAGCATGGGGTTGATGCACGAGTATGGGGGCGCAGCACCAGGCGCAGCCACCAGCAGCAGCCGCATCAACCGCGCGCTTAGCCGCCGTAGGTCATGGGGCTACCCGGCCCCAGCGGGATACCCAGCAGGTACCAGGCGACGAAGAACAGGAACCAGCCGACGAGCATCGCGATGGAGAACGGCAACGCCAGGGACATGAGCGTGCCCACTCCGGCGGGCTTGTAGTAGCGCTGCAGGAAGGTCAGCGCCAGGGCGAAGTAGGGGCTCATCGGGGTGATGATGTTGGTGGGGGAGTCGCCGATACGGAAGAGCATCTGGGTGACTTCGGGGGAGACATCCACCAGCATCATCATCGGAACGACCACCGGCGCCATGAGGGCCCACTGGGCGGAACCGGAGGTGATGAACAGGTTGAGCAGCGCGACCATGATCACCAGTCCGGCGAACATCGCCAGCGGCGGCAGGTTCCACGCCTGGAGCAGCTCGGAACCGCGGATGGCGGTCCACACACCGAGGTTGGACCACTCGAACCACGCGAGGAACTGGGCGACGGCGAAAAACAGCACGAGCATGGGAAGCAGTGACTTCAGGCCGCGGGCCATGAACTCGGGGATGTCGCTGGCGCTGGTGATCGTCTTGGACGCCACGCCGTAGACCAGGCCGAGTACGAAGAAGGCCAGGGCGATCGGGACGGCGACGGAACGGATGAGCGGACTCTCCATGGCGTCCCCGCCTTCGCCGGCCAGCGGGGAGCCGGGGATGAAGAGGAGGGCGAAGTACGCCGCCAGGAAGGCCACGAGTGCGCCGCCGGTGATGAGCAGGGCGCGGGACTCGGTGGGGCTCAGCGAGAGATCGTCGGCCGAATCCTCCGCGGAGTCTGCCGCGGCGCCAGCCTCAGCGTCGTCGTCAGTGTCCTTGCGGAACGCCACCTCGGAGTAGTCGATCTGGTCGTGGTCGACGAGCTGGCGGGCCTTGCGGTCGACGAAGAACTCGGTGACCGCGGTGATGATGAGGGCCAGCACCACTGCGGAGGGGATGACGAAGAAGATGTTCGCCAGGGGGGAGACCTCGTAGTCGGGGTCGATGAGCTGGGCGGCGGAGGTGGAGATGCCGGACAGCAGGAGGTCGGTGATGTTGAGGATGAGGGAGGCGTTGAATCCGGCGGAGGAGGCCGCGAAGGCGACCATGGCACCGACGATGGGGGAGCGGCCGACGGCGTGGAACGCCATGGCACCCAGCGGGATGAGGATGACGTAGATCGCGTCGGACGCGACGGAACCGGTCACACCCGCCAGCGCGAGGGCGAAGGTGAGGGTGCGCGGGCCGACCTTGGCCACCATGGCGCGGACGAGTGCGGAGAGTAGTCCGGAGTATTCGGCCACCGCCACGCCGAGCATGACGGTGAGGATGACACCCAGCGGCGGGAAGCTGGTGAAGTTGCTCACGGCCTCGGTAATCATCCGCTGCAGGCCTTCAGGGGTGAGCAGGCTCTCGACGCGGATGGTGTCGCCGGTGTCCGGCTGGATGGCCGTCATGTCGAAGCGTGAGCCGATCCAGCTGGTCACCGCCACCACGGCGGCGAGGATGACGAACAGCCAGAAGGGGTCCGGGAGTTTGTTGCCGATCGTCTCGATGGCGCCCAGGAAACCCCGGGACCCCTGCCGGGTGTCCCGGTCGGTGCCCTTGGCGGTGTCCTTTTCGGTGCCCTTGTCAGTGTCCCGGTCGTCAGGTGTGTGCCGTGTGGAAGTGCTCATAGTTCCTTGACGCTAATGGATCGCGCCGATGTTGGTCGTACTTGTACCCGGTGGATGAGGGGGTCGTTGCCAATCCGTGATCAGCGTCGTGGCATTCGCTGTGAATGATCACACTCGCCCCATCTGTCACACCCGGTTGGCTACAGTGTGAGACGTGATCACCTTCGATTCCGTCACCAAGGTCTACTCGACCTC
>NZ_JAUNRW010000123.1:2172-5412 GCF_030535495.1 Corynebacterium sp.
CTACAGTGTGAGACGTGATCACCTTCGATTCCGTCACCAAGGTCTACTCGACCTCGACACGGCCGGCTCTGGACAGCATCTCGCTCACCATCGACAAGGGCGATTTCGTGTTCCTCATCGGCCCCTCGGGGTCGGGCAAGTCCACCTTTCTCGAGCTGCTGATCCGGGAGGAGAACGTCACCTCCGGGGACATCCACTTCGCCGACTTCCACGTCAACAAGCTCAAGGGTGGGCAGGTCAACCAGCTGCGTCGCCGGATCGGTTACGTCTTCCAGGATTTCCGCCTGCTGCCGAAGATGAATGTCCACGACAACGTGGCTTTCGCGCTGGAGGTCATCGGCAAGTCCCGTGCCCAGATCGCCAAGACGGTGCCCGAGGTGCTCGACATGGTCGGGCTCGCCGCCAAGGCCGACCGCCTGCCCAATGAGCTGTCCGGCGGTGAGCAGCAGCGCGTGGCCGTGGCCCGCGCGGTGGTCAACCGCCCGCTGCTCCTGCTGGCCGACGAGCCCACCGGCAATCTCGATCCCGAGACCTCCGACGGAATCATGGCGTTGCTCGGCCAGATCAACCGCGGGGGCACCACCGTCGTCATGTCGACCCACAACGCCCGCGCCGTCGACGACATGCGCCGTCGCGTCATTGAACTGCACCTGGGCAAGCTCGTGCGTGATGACGCCCGCGGCGTCTACGGCGAGTCCCGATAGCGAAGGAGAAACCACATGAAACTCGGATTCGTCCTCCGCGAGGCGTTCCGCGGCCTCGGCCGCAACTTCACCATGACCATCGCCCTCATCATCACCACCGCCATCTCCCTGGCGCTGTTGGCCACCGGTTTCCTGGTGACCAAGATGACCGAGGACACCAAGGCCATCTACCTCGACCGCGTCGAGGTGATGATCCAGCTCGACGAGGACATCTCCGCCAACGACGATGACTGCTCCTCGGAGGCCTGCCGCGAGGTCCGCGCGCTTCTCGACGACGCCGACGGCGTCGAATCCGTCACCTTCCGCTCCCGCGAGCAGTCCTTCGCGCGTTTCGTCGAGGTCTTCGAAGACACGGACCCGCAGCTGGTCGCCGAGACCTCCCCGGATGCACTCCCCGCAGCGCTCCACGTGCGGCTGACCGACCCGCTCGATCAGACGCCGCTGGAGCCGGTGCGCGATCTGGAGCAGGTGGACACCATCGTCGACCAGGTCGATGACCTGCGCGGGGCCACCGACAACCTCGATGCGGTGCGTAACGCCACCTTCCTCGTGGCCGCGGTGCAGGCGATCGCGGCGATCTTCCTCATCGCGAACATGGTGCAGATCGCGGCCTTCTCGCGCCGCGACGAGATCTCCATCATGCGCATGGTCGGCGCCTCCCGCTGGTACACCCAGGCACCGTTTGTGCTGGAGGCGGTGCTGGCGACGCTCATCGGAGCCCTGCTCGCCGCGGCGGGGTTGTTCCTGGGCAAGGAGTTCGTCATCGACAAGGCCCTGCGGGGGCTGTACGAATCCCAGCTCATCGCCCCGGTCACCTCCTCCGACATCTGGCTGGTGGTGCCTGTCGTGGCGGTCATCGGCATCATCTTCGCCGGCCTGACCGCACAGGTGGCGCTGCGCAGCTATGTGAGAAAGTAGTAACCATGACCTGGACCCTGGCGCTGACCGCCACCCCCTTAGGCCTCGGGGCCGCCAAGCTCGGCGCCGCCGGCACCCCGGAGATCACCGGCTTCTTCCCGGAGGTCGACCGCGCCGTGCGCCTGTCCTCGGAAGGGGAGGAGTCCCGGTCCCCGGACAGGGCCGTCCTCGTCATCGAGACGGATCTCAAGGACCACGAACTCAAGTGGTACCTCGGCGAGCTCATCATCGCCGGCATCCCCGGGCACAAGGTGCAGGTGCGCACGGACGTGGAGGTGCTGTCCACCGCCCAGGGCGAGCAGGCCTCGCTGGTGGAATACCCCGTGGCGGCGCCGAAGAAGAACCTCTTCGGCGCGCAGCCCGACCCCGTTCCCACGCCGGTGACGGTCACCTTCCCGGAGGCAGGGGAGCAGTCCTTTGAGCGGGTGGAGGTGGCCAGGCTCGCGCTCGAGCATCCCACCACCGAATCCCTCATCAACGTCCCGCCGCCGTCCGAGTCGCCGCAGGAACTCAACCCGGAGCGCAGCAACGTCGCCATCCGCTACCTGCTCGTCCTGGCGATCGCTCTCATCGTCGTCCTCGGAGTCGTGTTCCTGCTCTGATGTGGGAGATGGGGCTGTCGTACGGGGAGTCCGGGGTGGGCTCGGCCGTCGATAAGCACCTCATGGGGGTCTTCCCCACCCTGGCCCGGGCGATCCACGCCGCCGCCCAGTTCGGTGAGGGCCCACCGCGCCGGGTCGTCCTCGTCCATCCCTCCGGGATGTCCGTCACCGACCTCGGTCGCCTCCTCGGCGACATCGCCGATGATGACGTGCAGCTGCTCAGCGACATCGAGGTCCTGCACCGCCTCACCGGTCACCGTGTCCTGCTTATCGACGCCGACCGCAACCTCCTCACCACCTATCCCGGACGCAGCGAGCCCTTCGATGCGGACCGGGTGGCGGCGCTCGTCGCCAAGCAACCGTACGGGACGACCGTGGCGATCACCGGCCACCCGGAGCTGCGCGACCGCTACCACGTGGCCGTGCGCGACTACGCGCCGATGATCGTCGAGCGGCCTGCCCTGGCCGCCCTGGCCCTGCAGGTGCCGGCCACCACCGAGCTGTCCACCACCCCGCGCACCGCCGGGGCGCTGCGGCGCCGGCCGGTGGCACCCCTGGTGTGGGCACTGATCCCGGTTGCGGCGATTCTGGTGCTGATTCTGCTGCTGTAACATGGTCCGGACTATGGGCAAGAAGAAGAAACCACAGGACCGCAGCGTCCTGGCCACCAACCGCCGGGCCCGGCACGACTACCACATCCTCGAGACCTACGAATGCGGCGTCGTGCTGGTGGGCACGGAGATCAAGTCGCTGCGCGAGGGCAAGGTGTCCATCGCCGATGCCTTCGCCACCGTCGACGAGGGCGAGGTGTGGCTGCGCAACCTCCACATCCCCGAGTACTCGATGGGATCGTGGACCAACCACTCTCCGAAGCGCACCCGCAAGCTGCTCCTGCACCGCCGGGAGATCGACTCCCTCATGGGCAAGGTCCGCGACGGCAACCGCACGCTCGTGCCGCTGCAGCTCTACCTCAAGGACGGGCGCGTCAAGCTCGAGCTCGGCCTCGCGCAGGGCAA
>NZ_JAUNRW010000124.1 GCF_030535495.1 Corynebacterium sp.
CCTCCGGGATCATGTCCTTCTCGATGATCTCGCGCACGAAGTCGAAGTCCGTCTGCGAGGCGGAGGGGAAGCCGACCTCGATCTCCTTGAAGCCCATCTGCACCAGCAGGTTGAACATGCGGCGCTTACGCTCCGGGCTCATCGGGTCGATGAGCGCCTGGTTGCCGTCACGCAGGTCCACGGCGCACCACTGGGGGGCGACGGTGATCTTCTTGTCCGGCCAGGTGCGGTCCGGCAGGACGATGTCCTCGACCTCCTCGGCGAAGGGGCGGTAGCGGTGTACCGGCATGGAGGAGTTGCGCTGCTTGTTCCAGGAGGGCTGACCCTCCGCGCGCGGTCCGTCGGGGGTGCGGATCTCGGAGGGGGCGGAGATGAAGGAGTCTTTCGGTGACATCGGAGTTTCCTTTTCGGGTCGTGAGCTGGGCTACCAGGGGCCGACAACGGCCTTCACTGTAGTAGCCCGGGTGGTCTCACCGCTGATGAATCGGGATGTTCAGCGGGAGCAGCAACCGGCAACACCACACTCCGCGACGGGGTGCCGGTCGCTTCTCTAGTGGACCTGGGACCCGCCGCGGCGAAGAAGAAGGAGGTTCGCGCGGGAGAACATGTTGTGAAGTCTACACACCGGGTCACCGTGTGCAACGCACAACTGTGAAGAAGTGCGAAACCCCTGCCCACGCCCTCCGTGGGGAGGACAGGCAGGGGTGGAGTCGGAGGTGTCCGCGACCTAGAACTGGGAAGACAGGAAGACGAACGGGGACTTGAGCCAAAGGTAAAGGAACTCAAACGGGGAGGTAACCCAGGAGCTGGCGAAGGAGCTGAAGTCTGCCATGGTGATAATCCTTAAATCTCGTGGTGAACTGGACACCACTCACGCTATGGATGCAATCTTCTGGCGTTATGAATTTTGCCTGGGAAAATATTGTCAGGAATCCTCGTCTTCACAGAAACGGCTCGGGGAGGGAATGAGGAAACCCCCGGTATGCAGGGGCGCTGCATACCGGGGGCGCTGTCGGCTTCTCTTAGAAGTGAGAGCTGACGACCTCGAACGGCCACTGCACCCAGGTGAAGAAGAAGGTGAAGGGGCTGACGATCCAGTCGACAAACTCCGCGGAACCGTGAAGCATGGACTGCTCCTTTCTGTAGACAGCTGTGTCACCTTCAATGGTACGGGCGCCGTGCTGCCTGAGGGAGCGAATTCCGGAACACACCCCGGACATGCCACACCCGCCCGACCGGCGCGAACCGGTGGGCGGGTGGGATCAGCTCAGAAGAGCTTAGGCCTCAGAGGTGCCGTTGGAGGACAGCAGCTCGAAAGCGCCGAAGAAGTTCTTGATGGTGTCGACGATGCCGCCGAAGATGTCATCGGTGACGACGGAGGACAGAGCGTCGCCGAAAGCCTCGAGGTTATCCATGGGAATCTCACTTCCAGTAGATTGATAATGAACCAGGGGCCACTCTAGACCCTCGGGTAACAGGTCGGCAACCCGCGGACGGGGAAGGGGCGTGGGGTGGTCCGGCTAGGATGGCGCCGTGTCCATCGCCCACCACCGGTTTCGCAGACTCGGTGACGCCGCCCTCATCTTTCTCGTGGGTGCCGCGTTCCGGGTGATGGTCCTGGGGTTTCTCGCACGGTCCAACGGTGAGACCTCCTCCGGTCTGCTGACCACGTGGGACGCGCAGTACTATCTGGCGATCGCGGAATACGGGTACTTTGACGCGCCCATCGCCACGGATGTCCCGGTGCACCACCGCACCATGGCGTTCTTCCCCGGATATCCCTTCCTCGTGCGCGTAGTGAACACGCTCACCGGACTCGACTACGCCATGGCGGCGGCCCTGCTCAGCGCGATATCGGGCGTGGCCATGACCGCCGGGGTCATGGCCCTGGCCCAGCGCATGGGCGCGGGCCGTGGGGCACAGGCGGCCGCCGGCGTGGTCGTGTCCTCGGCCCCGATGTCCATCACCTTCTCCATGCCCTACACCGAGGCCCTGTTCGGGGCGCTGGCCTTTTGGGCGCTCGTGGCCCTCATCGACCGTCGGTGGGGCTGGGCGGCCGGACTCATCCTGGTGCTCGGTGCCACCCGCATCACGGCGGTGGCGTTGATGGTGGTGTTCGGCATGGTGGTGGTGCGGTGGGCACGCCGGGAGTGGCGGGCCTGGGGTTGCCTGGCGCTGACGCCGTGGGCGCTGCTCGGATACCTGGCCTGGGCGAACTGGCACACCCGGGACGCCGGCGGCTACTTCGGCATCCAGGCGCAGGGCTGGCACTCCGGTTTCGACGCCGGATCCGCCACCGTGCGGTGGATGTGGGAGGTGCTCACCGCCGCGACTGACCTCGGATACCTCCTCACGGTGGCGGTGATGGTGGCGGCGGTGGTGTCCCTGGTGGCGGCATGGGGCAGGGTGCCCGCGCAGGTGTGGTGGTTCTGCGCGATCCTCATGGCCACCGTGCTGCTGTCCGACGGCATCATGCACTCCCGCCCGCGCCTGCTGCTGCCGGCGGTGATTCTGCTGCTGCCGTGGGTGCTCCGGGGCGTCGATAAGCTCCCTGGGTGGGCCAGCATCCTGGGATGCACGGCCTGGGTGGGCTTCGGGGCCTGGTACTCGGCCTACATGCTGGCCGTGTTCGAGTGGGCCATCTAGCTGACACCCTTGCGGGAGAGCACCACCGTCGCCGCCACCATGGCGATGAACGCCGCCAGCATGAACAGCCAGCCGGTGATGGTGGACACCTGGAACGTCTCCCCCAGGACCAGATACCCCAGGGAGAAGGCGACGATGGGCTCGGAGATCGTCATCGCCGGGAGGGAGTTCTTCAGGGCGCCGGCGTTGAAGGAGTACTGCTGGACGATGGTGCCCAGGGTGGCGCCGAGGATGAGGCCGTAGGTCTCCCAGTTGGTGATGATCGCCCAGAGACCACCGTGGACGAAGATGTCCACGAAGGCCTTGCTCAACACCGCGACGTAACCGAACAGCGCGCCGGTGACGATTCCCAGGAGCAACGCCTTGCCGCGGCGGACCAGTCGCTGGGCCACCCGTTCGATGGTGATGAGCACCACCGCGCCGATGATGAGGGCGGGGAGCCAGCGCTCGAGCGGCGGCTGGGGTTCGCCGGGGAGCGGCCGCCCCAGCATGACCAGCACCGCGACGCCGATGGTGAGGGTGCCCGCCCAGAACAACTCGTGGGTGGAGATGCGCCGTCCGTCGTACTTCGCGGCCAGGGGCAGGGTGAACATCAGCGACAGAACGAGAATGGGCTGGACGACCAGCAGGGTGCCGAATCCCAGGGCGACCACCTGCAGACCGTAGCCCAAAAGCGCGGTGCCGGTGCCGGCCCACCACAGGGGACGGGAGATGGCGTTCCAGAAAGGGGAGCCTTTCAGTGAGCCATCGGCGGGGGCCTGCCCGGCTATTCGGTGGCGCACCACAGTGCCCCACGCGATGGTGAGGGCGGAGGCCAGCGCGAACAGCACAGCCAGCAGGTTGTTGTGCACCCACACAACCTTAGTGAATGTGTCAGTCATCGCAGGGCGAGGCGCCCACTTAAGTACTCGGGCGGCGGGGCCTGCAGGTACGATGAAGCAGAACTTTGGCACCCGAGACGAAAGGCGGCCGACACGGTGGCTCTGATCGTTCAGAAATATGGAGGCTCCTCCCTGGAGACCGCGGAGCGTATCCGCGCGGTCGCCGAACGGATCGTCGCCACGAAGAAGGCCGGCAATGAGGTGGTCGTCGTGTGTTCCGCTATGGGCGACACCACCGACGAGCTCCTCGATCTGGCTGCCCAGGTCAACCCGGTCCCGCCGGCCCGCGAAATGGACATGCTCCTCACCGCCGGTGAGCGTATCTCCAATGCCCTGGTGGCCATGGCCATCGCCTCGCTGGGGGCGGAGGCGCAGTCCTTCACCGGCTCCCAGGCCGGCGTGCTCACCACCGAGCGCCACGGCAACGCGCGCATCGTCGACGTCACCCCGGGGCGTGTCCGGGAGGCCCTCGATGCGGGCAAGATCTGCATCGTCGCCGGTTTCCAGGGTGTGAACAAGGACACCCGCGATGTGACCACCCTCGGCCGCGGTGGTTCCGACACCACGGCCGTCGCCCTGGCGGCCGCCCTTAAGGCGGATGTGTGCGAGATCTACTCGGACGTCGACGGTGTGTACACCGCCGATCCGCGCATCGTGCCCAACGCCCAGAAGCTGGAGCGGCTCTCCTTCGAGGAGATGCTCGAGCTGGCGGCCGTCGGTTCAAAGATCCTGGTCCTGCGCGCCGTGGAGTACGCGCGCGCGTTCAACGTTCCCCTGCGAGTTCGCTCGTCTTACAGCAATGACCCCGGCACCCTGATCGCCGGTTCGATGGAGGATATTCCCGTGGAAGAAGCAGTTCTCACCGGCGTCGCTACCGACAAGTCCGAGGCCAAGGTCACCATCCTGGGCATCCCCGACAAGCCGGGTGAGGCCGCTACCGTCTTCCGTGCTGTCGCCGACGCCGAGATCAACATCGACATGGTGCTGCAGAACGTCTCCTCCCTCGACGACGGCACCACCGACATCACCTTCACGTGCCCGCGTGCCGACGGCCCCCGCGCCATGGAGCTGCTGAAGAAGATGCAGTCCACCAGCGGCTGGTCGAATGTGCTTTACGACGACCAGGTGGGCAAGGTCTCCCTCGTCGGAGCCGGCATGAAGTCCCACCCGGGAGTCACCGCCGATTTCGCGGAGGCGTTGCGCGACGCGAACGTCAACATCGAGCTCATCTCCACCTCGGAGATCCGCATCTCGGTGCTCACCCGCGAGGCGGACCTCGATGTGGCCGCCCGTGCCCTCCATGAGCGTTTCGAGCTCGGCGGCGATTCGGAGGCGATCGTCTACGCCGGCACCGGTCGCTGACCTGCACCTGTCTTCTCACAGGCGCACCCCCTGAGCGGGGGTGCGCCTGTTGTGATTCAGCACATGTATAGCCAAAGGCTTGTGCTCACGTGAGGTTGAGCTGAGCAGGGCCACCAACATGACACTGCGCTGAGTCGGGCCGCCCTCCCCTTAGTTTCCGCAGTACACCACCCGTTTTCACCTGAGGAGGTGATGAGCGGACGGGCCCGCAAGGGACGGGGTGCTCTTCTGACGTCTGATGACGGGGTGATGAAAGCGGAGAAGCTTATCTAGCCGGTAACTTTTCAGTTTCAATTTCCGCGGCAGGGAATTAGGTTGAGATGCATTAACGCAGTTAAGACAATGCCGAGCTGTCCTAAGCGAGCCGCTGTCACGGGCCGACCAGGTTGGCGGGCACAGAGATCGAGGAGAATCTCACTTTGAAACCGCTGAGAGCCGCACTGGCGGCAGTTGCAACAGTCGGCCTCCTGGCCACCGGCGCCGGAGTCGGCGTCACCCCCTTCCCCGCGCAGGT
>NZ_JAUNRW010000125.1:0-1819 GCF_030535495.1 Corynebacterium sp.
CGGGTGCGGAAGATGAAGTTGCCCGGGGTGATCTCGTTGCGGAAGGACTTGCCGATGTTGGCGATGCCGAACGGCGGCTTCATGCGCGCGGACGTCATGACGTTCTTGAAGTTGACGAAGATGCCCTGCGCGGTCTCCGGGCGGAGGTAGTGCAGGCCTTCCTCATCATCGACCGGGCCGAGGAAGGTCTTGAGCAGACCGGAGAACGGGCGCGGCTCGGTCCAGTTGCCCGGCTGGCCGGTCTCCGGATCGTTGATGTCCGCGAGGCCGTTGGCCGGCGGGTGGCCGTGCTTCTCCTCGTAGGCCTCGAGCAGGTGGTCCGCGCGGTAGCGCTTGTGGGTGTGCAGGGACTCGACCAGCGGGTCGGTGAAGACCTCGACGTGGCCGGAGGTGACCCACACCTGCCGGGGCTGGATGATGGAGGTGTCCACGCCGACGACATCGGGGCGGGCGGTGACCATGTGACGCCACCACTGGCGCTTGATGTTCTCCTTGAGCTCGACACCGAGCGGACCGTAGTCCCATGCGGAGCGGGAGCCGCCGTAGATCTCACCGGCCTGGTAGACGAGGCCGCGGCGCTTGCACAGGTTGACTACGGTATCGATGACGGACGCCATGGGGCTTCAGACTCCTCTGGTAGGGGATAAGTCGGTTCTGATTCACAACGAGTCTAGCCGCCTCGCCTGTACCGGGCAGCCAGGGGGTTGACGGCCCGGTGGGCACAGGTGGTAGTCTCCGCGAAAATAATGCTCGACCCCTCAACGTGAGGGGTGCCGGGACGTTGTCGCGGGCCAAATGTCTAAGGTCCCGACACCATGTGGGTATAATCGAAGAACTAGCACGCTGGCCCGCCAATCGACATCTAATGACGCGGTTTGCGAACATAAAAAACTCAGGATTTGGTCTACTCGCCGAATCTCGGCCCCGCCGCAGGCCGCAGGCACAGAAGAACTGGATGGGATGAACACTTACTCGGACACCGACCTCGACGCCGCCGAGGCAATTATCGGCGCGCTGGACTCACGCCTGCGCGTGCAGATCATCTGGCGCCTGTCCATCCGAGAGCACTTCGTTCACGAACTCGTCGACGGACTGGGCAAGTCCCAGCCGCTGATCTCGCAGCACCTGCGGGTGCTCAAGCGCTCCGGCATCGTCGACTCCGAACGCCGCGGCCGCGAGGTCATCTACCGCCTCGTCCTGCCGCAGGCCGCGGACATCATCACCTCCGCCGTGGCACTGGGCCTGCACGCCCGCGATCTCCAGCAGTCGCGGAGGAACAACGGCGCCCCGAACGCCGAGCAGGCGCGCGACAACGTCGTTCCCATCGGACACACCCGGCATCCCCGCGGCACCGGAACCGAGCAGGACCCGGTGGGTCAGGTCTCCCACGCCCCGGCCGCGGCCGCCGGATCGGCGATCAGCTCCGACAGCATTCCGGATCCCTCCCCCACCCCGCCGGTACCCACCGTCTTTTCCTGAACTGCGAGTTTCCCCGGCAGCGTACATAATGGGATGTGTCCTCGATCCCGTTGACCAGGAAGAGCAGGTACATGTCCCCCACGTCCTCCGGCGTACCGAAGCTCGGTGCCCGTAACACCCGGCAACGCACCGCAGTCATCAGCATCCTCTCCGAGATCGACACCTTCGCCTCCGCCAAGGAAATCCACCGTGAGCTGGAGGACCGGGACCAGCAGGTCGGCCTGACCACCGTCTACCGCACCCTCCAGTCCCTCGCCGAGATCGAGGCCGTCGACGTCCTCCACATGTCCACCGGCGAGACCCTCTACCGGCAGTGCGTGTCCGAGCACCACCACCATCA
>NZ_JAUNRW010000125.1:1919-5373 GCF_030535495.1 Corynebacterium sp.
CGCATGGCGCGGGACAGCGGCGGTTTGCCGGAGAGTACGCCGACCACGCCACCGGTGAACATGAGGGCGCAGGACACCAGCACCATCGCGATGATCGCACCGACGATCGGGGAGGCCCCGAACAAGAACGGGATGATCGGGATGAAGGCTCCGCCAGCGAAAAAGAGGAAACTCGAGCCCGCGGCCGTCCACGGGGATCCGACGACCTCACCAGGATCGGTCCACTGCTCCTGCTCACCGGGGCTGTCCTCCCGGTCCAGCCCGATGGCCTGCTCGAGGGCCATGCGGGAGAACTCGGCCTGGGCCTTGTCCTTGGCCTCCTTCTCCCCCATGCCACGTGCCCGGTAGACCAGGGCCAGCTCGTTGGCGTTGACGTCGAGCGACGGCAACAGGGTATGCGCCTTGGGGTGCGGGGTGGAGGCCTCGAGGAGTTCGCGCTGGGAGGTCACCGACACGTATTCACCCGCCGCCATGGACAGCGCGCCCGCGAGCAGACCGGAGATACCGGTGAGCAGGATCATGTTCGCGGAGACACCGGAGCCCATGACACCGACCACCAGTGCCAGGTTGGACACCAGGCCGTCGTTGGCACCGAAGACGGCGGCGCGGAAACCACCGGACATCTTCTCGCGTCCACGCGACGCCAGGCCGCGAACCACCTCCGCGTGGATGCGCTCATCCGCGGCGATCTGCTCCGGGGCGTCCTCGTCCTTGATGTAGGGGCTGCGGGCCTCGGCCGACTGCATGAGAGCCAGGGTAAACACCGAGCCGAAGCGCTTGGCCAGAAAGCCCATGAAGCGGGTATTGAGGTCCGGTTGGCGGGGGAATCCGACGTACTCGCCGAGCTTGTCGCGCCAGAACTCCTCGTGGCGGGACTCCGAGTCCGCCAGTGCGAGCAGGATCTCGCGTTCCTCTCCTGATTTGCGGCGGGCGAGCTCGCGGTACAGGGCGGCCTCGGCGCGCTCGTTCGCCAGGTAGCGGCGCCACCGGTTGATCTGCGCGCGGGTCGGTTCCTCGCTGTTGACCACCACTGCTGCTCCCACTCCCCTACCTACTTCGTGCCGCCGAAGCGACGGTCACGTGAAGCGTACTCCAGGACGGCGTCGAAAAGATCCTGGGGAGTGAAATCCGGAAAGAGCTTGTCCTGGTAGACCATCTCGGCGTATGCCGACTGCCAGGGCAGGAAATTCGAGGTGCGCTTTTCACCGGAGGGGCGCAGGAACAGGTCGACGTCCGGCATGTCCGGCTCGTCGAGGAACTGCGGGAAGCTCTTCTCGGTGATGTCCTCCGGGCGCAGGGTGCCGGCGGCGGCGCGGCGCGCGATTTCCCGTGCGGCATCGACGATCTCCGCGCGGCCGCCGTAGTTGACGCACATCGCCAGGGTCATCCGCGTGTTGTCCTTGGTCAGCTCCTCCGCGGTCTCCAGCTCACGGATGACGGCGCGCCACAGACGGGGGCGACGGCCCACCCAGCGCACGCGCACCCCCTTCTCATTGAGCACGTCACGCTGGCGGCGGAGCACATCCCGGTTGAAGCCCATGAGGAATCGGACCTCATCGGCCGAACGCCGCCAGTTCTCCGTGGAGAAGGCGTAGGCCGAGAGATAGGGCACCCCCATCGCCAGGCAGGCATCCACCACATCCATGAGGACTGCCTCACCGCGCTTGTGGCCCTCAGTACGCCTGAGACCGCGCTCCTCGGCCCAACGGCCGTTGCCGTCCATGACCAGGGCGATGTGGTCGGGGATGAACTGGGAGGGAATATCCGGGGGGTTCAGGGGTGCGTTGCTCACGCTGACCATCCTACGTCTGGTCCATGACGCCCAGACTGGTGACCTTCTGTTCCAGGTGCCACTGCAGGTGTGCCCGGGTCAGCCGGTGGATGACGGCATCGAGATCCTGCCCTGTCGCCCCCACCTCGTGCCCGTGGAGCAGCAGCCACATGGAGTGGAGGGACTCCTCCGGCACCTCCGCGGCTCCCGGCGGCCGACACCGCACGCAGGCCGCGCCCCCGATGGCCGGGTGGAAGGCGTGGTGCGGGCCCGGCGCACCGCACTGGGCGCAGTCGAAGAGGCTCGGCGCCCAGCCGGCGTGAGCCATCGCCTGCAGGAGGAAGGCGTCGAGCACCAACGTGGGATGGTCGCTGTCCTGCAGGCGGGCCAGGGTCTCGGTGAGGTGGTCGAACAACCAGGGATCCTCATCCTGGGACAGCCTCTCCGCCGTCTCCAGGGCCGCGCACGCCGCGGTGTAACGCTCGTAGTCGTCGATGATGCCGGAACCGTAGTAGGCCACGGTGTCGGCCCCGGTGATCGAATCCAGGTTGCGCCCCGGGTACAGCTGCACGTCGATGTCCACGAAGTGCTGCAGCCGGGAGCCGAATCGGGATTTCGCCCGACGCACCCCCTTGGCCACCCCTCGCCGGATGCCGTGGTGTCGGGTGAGCAGGACGATGATGCGGTCGGCCTCGCCGAAATCATAGGTCCGCACCACCAGCGCCCGGTCGCGGTACGGCTGTGCGCGCATCTAGAAGCCCAGGCGACCCAGCGATTTCGGGTCGGACTGCCAGTTCTTGAGCACCTTCATCCGCAGATCCAGGTACACGTTCCGGCCCAGCAACTTGATGATCTCCTGGCGCGAATTGTGGATGATCCGCCCGAAGCGACGCCCATCCTTGCCCTGGATGATCGCCTTCTGGCCCTCGCGCTCCAGGTAGAGGATCGCGTGGATGGTCATCTTGCCGTTCTCGGTGAGCATCTCATCGATCTCCACGGCCACCGAGTGCGGCAACTCGTCCTTGAGGCCGGACAGCGCCGCCTCGCGGATGAGTTCGGAAATGCGCTTTTCAGTGTCATCGTCCGTGATGTGATCGTCCGGGTAGAACTTGGGGCCTTCGGGGAGGAGGGAGGCGAGGACGTCGATAAGCACCTCCACCTGGGTGCCGTCCTTGGCGGAGACCGGGACCACCTCGGACTGGCCACCGAGGAGCTCATGCAGCGCCATGAGCTGCGCGCCGACCTGATCCTTGCTGGCTTTGTCCAGCTTGGTCACGATGCCGACGATGGGCGTGTCCGGCACCACCTTGCGCAGATTCTCCAGAATCCAGCGGTCACCGGGGCCGATCTTCTCGTCCGCCGGGACCGTCAGACCGATGAGATCGACATCGGCGTAGGTGTCCTTGACGATCTCATTGAGCCGCTCACCCAACAGCGTCCGCGGCTTGTGCAGACCCGGCGTGTCGACGACCACGATCTGCGCGTCCTCCCGGTGCACCAGGCCACGGATCGGATGGCGCGTGGTCTCCGGCTGGTTGGCGGTGATGGCGATCTTCTCCCCCACCAGAGCATTGGTGAGCGTCGACTTTCCCGTGTTCGGGCGGCCGACGAAGCTGACGAAGCCGGAACGGAAGCCGTCCGGGGTGTCGGTGAATGAGCTGATGGGGACTCCTTGAGGTTGGT
>NZ_JAUNRW010000126.1 GCF_030535495.1 Corynebacterium sp.
TCTACTCCGGCTTCTACCTCCCGCTGCGCTTTGCGTCCATGGGCAAGATCACCAATGCCGCCGACATCATCCGCCTCATCATCCGTGACGAGGCCGTTCACGGCTACTACATCGGCTACAAGTTCCAGCAGGCCGCCAAGCACCTGTCGGAGGAGGAGAACGCCGCCGACAAGGACTTCGCCCTCGAGATGCTCCTCGACCTCTACGACAACGAGGCCCACTACACCCAGGACATCTACGATCCGATCGGCTGGACCGAGGACGTCAAGTCCTTCCTGCGTTACAACGCGAACAAGGCGATGAACAACCTCGGCTTCGAGGGCATCTTCCCGCCGGATTCCTGCCGCTTCAACGCCGGCGTCATGACCTCCCTGGACCCCTCCGCCAACGAGAACCACGACTTCTTCTCCGGCTCGGGTTCCTCCTACGTCATCGGCACCGCCGAGGAGACCACGGACGACGACTGGGACTTCTAGCTCCCTCCCGCTTATCGACGCCGCGCGTACCCCGCGCGGCGTTCGTCGTCTCAGGCCGGCGTCAGCTCCGCGCTGAAGCCGAGCTGGCGGGCGAGGTTCTCCACGACGGTACGCAGACGGTCAAACTCCTCCTCGGTGCCGGTGAGGACCTGGCGGCAGGCGACGTGGAGCCCGGGGCCCCGGCCGCCGGACCGGCGCCAGGGGGTGAACCAGTCGGCGGTGAGCGGGTCCGCGCCGGGGATCTCCAGGGCGGAGCCGCTGGGGACGCACAGGACCATGGCTGTCTCTATGCGGGGGCGCAGGGCGCGCGGCATGCCTGTGATGGTGAGTACGGCGGTGTGCGCGGTGAGGGTCGCCGGGGCGGTCACGTCAGAGGTCTCCCACAGGTGGTCCGGTGCCTTGGAATCGGCGGCGCCCAACCATCGTGCGAGCGAGGGTGCAAGGGTGGTCATGTCGAAGATCCTTCGGCAGATACGGCCACCGCCGACATCCACGGTGCGCGGAGTCGGCGGTGTCAGACGAGGGTCGTCTTCCCCAACGGCCTCGTAAATCACCTTGCTGTAACACGGACCAGTTTCCATCCCGCCCGCCCCACCGGCAACTCTAAACCCCCACTTCAACCCCCGTTTATTCAAGGTGAGGTTGAGGTTCAGGTCAGGGTGCCGGGTCGGGATCCGGCCCCCACTCACCCGCCCGGGCGGCGCGGATGATCTCGTCCTGCATCCCCTTCCGCCGGGCGGCGGCACGCTCCATCGCCGCATGGCGCAGCCGCCGCGCGGGCGAGGGCTCGATCCGGCGGGCGGTGTTGCGCCCGTGCACCTCCGCCACCCGGAGCGCACGGCGCAACTGCGCGACCGTCATGTTCACCGGTGCCCACTCCGGATCCGTGGCGATGGACCAGCCCCGCCAGTAGGACAGGATGGCCAGCCCGGATCCCAGTACCGGGGAGACGATCATGCCCACGGCGTCGTGGCCGGCGACGTGGAAGGCCACCATGCCCGCCCCGCTCACCAGGGCGGGGATGGCGTAGAGCTTCCCGCCGCGGAAGATCCCGGGCACCTGGCCGATCACCACGTCGCGGATCATGCCGCCGCCGACGCCGGTGACCACACCCATGAAGATCGCCGAGAGGTACGGCAGATCGTGGGACAGCGCCTTGACGCACCCGGTCACCGCCCACGCGCCGAGGACGATGGCGTCGGCGTGCACCTGGAACAGCTCCCACGAGCGCCCCCGGAAGTTGGTCAGCCAGGCGATGATCGCCCCGGAGAACGCGAGAGCCAGATACTCCGGCTGCGCCATGGCGGCGACGGTCCCCCGCCCGATGAGGGCGTCGCGGATCATGCCGCCGCCCAGGGAGGAGAACAGTGCCAGGAAGAGGAACCCCATGACGTCGAAGTGCCGCTGGCGGGCGATCGTCCCGCCGAGGATACCCATGAGCAGTACGCCACCCAGGTCGAGGCTGCGGTAGAGGAAGAGAATCTCCGGATCGACGTCACCCGTGAACCGAATTGTATGGTCACATCTGTCGCCGTCAACACGAGACCCCGCCCGCCGGGGCGGCGGACGGGGTCTCGACTGTGGGGCCAGCGGGGCTCGAACCCGCGACCTACGGATTATGAGTCCGCGGCTCTAACCGACTGAGCTATAGCCCCCTGCAGATGGAACTCAGTCAGTATAACCGCGCGGCGACCGGTTTCCCCAAACCCCGTCTTTTTGCGACCTGACCAGGCGATTTGGCACTAAACGCAAAGTCTCATATAGTTAAGTCTCGTTGCAGGGAAGCACACCAGCGGAACAGCAGCGAAACAAGTTAATCCGCCATAGCTCAGTTGGCAGAGCATTCGACTGTTAATCGAAGGGTCACTGGTTCGAGCCCAGTTGGCGGAGCAGAGAGAAGGCCACCGGACATCCGGTGGCCTTCCTGCGTTACCCCCTTGTTTTCCTCATGTGAGCCGGGTTACACTCCAGGCATAGCTTCACAGAGCCGGTTCCAAGAGCAGCGGAACCCGAGATGTGAAGAAGTGAATCCCGGGAGCGTCGCAGAAGCGACACCTCACCCGGGATTCGCGCCGTGTCGGGGGACTTACAGGAACACGGCCGCCAGCACCGCGGCGCAGGCGATGAGCAGCACCGGCACCTCCGCCATTCCCACCCGGCGCGCGGTCCACGGCTCTCCGTGACGGGCGGACCAGGGGATCCACACGGCACGCCCCAGCGCGACACACATGGTGAGTACCGCCAACGCCCCCGCCACCCACTTGCCGGCCCACACGGCCAGCGCCCCGACGATGAGCAGGGCCGCGACGTGGTAGCCGATGGAGATCTTCAGGTAGGTGGGGTTGTTGCGCTCCCGGATCATGGTCTTGACGAAGGGGATCGTGCCGGAGAAGTAGAGCGCCAGGAACACCATGCACACCCAGATGATGGTGGGCACCTCCCCGATGAAACCCTCTCCCCCGCCGACGGCGGTCATGGCGGGCAGGAGCAGGGCGGAGGCGACGACTGTGGACACCCCGGACAGCGCGGACCGGCCGCGCCCCTGCAGGGTCTCCCACGCCGCGATCGCCACCAGCGGGGCGAACGGCAGCGCCCACCACATGAGCTGCGGCTGCAGCAGCAGGGCCACGGCGATGCCCACCAGGGAGACGGAACCGTAGACGTACACGGGTCGGAGATAGCCGGCGCGGCGCTGCGGGCTGCGCGCCTTGGCGGCCAGGCCGAACGCGAAGAAGGCGAAGTAGCCGAAGAACCAGGCGACGAGGACCGCCGGCAGGACGGTGAGGGGACGGTACGAGGGGGCGTCGGCAAGCACGAAGGCCGTGAGGCCGGACACGAGGCCGAGGGCGGCGGGGCTGATGAGCATCGCCCAGGCACCGTGCTGGTTGGGGATCCACGGGGAGATGCCGTGCTTGCGCTTGCGGACGGTGGTCGTGGCCATGACAGTCACGTTAGCATCATCCGAAAGTTTGATACGAGTCTCTCCGGGGAAACTCAGCGACCCCCGTCGGCGTCCTCCCCCGAATCGGACTCCACCGACAGGCTGGCGTAGACGAGGGCGGCCAGGGCCAGCGCCGCGGAGGCGTGGGCGGCCAGACGCGCGCACGTGTGATCGCCGCTCATCCCCGCCTCCTTCGCCGTCCGTTGGTATTACGAACATAGCGCAGGAGGGGGTCGGATGTCCCCGGAAACGGGGTCACATTCGTCTAACGCCATCCCTCGGGCCCGGAGGAGCCGGCCGGGTACTCCTCGAGCGGGATCTCGTTGGTCTCGAAAGCGTCGAGCACCGGGCGCAGGATCTCCCAGGCGCGCTGGGGGGTGCCCGCCGGGACCTCGACGGAGTGGTCGTCGGTGAGCAGGGCCCGCGCGACGCGCCCGTAGGGGCTGAGGCGGGAGGGCACGGTACCCGAGTGCAGGGTGATGCGCTCCTTGTCCCGGCGGTCACCGGGGTCGGGGACGTTGAGTTCCAGGCGCATCTCGTCGGCGAAGGGCAGCACGAGGCGGGCCGGCGCCAAATCCTCGGCCGCGCGGTAGTGGACGGTGACCGCCTGCTCCGGGGAGCCGATCGCCTTGCCGGAGCGCAGGCGCATCCGGGTGCCGCGCCACCGCGGGAGATCCACCTCCAGGTCCAGCTGCGCGAGGGTCTCGGTGCCACGGGAGGCGTCCACGCCGTCCTCGTCGACGTACGACGGCAGGCCCCCACCGGCGGTGTACCGGGCCCGGCGGGCGGAACCTTCGACCACGGTGGTGGCGGCGAGCACCCCGGCCGGCTCTGCGCGCCCGTCGACGCAGAGGATGTGGGCGAGCACCTGCAGAAGATGCGACTGGATCATGTCGCGCAGCGCGCCGGTGGAGTCGTAGAACTCGGCCCGCCCCTCGAGGGCGAGCTCCTCGTCGAAGACGATGTCGATCGCCTCGACGCACTCGGAGGACCAGGATGCCCGCAACGGGGCGTTACCGCGGACGAGGCCGGTGAGGGTGGTCACCGCCGCCTCGCAGAGGAAGTGGTCGACGCGGAAGATGTGACCCTCGTCGGTGACGGTCAACAGTCGGGTATCCAGATCATCGGCCTCCCCCGCGGTCTCCCCGTATGGCTTCTCCATGGCGAAGGTGAGGTCCGCGGGGAGGTCGACGTCGTCGAGAAGCTCGATGGCCTGCACCGACACCGCCGGGGGCAGGGCGAAGTAGAGCACGGCGCCGTCGTCGGCTGCGTCGATCACCCGTCGGAGATCATCAACGTCCGCGGCATCGGCGGTGACGAAGTCCGCCGCGGCGGACAGGCGGTCCTCCACGCCGGCCTCCCTCAGGCTCTCCGCGACGAAGGCCGGGTAGTCCACCTCGTCGCGTCCGACCCCGATGATCCGCACCTGCCTGTCGCAGAGCACGCTGTACTCCCCCAGGCCGGGAATGAGCAGTCGCTTCGCCAGATCGCCGGCTCCGCCGAGGATGATGATCGTCTGTGCTTCCATGCGCCCCAGTGTTCCATGATTAAAGTTGAATGCATGACAACCGAGCGCAGCACCCCGATCGAGAAGTATGCGCTTCTGTCCGACACGCACACCGCGGCGCTCGTCGCCGAGGGCGGCAGCATCGACTGGCTGTGCCTGCCGCGTTTCGATTCGCAGGCGGTGTTCACCCGGCTGCTGGGCACCGAGGAGCACGGACACTGGCGTATCGATGCCCCCGGCGCCCGCGTGCTCGGCCGCCGTTACCTGGGCAACTCTTTTGTGCTGGAGACGACGTGGGAGTCCGACACCGGCACCGCCGTAGTCACGGACTTCATGCCGATGGACCCGGACAACGGGCGCTTCGAGTGCACCGACCTGCTGCGCCAGGTGCGGTGCACGTCCGGTGAGATCGACA
>NZ_JAUNRW010000002.1 GCF_030535495.1 Corynebacterium sp.
GGCTCATCGACCTCGACGGTGTCGCCGACGGACTTCAGCCACTGGGTGATGGTGCCCTCGGTGACGGACTCGCCGAGCTCCGGCATCTCCACGTCGGTGGCCTTACCGGAGGACTTCGGAGCGGACTTCTTCTCCTCCTTCGGAGCCTCCTCCTTCTCCTCAGCCTCGGGCTCAGCGTCGTCGTCAGCCTCGTCGGAATCATCGGAGGAGTCGGCGTCCTCGCCCTCCTCACCGATGATGGCGATCACGGAGCCGACATCCACCGTGTCGTCTTCCTCGGCCTTGATCTCCAGCAGAACGCCGGCCTTGGGGGAGGGGATCTCGGTGTCGACCTTGTCGGTGGAGACCTCGAGCAGCGGCTCGTCGACCTCGACGGTGTCGCCGACCTGCTTCAGCCACTGGGTGATGGTGCCTTCGGTGACGGATTCGCCCAGTTCGGGCATCTCTACGGAGAACGCCATAGTGTTTCTGACTCCTCGAAAGTCGTTTGTTGAAAGATAGCTAATAGGCCCCAGCGTACCGGGGTTTCTACGGCTGGGTATCCAGTGCCCCTACAATTGTAAGGCGTGTTCAATCTATTCGGTCGCAACAAGTCCCGGTCGGGTCTCCGGCCCCCGCGCGCGCCTGGTGACACCATCCGCCAGGAGGACGCCGACCACCTCCGCGAGTGGGTGCAGGGCAAGGCGTTTGTCGAGGCCTATGTTGAGCCTGAAACAGTGGTCAATGAGATGTCCGTGGTGCTGGTCGATGAACACGGGGACTTCACCCGGCGCCGTATCGGGGGCCCCAAAGGTATCGACGCGATCCACAAGATGCTCGGCGTGCCCATCTTCGATGTGGAGGACACCGGGTACCCCCAACGCATGCGCGAGAGGATCGAACGCGAGCGACTGTTGCGCAAGCGGGAGGAACAACGCCGTCGCCGCGCAGCCTTCGAGCGTGGCGAGCTGCCTGACTGATTCGCCTTCACTCGAGAACGCGCAGATCCTCCATGCACAAGCATGGGGGAGGTACACGAACGCGGGGCACGTGGTCAGACGGGACCTTGAACTGCCTGACTGATTCGAATTCACTCGAGAACGTGCAGACCCCCCATACACAAGCATGGGGGGTCGACACGAACGCGGGGCAGAACTACTTCTGGCCGAGCTCCGCCAGCAGCGCCAGGAACGTACGTACCGGCACACCGGTCGCGCGCTTCGGGGTGTAGCCGTGCGGGGAGCCGGAGTTGAAGGAGGGGCCGGCGATGTCGAGGTGCGCCCACTCGATGCCCTCGGTGATGAACTTCGACAGGTACAGCCCGGCGTACTCCATGCCGCCCCAGCGGGTGTTGTCGACGTTGCGCAGGTCGGCGGTGGGGGACTTGATGGTCTCCTCGTGCTCCTCCAGCAGCGGCATCGCCCAGGCGGGCTCGCCGACCTCACGACCGACAGCAGCCACACGGTCACGGAAGTCATCGGATCCCATGACACCGGTGGTGCGGGTACCCAGGGCGACCATCTGTGCGCCCGTGAGGGTGGCCACCTCGAGCAGGTAGTCGGGGTTGTCCTCGCAGGCGCGCGCCAGGGCGTCGGCCAGGACGATGCGGCCCTCGGCGTCGGTGTTGATGATCTCGGAGGTGATGCCGCCGTAGTGGGTGATCACGTCACCCGGGCGGGTGGCCAGGCCGTCGGGCATGTTCTCGGCCAGCGGCAGGGTAGCGGTGATGCGGACCGGGAGGTTGAGCTTCGCGGCGGCCAGCACCGTGGCGGCCACCGCGGCCGAGCCACCCATGTCGGAGATCATCTGCTCCATGTTGGCGCCGGGCTTGAGCGAGATGCCGCCGGTGTCGAAGGTGATGCCCTTGCCCACCATGGCCACGGCCGTCGACGCCTTGCGCGGTGCCCAGGTCAGGCGCACCAGACGCGGCGGGCGCGCGGAGCCGCGGCCGACGGCCAGGATGCCGCCGAAGCCCTGCTTCTCCAGGTCGTTTTCGTCGAGAACCTCGACCTTGACGCCGGCGTCCTTGGCGGCGTCGGCAAGCACGGCCGCGTAGGACTCCGGGTAGAGATGCGACGCAGGGGTGTTGACCAGGTCGCGGGCGAAGGCGACCGCCTCCGCGGTGGCGACGGCAGTCTCGAACTCCTGCTTGTCGCCGTCGACGAACACGAGCTTCTCCACACCGCCGTTCTTCTCCTCCTCACTCCGGATACCGCGGTAGTGGTACGCACCGAGGATGAGGCCCTCCACGGCCGGAGCCAGGCCGAACACCCCGAGAGAGGTGGCCACGGTTCCCAGGCCCTTGAGGGAGCGGGCGGCGCAGCCGGCGGCGCGGCGCACGGTCTCATCGTCCAGGTCCTCCGGATCACCCAGGCCGACGGCGATGAGTGAGCCGTCCTCGAAGGGGACGCGGGTGATCTCGCCTTCCTTGCCCTTCGCGCCGACGGCGGCGAGGTGGGTGAGGACCTGGCGGGAGGCGGCGTCGTCAAGCAGCGCGGTGGCGGGCAGCTCGGGGCCGTCCTCGCCGCACAGCAGCGGGACGAGCACTGCGTCGGTCTTCTTCGGGGCCTTCTTCGCCAGCTCAACGGCGGGGGTGGTGCCGCGGGCCGGAAGGGTGAACGTGGGCTTGGCCATAAAAACTCCTCCTGAATATGACGTGGGGATGAATCCAGCTTATAGAGATCACCACACAGGTGTCGGTGTAGCGTTGTCGCCATGACGTCTCTCAACTTCACCGTGAACCGCACGACCTCCCCGACGTCCGACGATGCGCGCGAGGAGATTCTGCGTAATCCGCGGTTCGGCAAGAACTTCACCGATCACATGGTCACCATCGAGTGGTCAGAGGAGAAGGGGTGGCACGACGCACGCGTGCGCCCCTACGAGGCGATCCCCATGGACCCGGCGACCACCGTGTTCCATTACGGCCAGGCGATCTTCGAGGGCATCAAGGCCTACCGGCAGCCCGACGGCTCCATCGCCACCTTCCGCCCGGAGCGCAACGCCGAGCGCATGCAGCGCTCCGCCACCCGCATGGCCATGCCGCCGCTGCCCACCGAGGACTTCCTCGAGGCCATCCGGTTGCTTGTCGACGTCGACCGTGACTGGGTGCCTGCCGCCGGTGGCGAGGCCAGCCTCTACCTGCGCCCCTTCATGATCTCCACCGAGGTCTCCCTCGGGGTCAGCCCGGCCAACAAGTACACCTTCTTCGTCATCGCCTCGCCCGTCGGCGCCTACTTCACCGGCGGCGTCAAGCCCGTCTCGGTGTGGCTGAGCGAGGATTACGTCCGCGCCGCGCCGGGGGGTACCGGTGCCGCGAAGTTCGCCGGCAACTACGCCGCCTCCCTGCTCGCGCAGGCCCAGGCGGAGGAGAAGGGCTGCGACCAGGTCGTGTGGCTGGACGCCATCGAGCACACCTACATCGAGGAGATGGGTGGCATGAACCTCTTCTTCGTCTACGGCTCCGGAAATGACGCGACAATCGTCACTCCCGCGCTGTCCGGCTCCCTGCTGGCCGGTGTCACCCGTGACTCCCTGCTGCAGGTCGCCCGCGACCTGGGCTATGAGACGGAGGAGAAGAAGATCTCCAAGGACGAGTGGCGCGACGACGTCGCCTCTGGTGCCATGACCGAGGCCCTGGCGTGTGGCACGGCTGCGGTGATCACCCCGGTCGGGCGCGTGCTGTCCAACGACGGTGAGTTCGTCATCAACGGCAACGAGGCCGGTGACATCACCATGGCCATGCGCGAGCGACTCACCCACATCCAGCGCGGTGAGTATGAGGACACCCACGGCTGGGTGCACACGCTCGTCGACGCTTAGTCGGCGAGCAGTGCAGCGGCCGCCTGCACCAGCGGGAGGGCCGCCAGCGCACCGGTGCCCTGGCCGGCGTTCATGTCCAGGGCGACCAGGGGGGTCAGATCCAGGGCCTGCAGCGCGATGAGATGCGCGGGCTCCGGGGTCAGCTGTCCGGCCTGGCACCAGGCCCGCGTGCCGGGGGAGAAGCGCTCCGCCAGGTAGGCGGCGACGGCGACGGGGGCGCCGTCGAGAAGCATCGGGGTGCGGCGTGCCGCGGCCTGGGCGATGAAAGCGGTGAGCGCGACCAGATCGGGGGAGCCGATCCGGCGCAGGACCTCCTCCGGCTCATCGCTGAGGCCGCGGGAGCGGAACATCGCGTCCCGGATCGCCTCGACCTTGATCTTCCACAGTTCATCGGTGTAGCCGGCACCCGGACCGACCACCGCGACCGGCTCCGTGCCGGTGAAGGCGCCGAGAACAGCCGCAGCAACGGTGGTGTTCCCCGCCCCGAGGTCACCGGGGATGAGCAGGTCAGCGCCGGAATCGATCTCCTGATCGGCCACCCGACGGCCGATCTCCACGGCGCGGGCGAACTGCTCGGCGTCCATGGCATCCTCGGTGTCGATCACACCGGTGGAGCGTGAGACCCGCTCGTCGCCCCACGCCTCATGATCGAGGGAGATGTCGACGATCCGGACCGAGGCCCCCGCCGCCCGGGCCAGCACGTTGACCGTGCCCGCGCCGGAGGAGATCTCCGCCGCGCGATCCACGGAATGTCCCTCCGGCAGCAGGGAGACACCCCGGGAGGCGATACCGTGGTCGCCGGCGAACACCACCACCCGACAGCGCTCCAGCAACTGCGGGGGACAGGTGCCCTGACAGGCGGCGATCCAGGACCCCAGGTCGCGCAGGCGCCCCGTTCCCGCCTCCGCGGAGGCGGTCAGAGCGGCCTGCGCGGCGTCCTGGTCGGGGGCGGTGATCGGGGCGGCGTCGGCAAGCATGCCTACACCTTATCGCCGACAGCGACGCGCGGCTTCGGCGAACGCCACTTCCGCGGCTGCGTCATGCGGGAGTAGGTGTAGAAGCCCAGGCCGAAGCCGGCGGCGGTGGTCTCGGGGAACTTCTCGCGCACGGCCTTGTTGGCGGCCATGCCGGCCCACACGCCCTCGATGAAGAAGATGACCATGAGGACCATGGCGATCAGCGACATGATGTTGGCGAACGTCGGCGCGAACGTGCCGATGAACATGATCACCAGCAGGCTCAGCGCGACCGGCAGCACCCAGTTGTTGATGAAGCGGCGCGAATCCACCCAGTCGCGGACGAATCGGCGCTCGACGCCCCGGTCACGGGGCAGCAGGTAGCGCTCGTCGCCCGAGTCCATCGCCGCCTGCACCTCGCGCTGGCTCTTGCGCTGCTGCTCGCGCTCCTTCTGCTTGTAGGCCTTCCACTCCTCCTTGGACATGGACTTCTTCAGTTCCTTGCGCTGCGCGCTGGCCTGGGCCTGGGAGCGGGGGGCGCTGGGATCGCGGACGATGCCGCGCTCGATCTCGACCTCCCGCCGCTTCGGGGTGGGGCGTCCCTTCGGCGGGGTGTAGCCCTTGGGGCGCGCAGGCTCCTGCTTCTCGACGCGAGCGGTGGTCTCCTCCGGGGTGGAGGCGGGCTCGACCGGGGAGGATTCATCAGATTTCTGCCAGGGGAGTTTCACGTGTCCCAGGCTACAAGGCGGGTGGAAGGAAACGGGAATACGGGTCGGCAACGCCGGGTTGGGAATGGTGAAGCGCACACCGTCCCCGTCGACGAGTATGGTGGGCGCGTAACAAAGCTCTCACAGCTAAGGAGACCAACCCCATGACCGCTCCCGCTTCCAGCACCGGCGTCATCCTCACCGACGCCGCTGCCACCAAGGCCAAGGCCCTCCTCGACCAGGAAGGCCGCGACGATCTGGCACTGCGTATCGCCGTCCAGCCCGGTGGCTGCGCCGGTCTGCGTTACCAGCTCTACTTCGATGACCGCGACCTCGACGGCGACAAGGTCGACGAGATCGGCGGCGTGCGCCTCGTGGTGGACAAGATGAGCGTCCCGTACCTCACCGGCGCGAAGATCGACTTCGCCGACACCATCGAGTCCCAGGGCTTCACCATCGACAACCCCAATGCCGGGGGAGCCTGCGCCTGCGGAGACTCCTTCAACTAGGGTTTCGTCACCCGCCGAAAAGGCGCCCGGCCTCCCCACTGGGGGAGACCGGGCGCCTTCGCGCGTTTCCGGGGTCCTAGATGTCGACCGGGTAGTCCTTCTCCTCGATCCGCGGATCGATGCGCTCTTCCACGAAGATGCCGTGCCAGACCATGAATGCCAGGACGGTCCACAGGCGACGGGAATGATCGGAGATGCCGTCGCGGTGCTCCTTGAGCATCTCCAGCACCGCCTTGCGGTCGAAGATGTCGTCGGTCTGGGACTGCGTGATGGTGTCCTGGGCCCAGCCGAAGAGTTCGTCGCCGGCCAGCCAGTGACGCATGGGCACCGGGAATCCCAGCTTCTTCCGGTGCAGGACATGCGGCGGGACAATCTGCTCCATCGCCTTGCGCAGGGCGTACTTCGTGGTGCCCCCGGCGATCTTCAGATCATGCGGAATGGTCTGCGCGACCTTGAACACCTCCTTGTCCAGGAAGGGGACGCGCAGTTCGAGGGAGTTGGCCATGTTGATCTTGTCGGCCTTGACCAGGATGTCACCGCGCATCCAGGTGAACAGATCCAGGTGCTGCATGCGGGCCACGGGGTCCATGTGCCGTGATTCGGCGTAGATCGGGGCGGTGACCTCCTTGTGGTCCCACTCCTCCTTGGCCCACGGCAGCACCCGCTGCATCTGCTCGAAATTGAAGGAGCGGGCGTTTCCGTAGTAGCGCTCCTCCATCGTCATGGATCCGCGGTCCAGGAGGGACTTGCCCTTCATCCCGTCGGGCAGGATGCGGGAGAGGCGGCCGAGCCCGCGGCGCAGGGGAGTGGGTACCTTCTCGAAGGCGGCGAGGGACAGCGGCTCCTTATAGATGGTGTACCCGCCGAAGAGCTCATCGGCACCCTCGCCGGAGAGCACGACCTTGACGTGCTTGCGGGCTTCCTGGGCGACGAAGAACAGCGGCACGAGGGAGGGGTCGGCGACCGGGTCGTCGAGGTACCACATGATCTTCGGGATCGCGTCGGCGTACTCCTCCGGGGAGACCACCTTGACGATGTGCTCCACCCCGATCGCGGCCGCCGACTCCGCGGCGACATCGACCTCGGAGTACCCCTCCCGCTCAAAGCCGGTGGTGAAGGTCAACAGGTTCGGGTTGTGGCGCTTGGCCAGGGTGGCGATGGCGGTCGAGTCGATGCCGCCGGACAGGAAGGATCCGACGGTGACGTCGGCACGCATGTGCTTTTCGACGCTGTCCTCCAGCGCCCGGGCGATCCGGTCGAAGAGATCCTGCTCGGAGCCCTTCGGGACCGGGGTGACCTCGAAGCGCGGCCGGAAATAGCGCTTGGCCTCGACGGTGCCCCCGGGGCGCAGGGTGGCGGTGCATCCGGACTCCAGGCGGCGGATCTCGGTGTGCAGGGACTCCGGTTCCGGCACGTACTGCAGGTCGACGTAGTGCTCGATGGCGCGCCGGTCAAGGTCCAGGCCGAGACCGAGCTCGGGGGCCATCTCCAGGATGGACTTCTTCTCGGAGGAGAAGACCGTCCCGGCCGCGGTGGTGGCGTAGAACAGGGGCTTGATACCGAACTGGTCCCGGGCCACGAACAGCACCTTCTCCTGGGTGTCCCACACCGCGAAGGCGAACATGCCGCGCAGATGCTCGACGACGTCCTCGCCCCAGTGATGGAATCCGACCACGATGGTCTCGGAGTCGCCTTCCGTGTGGAACTGGTGGCCGGCGGCGCTCAGTTCCTCCCGCAGCTCAATGTAGTTGTAGATCTCGCCGTTGAAGATGAGGGCGTAGCGCTCGGGGTTGTCCTGCGGACCCCAGACCAGTGGCTGATGGGAGTGCTCGAGGTCGACGATGGACAGGCGGTTGAAACCGAAGACGACGTCGTCGTCGTGCCAGGTGCCGGCGTCGTCGGGTCCGCGATGGCGCATGCACGGCAGCGCCCGGGTGACGGAGTCGACGAAACCAGCGGCCTCACCGCGGGCGGTGAGCAGGCCTAGAAAACCGCACATGTGGAAATGTTCTCCTCTATATAACGGGGTTAGTCGGTCCTACGATACGGCCCGGGGGCGTGTGGAGGCGACACCGGCGCGACCTAAGTGACGTGCCCAACTTCCGCCCCCGCGGAGGGTGGTGGGGGCAGGGGGTGAAAAGGGTCCGCATACGGGTGGATACTTTCGGATGATGCCGGGACCTGGGCATTGTGAAATGGGTTACACCGATTGTCAGGTGCTCGGGGCATCATTCGCGGGTAACCCCTAATGGGCTGTAACATCCGGGGTACTTCGAGGAGCACCGGCGGTATTCCGATGGCGTCACCGGGATGGAAACAGCACGGATAACCACCGTGAATGAACTATCCTGCAGTATCAGGAATGCTTAAACCAGTGTTCAAGGATTTAGTGTGGACAGGAAGGCAGACACACGTGGAACAGCGTAAGAAGCGTGGCTTCGCCCGTAAGGCGGGTCTCGGCGGTGTGATGGCCCTCGGCGGCCTCGCCCTCGCCGGTTGTGACGTCGCTCCCCCGGAGAGCGTCGGCAGGATCATCGGCATGGGTTGGCCGACGGGTATCACCCCGGAAGCGACCGCCATGTACAACTTCTGGGTCTGGGTCTGGGTCACTGCCTGGATCATCGGCATCATCATGTGGTCGCTCATGCTCATGGCCGTCTTCAGCTGGAACGCCAAGAAGGCCGAGAAGGCCGGCAAGGGCGAGTTCCCGAAGCAGCTGCAGTACAACGTGCCGCTCGAGCTCGTGCTCACCATCCTGCCGATCTTCATCGTCATGGGTCTGTTCTTCTTCACGGTCCAGACCCAGCAGAAGGTCACCGCACTGGACAAGAACCCGGAGGTCACCGTCGACGTGACCGCCTTCCAGTGGAACTGGAAGTTCGGCTACCAGAACGTCGGCGCCAACCTGAGCCCCACCGGCTCGGACTACGACGGCATCGACACCGAGCGCCAGGCGCTCGCCGACGAGACCCGCCACGACGATCCGGACACGGTCAAGAACCCGAACCCGATCCACGGCCTGTCCAAGGGCGACCAGTCCTACCTGAACTTCAACGAGATCGAGACCGTCGGTTCCACCGAGGAGATCCCGGTCCTGGTTCTTCCGACCAACACCCCGATCGAGTTCCAGCTCGCCTCCGGCGACGTGGCCCACTCCTTCTGGATCCCGGAGTTCCTCTTCAAGCGTGACGCCTACGCTCACCCGGAGGCCAACCAGCAGCAGCGTGCCTTCCAGATCGAGGCCATCGAGGAGGAGGGTGCCTTCGTCGGACGCTGTGCCGAGATGTGCGGTACCTACCACGCGATGATGAACTTCGAGCTCCGTGCCGTCTCCCCGGAGGCGTTCACCGAGTACCTGCAGTTCCGTCTGGACAACCCGGGTGCCCCGAACTCCGAGGCGCTGGCTTTCATTGGTGAGGCTCCGTACGCCACCACCACCTTCCCGTTCAACTCGTCCCGTCAGACCTGGGACGGCGAGAACTACGTCGACCCCAACGCCAACATCTAACGGAGGACTTTCACCATGAACTCTGGTTCTAAACTGATGTACGGCATCGCCGCGTTCCTCGCTCTGATGTCTGTCATCTACATCTTCGCCACGGGCTACGTTGGCGATGACGGTTACCTCGGCGGCACCGAGTGGGTTGGCGTTGTTGCCCTGGTCCTCTCCACCGCACTGGCCGTCATGCTCGGTGTCTACCTGCACTTCACCTCCAGCCGTTCCGACATCCTCCCCGAGGACTGGGAAGAGGCAGAGGTGGAGGACAAGGCCGGTATCCTCGGCTTCTTCTCCCCGAACTCCATCTACCCGGTGTGGATGGCCGGCGCTGTCGGTGTCACCGGTCTGGGTATCGCCTTCTGGCACTTCTGGCTCATCGCCATGGGCGCTGTCCTGCTGATCTGGGCCTCCTACGGTCTGAGCATGCAGTACGGTCTGCCGAAGGAGAAGCACTAGCCTTCCCGGTGGTCTGATCCACCACACGTATCTCGAACAAGGCACTCACCCGTGACGGGTGGGTGCCTTGTCGTGATTCCGGGGACGTCTGCCGGCGACGGCGCGGACGTGGACGGGTGGGGATAATCGCCCTGCAGGGGGAGGAAAGCCCAGCGTGGAGGGGGTCAACCGAAAGTTGGTACGCCCCTGAACAGCCGGATGTACCGTGTGATTTACATCTCCCAGGGCTGTCGTGTCGAACTCCGGACGGGGCGTCGGGAATGGGGTAGTGTAGCGCCCAACGAGTGCCGAGGGGGATGATCGGCCACACGGGGGAAGATGACCTGCACAAACACTGCGTCGGATGGCGTCGGAAAAAGTTCCCGCGGGTGTAGAGAAAGTTTTCGGGGGCATCTCAACAAAGAAAACCGCAGGTGATATTCCCAAATGCGCCGTGCAGGCGGGGGGAGATGAGGTGACTTTGTGCGCGAGAGCGGTCATACTAGTCAGCGTGACGAGCGCAGTTTCAAACTCAGGTATGGCAGCACCACAGCGTGTTCCCGCACTGAACCGACCCAACATGGTCAGTGTGGGCACGATTGTGTTCCTGTCTCAGGAATTGATGTTCTTCGCCGGACTCTTCGCGATGTATTTCACCTCGCGTGCGAACGGCCTGGCAGGCGACTGGAATGAGCAGACAGCAAACCTCAACGTGCTGTACGGCTTCATCATCACGGCCATTCTGGTCGCCTCCTCGGTTACCTCGCAGTTCGGCGTCTTTGCAGCAGAAAGGGGTGACGTTTACGGACTCCGTCGTTGGTTCCTCATTACCGTCGGTCTGGCAGTGGCCTTCCTGGCTTTCCTGGCATACGAGTGGTACGAGCTGATCCTTCACGGTGTGACCGTTCAGTCGAGTGTCTTCGGCTCGGTCTTCTACATCATCACGGGCTTCCACGCCGCACACGTGACTGCAGGTGTTATCGCCTTCATTGTCATTCTGCGACGTATCTCCGTGTCCAAGTTCACGCCGGCACAGGCCACCGCCGCCATGGCAGTGTCCTACTACTGGCACTTCGTTGACGTCATTTGGGTCGGCGTCTTCATCACTCTCTACCTTGTCCAGTAGGCCGTAGCCTGCCGAGCAATCGGCCTGCAGCCATTCACTTTCCACACCGATATTTCTAAAGGAAAATGATGGATACCAATCCGAACATTGCCGCCAACGGCGACGAGCAGTCGCCCGCGTCGGCCAAGAAGGCCCGCAGCCGCCGCAAGATGCGCCGGACTGCTGTCGGTGCCTTCGCGCTTACCCTGGGTCTGACCGGCGCCGGCGTTCTCGCCACCGCCCTGACCCCGGACGCGCAGGTCGCCACCGCACAGCGGGACGACCAGGCACTCATCCAGGAGGGCAAGGACCTCTACGACGTCGCCTGCATCACCTGCCACGGTGCCAACCTGCAGGGTGTGCCGGACCGCGGTCCGTCCCTGATCGGTATCGGCGAAGGCGCCGTGTACTTCCAGGTCCACTCCGGCCGTATGCCGATGATGTCCAATGACGCTCAGGCTGAGCGTAAGGCTCCGCGTTACACCGAGGCCCAGTCCCTCGCCATGGCCGCCTACGTGGCAGCCAACGGCGGTGGCCCGGAGCTCGTGTACAACGAGGACGGCACCCTTGCCATGGAGTCCCTCCGCGGCAAGAACTACAACGGCATCATTGACGCGCAGGACATCGCCCGTGGTGGCGAGCTCTTCCGCCTCAACTGCGCCTCCTGCCACAGCTTCACCGGCCGTGGCGGCGCACTGTCGTCCGGTAAGTACGCACCGCCGCTGGATCCTGCCAACGAGCAGGAGATCTACCAGGCCATGCTCACCGGCCCGCAGAACATGCCGAAGTTCTCCGATCGCCAGCTCTCCGCTGACGAGAAGAAGGACATCATCGCCTTCATCAAGGCCACCAAGGAGACTCCGTCTCCGGGTGGTTGGGGTCTCGGCGGCCTCGGCCCGGTCTCTGAGGGCATGGCCATGTGGTTCATCGGCATCACCATCCTCGGTCTTGCCGCTATGTGGATTGGATCGCGTTCATGAGCAACGAAGTGAAGAAGAACTACACCAAGCAGGAACTCAACGCGATGAGCAACGACGAGCTCGCGCGTCTGGGTACCGAGCTGGACGAGGTGACCGTCGCCTTCCGCAAGGAGCGCTTCCCGGTCGCCAACGATCCGGCAGAGAAGCGCGCCGCACGCGCTGTCATGATCTGGCTCATCGTCGGCATCATCGCCGCGATCGCCTTCCTCGGCGTCTACATCTTCTGGCCGTGGGAGTTCAAGAACCTGGGCGAGGAGGGCCACCTGTGGCACACCTTCTACACCCCGGCTCTCGGCCTGACCTCCGGCATCTCGATCCTGGCCCTGGGTATCGCGGTGGTCCTCTACGTGAAGACCATCATCCCCGAGGAGATCTCGGTCCAGCGTCGCCACGACGGCCCCTCCTCCGAGGTTGACCGTCGCACGCTGACCGCGCTGCTCAACGACTCCTGGGAGACCTCCACCCTCGGTCGCCGCAAGGCGCTGCAGGGTCTGCTCGGCGGCGCCGGCATCCTCTTCGGTCTGGTCGTCGTCGCTCCGCTGGGTGGCATGATCAAGAACCCGTGGAAGAAGGGCGAGCTGGGCATCATGGGTGACGGCACCCTGTGGACCTCCGGCTGGACCCTCCACGAGAACGGCGTCAAGCTGTACCTGGCCCGCGACACCGGCGCCATCGCCGAGGAGCACACCGGTGACACCGGTACCCACTGGACCACCACCGGCGTCTCCCGCCTGGTGCGCGTCCGTCCCGAGGACCTCGATGCCGGCGGCATGGAGACCGTGTACCCGCTGCCGCAGGACTACGTCAACGACGGCGAGGACTACAACCCGGAGCGCGACGTCTACATCGAGCAGATGCACTCCGTGCACGGCCCGCGTAACCCCGTCATGCTGATCCGCCTGCGTTCCTCCGATGCCGAGAAGGCCATCGAGCGCGAGGGCCAGGAGGACTTCCACTACGGCGACTACTACGCGTACTCGAAGATCTGCACCCACATCGCCTGCCCGACCTCTCTGTACGAGGCTCAGACCAACCGCATTCTGTGCCCGTGCCACCAGTCGCAGTTCGACGCACTGCAGTACGGCAAGCCGGTCTTCGGCCCGGCCGCCCGTGCTCTGCCGCAGCTGCCGATCACGGTTGACGAAGAGGGTTACCTCATCGCCAAGGGCAACTTCATCGAGCCCGTTGGCCCTGCATTCTGGGAGCGTAAGTCCTAATGAGCAACAAAGTGGCTCAAGCAGCCAACAACATTGATTCGCGCTACACCGCGTCCGGTCTGCTGCGTCCGCAGCTGAACAAGGTCTTCCCGACCCACTGGTCCTTCATGCTCGGTGAGATGGCTCTCTACAGCTTCATCATCCTGCTGCTGACCGGTGTCTACCTGGCGCTGTTCTTCGACCCGTCGATCACCAAGGTGATCTACGACGGCGGCTACCTGCCGCTCAACGGCGTCGAAATGTCCCGTGCCTACGCAACCGCACTGGACATCTCCTTCGAGGTCCGCGGCGGACTCTTCGTCCGCCAGATGCACCACTGGGCCGCCCTGATGTTCATGATGGCCATGGTCGCGCACATGCTGCGTGTCTTCTTCACCGGTGCTTTCCGACGCCCGCGTGAGGCCAACTGGATCATCGGCTGCACCCTGATCATCCTGGGTATGGCCGAGGGCTTCATGGGCTACTCCCTGCCGGACGACCTGCTCTCCGGCGTCGGCCTCCGCATCATGTCCGCCATCATCCTGGGTCTGCCGATCATCGGTACCTGGCTGCACTGGCTGATCTTCGGTGGAGACTTTCCGTCCGACCTCATGCTCGACCGTTTCTACATCGCGCACGTGCTCATCCTGCCGGGTATCATCCTCGGTCTGATCGCCGCCCACCTGGCGCTGGTCTGGTACCAGAAGCACACCCAGTTCCCGGGCGCCGGCCGCACCGAGAACAACGTCGTCGGCGTCCGCATCATGCCGGTCTTCGCCACCAAGGCCATCGGCTACGGTCTCCTGACCGCCGGCGTCCTGGCCCTCATGTCCGGCCTGACGACCATCAACGCGATCTGGAACATCGGCCCGTACAACCCGTCGCAGGTCTCCGCAGGTTCCCAGCCTGACGTCTACATGCTGTGGACTGACGGTGTCGCCCGTGTCATGCCGGCATGGGAGCTCTACCTCGGCAACTACACCATCCCGTCCGCCTTCTGGGTCGCCCTGGTCTGTGGTCTCATGGTCGTGCTGCTGTTCGCCTACCCGTGGATCGAGAAGAAGGCCACCGGCGACGACGCTCACCACAACCTGCTGCAGCGTCCGCGTGACGTTCCGGTCCGTACCGGCATCGGCGCCATGGGCATCACCTTCTTCCTGCTGGTGACCATCTCCGGTGGTAACGACCACATCGCCCACTTCTTCCAGATCTCCCTGAACGCGATGACCTGGGTCGGTCGTATCGGCGTCATCATCCTGCCGCCGCTCGCCTACTTCATCACCCACCGCATCTGTGTCGGCCTGCAGCGTTCCGACCGCGCAGTGCTGGAGCACGGCATCGAGACCGGTGTCATCAAGCAGATGCCGAACGGTGCCTTCGTGGAGATCCACCAGCCGCTGGGCCCGGTCGACGCACACGGCCACCCGGTCCCGCTGGAGTACGCCGGTGCTGCCGTGCCGAAGCGTATGAACCAGCTCGGCTTCGCTGACCGCATCTCCCGTGGCTCTCTCATCAAGGCTGACGACCAGCGTTTCACCGACGCTGCCGCTCACACCGCCCACGAGAACCACCGCGAAGAGGCCGCGATGCTCGACAACCTCAACGAGGTTAACCGCGCCAAGGATCGCGAGTCCGGTTACCTGGACTAAGTTCCGACTGCAGTTTCCACTGCGCTCACGAGTAGAGACCCTGTCTCCCCGATACCTGGGGGAGGCAGGGTCTCCTCGTTGTTCCGGGAGCTGCGTCGCCAAACGGTATCCACACTGTTATATGTGTGGTTCATGGGCTCCCTGTGACGGGAAACTCCAGCGTGTGAGGTAAATCACTTGCCAGGCGCGGCAGGGGTGGAGTCTCCGTGGCGGCGGGTTCGATCACTCACCTCGGGGGCATCCCCTAGGGGTTATCCGTGCAGGTCAGGGGGTGTCTGACGTCTGCCGTCTGCCGGCGGCCGCAGGGCGGGCCGGGGGACGGGCGGCAGCGTTCCGTCGCCACGTTCAAGCGGTAACGGGTTGATAACGGCGACACGCCGGGCCCTGCGTTGGACAATGTTCGTTGTAGTTTCGTAACCTATTCGAGACATTGCGGGGCTTCCCGGTGAAGCCTCCGAATGACTGAACTGAACATACTGCCTAATCCCCGTAAGGGGAGCCGGGGAACCACTACAACGTTTTCTGGGGTGCATCCTCCGCAAGAGCGTCCATCGAGGACGCGGAGTGGGGGAGGGAAGCTTCCGAAGATCCCAACCCGACAGCTAACCCGGTAGGCACAAGGAAGATCTGGAGAAACATTCGTGGCTCAGCACCGTCGCGTGACCAAGACCGCTACCCGCCGCATCGCGGCCGCCTCTGCGGTCGTCATGGGCACCACCGTCCTCGCACCGGGCGTCGCTCAGGCCGTCGAGGTCACCATCCCGAACACCGGCATCACCGTCAACGTTCCGGGTCTGGAGAACGTGCCGAACATCGAGCAGTTCGTCCCCGCCGCCCCGGCAGCCCAGGAGGCCGCCAACTCCTACGTGGCCAACATCGCCGCGCAGGCTCCGGCAGCCGCACCGGCCGCCTCCTCCCAGGGCCAGGCCATCGCGAACGCTGTGCGTTCCAAGATCGGTGCCCCCTACGCCTGGGGTGCCACCGGCCCCTCGGCCTTCGACTGCTCCGGCCTGACCTCCTGGGCCTACCAGCAGGTCGGCAAGTCCATCCCGCGCACCTCCCAGGCTCAGGCCTCCCAGGGCCAGCGCGTCTCCCTGGACCAGCTGCAGCCGGGTGACATCATCGCCTACTACGGCGGTGCCTCCCATGTCGGTATCTACGTCGGCAACGGCATGATCGTCGACGCCCTCAACTCCGGTAGCCCGGTCGGAGAGCGTCCGCTGCACTTCCAGCCGATCCACTCCGCAGTGCGCTTCTAAGCACTGTCACCACCTGCAGCCCATCCCCGTTGAAGGGGGTGGGCTGCTGGCGTTTTCCGGCTCGCCGACAACAGTAACCACACCCGTCACGACCTCGTGTCTGGGTGTTTACTCAGTTGTTATTAAGGGTCTATAGTTATCTCGGGCATTCGCCCTCCGAAGACCTTTCCGAAAGAGTGACCGTGCGCTTTTTACCTGGTGTGAACCACACGATCCGTCTCAGTGCTGCCGCTGTGCTCGGTACCGCCCTCATCGTGGGTGGCGGGACCGCGCCCCGGGCCACCGCCGATGACGTGGAGACCCTCATCGCCTCGATGGAGGAGGTCTCCCACGAGGCCACCGCGAAGAGCGAGGAGGTCAAGCAGCTCGAGCTCGAGATCGAGGAAGGCCAGGGTCGCATCGACGGCCTCAAGGAGCAGGCGGAGCAGGCCCGCCAGCGGGCACAGGACGCGCAGGCAGCCCAGCGGGACTTCCAGAATGACGTCAACGGGCTCGCCGGGGCCAAGTACCGCAGCCTCATGGTCGATCCCGTCACCAACGCCATCGCCGCGTCCAACCCGCAGAATGCGATCGACCGGGCGGCCTACCTGGGCACCCTGACGCGGAACACCGAACGCGCCGTCGATAAGCTCGCGGCAGCCACGGCGGAAGCCGGGCGGGCTCACACCACCGCCTCCCGCACCGTGGCCGAGGCCAACTTCACGCAGTCGCAGCTGGAGAAGCAGCACCGCGTCCTCGCGCAGGAGCAGGAGGAGCTGCAGGAGCGCATCCGTGAGATCGAGGAGCAGGTCTCCGCCCTCGACGAGGCCGCCCGTGCCCTGTGGGAGAACAAGAACAACCCCCTGGTACCGCTGTCCCTGACCGGCGACGGCGTGGTCGGCGCGGCCCTGAGCAAGCTCGGCTCACCCTACGGATGGGGCGCCACCGGCCCCAACCAGTTCGACTGCTCCGGCCTCATGGTGTGGGCCTACCAGCAGCAGGGCAAGTCCATTCCGCGTACCTCCCAGGCGCAGCTGGCGGGTGGCACCCCGGTCTCCCGCGCGGAGCTGCAGCCGGGCGACATCGTCGGCTACTACCCGGGTGTCACCCATGTGGGCATGTACATCGGCGACGGACAGCTCGTCCACGCCTCCGATTACGGCATCCCCGTGCAGGTGGTCTCGGTCGACTCCATGCCGTGGGCCGGCGCCGTGCGCTACTAGTACCATTCGGGCATGCCGCGGACACTGCTGGTCACCAATGACTTCCCGCCCACGGTGGGAGGCATCCAGTCCTACCTCCGGGATTTCCTGGACACCCTCGACCCGTCCGAGGTCGTCGTCTTCGCCTCGACGCAGGACCCGGTAGCCGCCGCCGAGTATGACCGTTCCGTGCCCTACCGCGTGGTCCGCTGGCCCCGCCACGTCATGCTCCCCACGCCGACCACGGCCGAGGCGATGGGCCAGATCATCCGGGAACTCGACATCGACACCGTGTGGTTCGGGGCCGCCGCGCCCCTGGCACTCATGGGACCGGCGGCCCGCCGGGCCGGGGCGGCGCGCATCATCGCCAGCACCCACGGGCACGAGGTGGGCTGGTCCATGCTGCCCGGCGCCCGCCGGGTGCTGCGCCGCATCGGCGACAGCGCTGACGTGGTCACCTACATCTCCGACTACACCCTGCGGCGCTTCCGCCGGGCCTTCGGCAGCCATCCGCAGTTCCGTCACCTTCCCTCCGGGGTGGACACGGACTGGTTCCGCCCCGCGCCCCGTGTGGACGGGCCGCCGACCGTCATCTGTGTGTCGCGGCTGGTGCCGCGTAAGGGTCAGGACATGCTGCTTGCTGTCTGGCCGGACGTCCTGGCCCGATATCCCGACGCCCGCCTGCGTATCGTGGGGACCGGGCCGTACGAGGCCCGGCTGCGGACCCTGGCGCAACCCCTCGGTGAGGCCGTGGAGTTCACCGGCTCGCTCACCGCACCCGAGCTACGCGACGCGCTCGCCGCCGCCGACGTCTTCGCCATGCCGGCCCGTACCCGCGGGAAGGGACTCGATGTCGAGGGGCTCGGCATCGTCTACCTGGAGGCGCAGGCCAGCGGCGTGCCCGTCATCGCGGGCACTTCGGGCGGGGCCCCCGAGACGGTCACCCGCGATACCGGCATCGTCGTCGACGGCCGGAATGCCACAGAACTGACCGACGCCCTGTGTGCGCTGCTGGGCGACCCGCAGCGGGCGGCCGCGATGGGGCAGGCGGGGCGTCGATACGCACACGCGGAATGGTCCTGGGAGATCATGGGCGCGCGACTGCGGGATATACTCGCCTAGATGAATACGGTGGGTTTTGATATCGGGGGGACGCAGTGCCGCGCCGCCGTGGTGACAGCGGACGGAAAGATCCTCAAGCAGCGCACGGTGCCCACCCCGCGCACGGCCGCCGCGCTCGAGGACGCCGTCGCCGCGCTTGTCGACGAACTACGCCCGCTCGATCCGGGGGCCGTCGGACTGGCGGTGGCCGGCTTCCTCGACCCGCAACGGGAGATCGTCCGTTTCGCCCCGCACCTGCCGTGGCGTGACACTCCCGTGCGCGCCCGCCTGCAGGAACGTCTCGGCCTGCCGGTCGTCATGGAACATGACGCCAACTCCGCCGCCTGGGGCGAGTACCGCTTCGGCGCCGCCCGCGGGGTGGGAACGTGGGTGTTCTTCGCCGTCGGTACCGGCATCGGCGCCGCCCTCATGATCGACGGGGAGATCTTCCGGGGTGCCTACGGGACCGCGCCTGAGTTCGGGCACCTCACCGTGGTGCGCGGCGGCCGGGAATGCGCCTGCGGAAAGCGCGGATGCCTGGAACGCTACGCCTCCGGCACCGCCCTGGCGGACACCGCCGAGGCCCATGGCATGGGCCCGGGACTCAGCGGGCACGCCATCATGACCGCCGCCCGCAGCGGTGATGAGCGCGCCCGCGCGGTGCTGGCGGACTTCGCCGGCTGGCTGGGACAGGGGCTGAGTATGGTGGCTGACGTGCTCGATCCGGAGGTCATCGTGCTGGGTGGGGGAGTCGCCGCCGACGCCGATCTCTTCCTCCCGGACGCGGTGGCCGACATGGGCCGGTCCATTGTCGGAGCCGGCCATCGCATCCTGCCGGTCGTGGGAACCGCGGAACTGGGGGCGCACGCGGGTATGATCGGCGTGTCCGATCTTGCGCGCACCGAACTCACAGGGGAGTAGTCCGATGGAAAAGAAGTGGTACTGGCTGTACAAGAACGTCCTCATCGGCCCGTTCCTGCGCGTCTGGAACCGCCCCACCATCGAGGGCATCGAGAACATCCCGGACACCGGCGCCGCCATCATCGCCTCCACCCACCAGGCGGTCATGGACTCCTTCTTCTTCCCCGCGCTCAGCCCCCGGAACATCACGTTCCCGGCCAAGTCCGAGTACTTCACCAACCCGGGTCTCATCGGTCGTGTGCAGAGGTGGTTCTTCACCTCCATCGGCCAGATCCCGGTCGAGCGGGGAGCCGCCAACGCCGGTGACGCCACCCTCGCCGCCGCCCGCACCGTGCTCGACCGCGGCGATGTCCTGGGTATCTACCCGGAGGGCACCCGCTCCCCGGACGGGCGCATCTACAAGGGACGTACCGGCATGGCCCGCATCGCGCTGGCCACCGGCGCCCCGATCGTGCCGCTGGCCATGATCGGTTCCCGCGACGCCAACCCCATCGGCACGTGGATCCCGCGGCCCCGCAAGGTCCGCATGAAGGTCGGCGAGATCATCGACGGCCGCGCCTACGTCGAGTCCCTCGGAATCGACCCGGATTCCCGGGAGGCCGCCCGCCCCCTCACCGACCACGTCATGGCCGTGCTCACCGAGCTCTCGGGGCAGCCGTACGTGGACATGTACGCCTCCGAGGTCAAGGAATCTCTGGCCGCCGGCCGTGGTTGGCCGGAGGGTGCCGCGCCGGCTCTTGGCTAAACGCCAGGTCAGCTCTATACTTGACGGCTGGACTGCGCCGGATTGCTTCCGGCCGGTAGAAGTTGGCTGCGCGTACGGGATGAGGTGAGGCACGTGTCAGCATCCCCCGTCACTCCTGTGTCCCCGGCGAAAACCCGCCTGCGCTGGCCCGATGTGGCCAAAGGTCTGTCCATCATCGGAGTGGTCCTGCTCCACGTGAGCCTCGCGGTGCCGGAGGGCATGGAGACCACGGCGGCCTATCTCAACCGCATCCTCGATCCCCTGCGGATGCCCCTGTTCTTCATGGTCAGTGGCTTCTTCTCGGCGAAGGTGTTCGGTTTCACATTCAAGGATCTCTTCCTGCGCCGCCTGTGGTTCTTCCTCGTGCCGTATGTCCTGTGGGTGCCCATCGAACTGTGGTTCAAGTTCCGCGAATGGCACATCTTCGACGGCAAAGAGATGCCGGGGATCTCCCACTACCTGGCCCACATCGTCGAGGGCCGGAACATGTACTGGTTCCTCTACGCCCTGGTGATCTTCAACGTCGTGCTGTGGCTGACCAGGAAGATGCCGTGGTGGGCGGGAGTGCTGGCCGGTTTCGCCCCGATCCTCATCCTGCCGCTGCACGCCGATCAGCACATGATCGGCAAGGCCGTCCTGTACCTGCCGGCCTTCCTCCTCGGTGCGCACCTGCGCCACCACATCAGCCACTTCGCGGAGACCGCGACCTCCCTGCGCCACCTCACGCGCGGCACCATCCTCTACGCCGCCGGTTTCACGGTGGCGGCCGTGTGGGCCTGGTGGAACACGGTCAGTGAGGTCTCCTTGGGATGGCCGCTGCCTTTCGCGGAGACCGTCGGATTCGTCGACCTGCGACTGATTGTCAATTCCCTGGTGCAGCTGCTCATGCTGCCCATGGCGGTCATCGTGGCGGTCCTGCTCTCCCGGATCCCGGTCGTGGTCGACGTGCTGAGTTTCCTCGGCCGCCACACCCTGGTGATCTACCTGGGCCACCCCATCGCCCTGACGGTGCTCTACCACTACAACCTGCGGGACTGGGAGCTGCCGATCACCCGCGGCGCGGACAGCGTCCTCTACGAGACCGCCCTGTGGATTCTCATCGGCCTGGCCATCTCCGCCCTCGGCTCGTTTGGCCTGTGGTTGATCACCCGCATTCCCTACCTGCGGTGGTCGATCATGCCGCCGCTGCTGACTGCTGCTTATCGACGCCCCGCCAGCACCCGCGGCGAGATCGTCGCCGCCACCACGACCGCGAGTGTCACCAGCAGGTAGGAACTGCCCACCAGCTGTGCCCACCACGGCCAGGCGTGTTCTACGCCGTGGTCGTTCGGCAGCAGCCAGTGGGGTGAGGTGGCGACAGCCAGCAACACCACCACACCGAGAGTTCTTCCGGGCCCGAGCAGCAGGGTCACCGCGAGGGGGATGAGCCACACCCAGTGGTGGGACCAGGACACCGGGGAGCACACGAGAGCCACGGTCGAGGCGAGCAGGACGGTGGCGAGCATGGTCCGGGCCCGCCACATCGCCGCCACCACCAGCCCGAGGGCGCCGATGACCAGCACCAGCCACAGCAGGCTGTCGGCCCGCTCACCCGGCTCGGCGAGGCGGGCGAGCACACCCCGGATCGACTGGTTGGAGGCGTAGGCCTCGCCGCCGATGCGACCGGTGTCGGTGAGGGTCTCCAACCAGTAGGTCCATGAGTTGCCCCAGCTCACCAGGGCGGCTGCCAGGGTGAATCCCACCCCGAACGCAAACGTCACGGCGGCGTCGCGCCACTGCCGGCGGACAAGGAAAACCAGGATGAACACCGCCGGGGTGAGCTTGATCGCGGCGGCGAGGCCGATGAGCACGCCGCGGGGCAGCCACGGCCGGCGGGTGAGGGTGTCCACCAGGACCAGGGCCATGAGGATGATGTTGATCTGGCCGAAGGCCAGGGTCTCCCGCACGGGTTCGCTCAGAAGGGCCAGCGGGAGGATCCACGTCGCGATGACCCGGTGGTGCGCCCCGGGCACGGCATGGCGCACCACGATGACCAGACACCACCACAGCAGGACCACGGAGGCCACAGTCCACGTCACCAGCGCCACTCCATACGGGACCCAGGTCAGCGGCACGAACAGCAGCGCCGCCAGCGGGGGATAGGTGAAGGGCAGGGTCGTGCCGCCGACCCGGTAGTCGCGCGTGTACAGGTTGTCGCCGTCGAGGAAGGCCTGCGCACCCGCGCGGTAGACATCGATGTCGATGGCGTAGCGGAGGGTGGGGCCGGCGTCGATAAGCAACGTGAGGACCACCGCCACTGATGCGACAACGGCGAGTACCACGGTGAGGGGACGGGCGGCAGGTGGGGCATCGATCACGGAGATGACTCTATAGGTGGCGTCGTTTCACCCGGTCATCGGTGGCAGGAGGCGCACAGGTTAGGCTGGGGGACGTGCGCTACTTCTACGACACCGAGTTCATCGAGGACGGCCGGACCATCGAGCTCGTCTCGATCGGCATCGTCGCCGAGGACGGTCGCGAGTACTACGCCGTCTCCACGGACTTCGACTCCTCCCGCGCGAACGCCTGGGTCCGGGACAATGTCCTGGACAAGCTGCCCAACCCCGGGGCGCCGGTGTGGCGTTCCAAGGAGACCATCCGCACCGACATCCTCTCCTTCCTCACCGCCGGTCGGGAGGACGTCGAACTGTGGGCCTGGGTCGGCGCCTATGACCACGTGGTCCTCGCCCAGTTGTGGGGGGACATGGCCGGTCTGCCGCGCGCTCTGCCGCGCTACACCCGCGAGCTCAAGCAGTACTGGGAGATGGCGGGCAAGCCGCCGCTGCCCAAGAGCCCGGACGCGACGCATGATGCGCTTGTCGACGCCCGCCACAACCTCGAGAAGTTCCGCATCTGCGCCGAGACGCTGCCCCTGGGCCGGGGCAACAGGGCGCTTCGTTAAGCCGACAAAAGCATCCCCGGGGGTCTGGGGACTGGACACCCGTGCTATGAATATGGGTGTGAGTTGGACTGTTGACATCCCTAAAGAGGTTCTCCCCGACCTGCCGCCGCTTCCCCCCGGCCTGCAGGAGCGGTTCGAGGACGTAATTTCCCGCGAGGCCAAGCAGCAGCCCAGCTGGGACCGGAACCAGGCGGAGACCGTCCGCAAGATCCTCGAGTCGGTGCCGCCGACCGTGGTCGCGCCCGAGGTCACCAAGCTGAAGAAGCAGCTGGCCGACGTCGCCCTGGGCAAGGCGTTTCTCATGCAGGGCGGTGACTGCGCCGAGACCTTCGAGTCCAACACCGAGCCGCACATCCGCTCCAACGTCAAGACGCTGCTGCAGATGGCGGTCGTGCTCACCTACGGTGCCTCCACCCCGGTGGTCAAGCTGGCCCGTATCGCCGGCCAGTACGCCAAGCCGCGTTCCCAGGACCTGGATGAAAACGGTCTGCCCAACTACCGCGGTGACATCGTCAACGGTGTCGAGCCCACCCCGGAGGCCCGTCGCCACGACCCGGCCCGCATGATCCGCGCCTACGCGAACTCCTCGGCCGCCATGAACCTGGTGCGCGCCCTGGTCTCCTCCGGCACCGCGGACCTCAACCGGGTGCACGAGTGGAACCGCGAGTTCGTCTCCAACTCCCCGGCGGGCGCCCGCTACGAGGCCCTGGCCGAGGAGATCGAGCGGGGCCTGCGCTTCATGGACGCCTGCGGGGTCCACGATGACTCCCTGCGCACCTCCGACATCTTCTGCTCGCATGAGGCCCTGCTCGTCGACTACGAGCGCGCCATGCTGCGCCTGCACGAGGATGAGGACGGTGAGACCCGCCTCTACGATCTCTCCGCCCACCAGCTGTGGATCGGTGAGCGTACCCGCGGCATCGACGACTTCCACGTCAACTTCGCCGCCCTCATCGCCAACCCCGTCGGTATCAAGATCGGCCCGTCCATTTCCCCGGAGGAGGCCGTCGCCTACGCCGCCAAGCTGGATCCGGAGCGTGAGCCGGGCCGCCTGACCATGGTGGCGCGTATGGGCCACGACAAGGTCCGCACGGTGCTGCCGCCGGTCGTCGAGGCCGTCGAGGCCGCCGGCCACAAGGTCATCTGGCAGTCCGACCCGATGCACGGCAACACCTTCACCGCCTCCAACGGCTACAAGACCCGTCACTTCGACAAGGTCATCGACGAGGTGCAGGGCTTCTTCGAGGTCCACCGTCAGCTGGGCACCCACCCGGGTGGCATCCACATCGAGCTCACGGGTGAGGACGTCACCGAGTGCCTCGGCGGCGCCATGGACATCACCGATGTCGATCTGCCGGGCCGCTACGAGTCCGCCTGTGACCCGCGCCTGAACACCCAGCAGTCCCTCGAGCTGGCCTTCCTGGTTGCGGAGATGCTCCGCAACTAGTCGGTTGCTTATCGACGCCGCGCTTCCCCCCGGGAGCGCGGCGTTCGACGTCTAGAGACTCAGGCGGACAGTGGAGTCGAGGCGGGCGTCGTCACCGGCGTCCGGGCGCTGCCGGGTGACCTGGGCGTTGCCGTCCCCGGAATAGCGGGCGGTCAGGCCGACGGATTCGAGGGTCTCGGTGGCCTGGGCGGCGGTCATACCGACCACGTTCGGGACGGTGACACGGCCGGCGAAGGTGAGGGTGACGTCGGCATCCTCCGGGTCGATGACCTCCCCGGCCGAGGGGCTGGTGCGCACGACGGTGTCGGGACGCACGCCCACGGCGCTGCGGTCACGGCGGGTGTCCTCCACCGTGAAACCGGCGGCGTTGAGGGCGGCGGTGGCCTCGGCCTCGGACATGCCCTCGACATCGGGGACGGTGAGGCCGCTGTTGACCACCAGGGTCACCTCGCTGCCGCGGGTGAGGGTGGTGCCGGGCTCGGGGGAGACGGACAGGACCTGATCGGTGGGCACGTCGGCGTCGTAACGCTTCTCGACGTGCGCGATACGCAGCTCCAGTTCCCCGAGCCGGGTTTCGGCCTCGGAGAGGGGCACACCGACGATGGCGGGTACCTGGATGGGTTCCGGGCCCCGCGACAGGTGCACGGTGACGGTGGAGCCGATGCGCACGGCCTCGCCCACGGCCGGATCGGTCTCGGCGACCCGACCCTCCTCGACATCCGCCGACCAGACCGGATCACCTGTGGTCACCTGCAGGGTGCGTTCGGCGGCGGCCGCCTGGTAGGAGATGACATCCATCCCCTGCGGATCGGGCACGGTGGGACGGCCCTGGGAGACCAGCACGGTGACCTCGTCGCCGCGCACCAGGCGTTCCCCGTCGGCCGGTTCGGTGCCGGCGATGAGATCGGCGGGCACGTCATCGTGGTAGACGATCTCGGTCACGGGACGAAACCCGGCCTCCTCCACGGTGGTGACCGCCGCCGTGCGGTCCATGCCGAGTACCTGCGGGATCTCCCCGTAGCGGCCGGAACCGAACCACCAGGCACCCACGGCGATGGCGGCGGTGAGCAGGGTGATCACCAGCAGCCACACGACCAGGCCCACCTTCGAGCGGTTGCTCACCGGAGCCGGCTGTTCCGGCTCCTCCTCCGGCAGCTGCGCAGGCACTTCGGGAGGGGGCTGCGGGGTCAGGGACTCCTGGACGCGGGTCTCGTGCGGGTTGTCGGGGACGACCTCGGTCACCATGGTCGGCGGCCCCACGAGGTCGGTGATGTCCGTCGGCACCGCTGCCGCACGGGTGGCGGCCGAGTTCTCCGGCACCGGGACGGTGAAGGCGGGCAGCGCCAGCTCTCCGGCCACATCGTCGAGCGCCGCCAGGAACTCGGCGGCGTCCGCGAAGCGGTCACGAGGGTCGCGGGAGGTGGCGGTGGCCACGAGGGCGTCGATAAGCGGCGGAACGCCCGAGATGCGGGCACTCGGCGCGGGGACGTCGTCTTCGAGGCGTCGATAAGCATGGTCCAGCGGGGTGTCGCCCGAAAATGGCGTGGTGCCGGTGAGCAGCTCGAACAGGACGATGCCGGCGGAGTAGACGTCGGAGGCGGGCGTGATGTCGGTGCCGTCGACCTGCTCGGGGGAGAGGTAGGCGGCGGTGCCGACGATCTGGGAACTGGTGGATGCGGCAGCCGCCGCCCGCACCAGCCCGAAATCGGCGAGTTTCACGCGGTGGTCGCCGTTGATGAGGACATTGTCCGGCTTGATGTCCCGGTGGACCAGGCCGCCGGAATGCGCCACGGACAGCCCCGTGAGCACCGCGCGCAGGACCGTGACCGCGGCGTGCGGCGGCATGGGGCCGCGTTCTGCCAGCAACTCGCGCAGCGTGCCACCGGTGATCAGTTCCATGATGAGGAAGAGGTGGTCACCATCCGAACCGAAGTCGTAGACATTGACCAGGTTCGGGTGGTTGAGCTGGGCCATCGCGCGGGCCTCGCGGCGGAAGCGCTGCCGGAACACCGGGTCCGCGATGTACTTCTCGTCGAGGACCTTGGCGGCGACCGCACGCCCCAGACGCAGGTCCACACAGCGCCAGACCATGGACATGCCACCGCGCGCGATCGGGTGATCGATGCGGTAACGGTCCTCGAGGAGGTCTCCCACTGCCAGTTGAGCCATGGATACCAGTATGGTGCACGCGCTGGTGCCCACGCCAACGGATACAGTGGACGCCGTGAAACACAACGAGATCCCCCTGGAGACCCTGCTCGCCGATGAGCCCATGCTCACCCTGCCCGAGACCGCCGAGCGTCTCGGCGTGGTGATCACCCGCGTCCACGATCTGCTGGCGGGCAAGAAGCTCATCGCGCACATCATCGACGGCAAGCGCCACATCCCGGAGGCGCTGTTCCACGAGGGGTCGGACTCGACCGGCAAGTTCGTTCCCGGCCTGATCACCCTCATGGTCGACGGCGGCTACTCGGATGAGGAGATTCTGCGCTACCTGTTCACTGAGGATGAGACGCTGCCGGGACGTCCGGTCGATGCGCTCCACGGTCAGCTGGCCCGTGAGGTGCTGCGCCGGGCGCAGGCGATGGCCCTGTGACATCGTCCCGGAAGGCCCAGTTGGTGAGCAGCCACGCGGCGACGAAGACCCCGGCCATCCACCACGTGTTGTAGAGCTGGTGGTTGCCGCTGCCGGTGAATGCCAGGGTGACCACGATGGACGCGCCCACCGTGAGGCGCAGCACCCACTCCGGCGGGCGGACGGTGCCCACGAGGGAGATCACCGAGGCGTAGTACCAGGGCAGCGTGACCGAGTTGAACACGAACGCCACCTGGTACGCCAGGGCGGTGCCGGCGACGGCGCGGCGGGTGTTCTGGCGGAACAGCCACCACACGAGCACCAGACCAGCGAGCATCAGCATCATGGAGATCTGACGTAGCACGCCCAGGGCGCTGTTGTACTCGAAGCTGGTGTCGAACACCTGCACCACCCACGTGATCCCGCTGGCCAGCAGGGAGGGCAGGGCGAGCGGGTTGATGACCTTGGAGTTGCCCGAGATTTCCGAGAGCCAGCCCCACGAGGACCCCGACGCCCACGTCACGGCCGCGACCACCGCGAGGGTCTCGAGCAGTCCCACGAACCCGGTCACCACGAACGCCAGGAGGCGGTGCATGTGACGGGAATAGTGGTGGGTGGCCATCCAGACGACGAAGGGTAGCGCGATCGCGGCGGTCGCCTTGAGGGAGACGGCCACCGCGATGAGGGCCACCCCCAGCAGGAAGCGCTTGTGCAGGCAGGCCAGCAGACCGACGGAGACGAGCCCCACCATCACCGATTCGTTGTGCATGCCCCCGACCATGTGGAGGATCATCACCGGGTTGGCCACGCCCAGCCACAGGGCCAGTGCCGGATCCCCGCCCAGGGCGCGCGCGATGCGGGGCACCGCCCAGGCGATGGCCACGAATCCGAGCACCGAGATGAGCTTGTACACCAGCACCCCGGCCGTGACGTTGTCGCCGACCAGCCGGGTGACCCCCTCGCCGATCCACAGATGCAGCGGACCATAGGGGGTGGTGGTGTTGCGCCAGTCGTGGGAGACCTCCAGCAGGAACGGCCCCGGGTTCACCGCCGCGCCCTGCGTGTACGGGTCGAAGCCGTCGCGCAGCATCGCACCCTGCATGAGGTAGGAGTAGACATCCCGGGAGAGCATCGGGGCCGCGGGGATGAGAGGCAGAATCCACCACCACAGGGCCCGGTGGACATGGTCCTGCGACCCCGCCTCCCTGCGGAGCACGTGGCGACGACCCAGCACGATCCATCCGACGAGCAGGAAAGCCACCCCGGCCCAGAACACCACATTGGAGATACCCGCGCCGCGCCCGTAGGCGAGGAAGTCCAGGCCGAGCGTCTCCAGGACCCCGCCCCGGTAGCGGATGGCGCCGCCGCCGAAGGAACCCACCAGCAGCAGCAGTGCGCCGACCAGGCCGATCGATCGGGCCGAAGGCAGACGGATGATCATCAGCGGTGGCGGGCCGTGGCGCGGTGCGCGAGATCGGTCAGGGTCTGCGTGACCTCCGGGGAGGTCCCGGCGGCCTCCAGATACGCCAGGCCGGACGCCGTCAGCGCGGTGATGCGTTCCTCGATGGCCTCCACCGCGCCGGTGTCGGCGATGATCTGCGCCAGGCGGGCGATCTGCGCGGGGTCGGAGGTGGCGCCGATGCCGCGGCGCAGTTCGGCGGCGGCGGCCGGGTCGCGTTCGTCAGCACGCTGCAGGGCGGTGGCGAGCAGCACGGTGCGCTTGCCTTCCCGCAGGTCATCGCCGGCCGGCTTGCCGGTGACCGCCGGGTCACCGTACACGCCGAGTTGATCGTCGCGCAGCTGGAAGGCGATCCCGATGTCGCGGCCGTAGCCCCGGAAGGCGTCGATGGTGGCCTGGTCCGCCCCGGCGATGGCGGCGCCGAGGTGGAGGGGGCGTTCGATGGTGTAGGCAGCGGTTTTGAAGCGGTTGACGGAATCCGCCAGCTCGACATTCTCGTCCGCGGTGGCCTCGAGGGAGATATCGAGGAGCTGCCCGCCGATGACCTCGGTGCGCATCGCCCGCCACGGCTCGCGGGCCCGCTGCAGCGCAGCGACCGTGAGGCCGGAATCCTGCAGCATGTCCTCCGCCCAGACCAGGGCCAGGTCGCCGACGAGGATGGCCACGGACTCACCGAAGTGGGCGGAGTCACCCGCCCAGGAATTCTCGCGGTGCTGCTTCTCGACGGCCCGGTGCACCGTCGGACTGCCGCGCCGGGTATCGGAGGCGTCGATGATGTCATCGTGGATGAGGGCGCAGGCCTGGATGAATTCCAGTGAGGCCGCTGCCCGCAGCATGGCTGCCGGATCTTCCCCGGTCTCCAGCCCGCCACCGCCGACGAAACCGGCCCAGGCGTAGAGGGGACGGATCCGCTTGCCGCCGTCGAGAACGAAGGACTCGAGGTGGGACACCGCGGCGGTGACCGGAGCGCCGATGGCGGCGACCTGCGCGCGGCGGGCATTAATGAAGTGGGTCAGCTCCTCCCGGGCGGCGGCGGGAACCCGGTCGAGGGTCAAGGTCTGGGCATCCTGGTGGCTCAACGCGGGTGGTCCTTGCAGTCGGGCGGCGAGTGTACGTCTCCCCACGATACCCAGTCGTCTACCGGGGGTTGTCCACCACGGCAGGCTTCTCCACCATCCCGGGCAGTGGCAACGGAACGGAGAGGACCGCGAACGGGCGCCCGTCGCCGTCGAAGAGGAAGTCCCGCAGCTCATCGCGGAAACCCATGGAGCGGTAGAGGGAGAAGGCGTTGTTCGCTTCGTCATCGACTTCGGGGGTGGACAGCATGGCGTGGGCGGCAGGGGCCAGCCACAGCAACTGGGAGAGCAGCAGGCGTCCGATGCCCCGGCCCTGCTGCCGTGGGTCCACGTGGATCTCCGCCACCTCGAAGTAGTCGCGCATGAGCATGAGCTGGCGGGTGTCGGGCCCGCCGTTCTCGCGGAAGCCGCGTCGGACCTGGCGGTCCCACCACATGTCCCGGGCGCCGAGGTATCCGTAGGCGACGCCCAGGACCGCATCCTCCTCCACGGCGGCCAGGGCCGCGAAACCGGGCTGCATGATCTCCTGGCGCCAGACCGCGATGCGGCCGGCGCGGATACTCGGGTCGTAGCCCATCGCCTCGATGTAGAGGTCGACGAGCTGCGGGGCCAGCACGGCGAATTCGGGGCCGGACAACCGGCGGATCTCCAGGGTCACACCACCACTGAACCAGAATTCCGGTGCCGGGTGGGAGAGGGGGGCGGATGTGTCTCGAACGCATACTGGCATTAGAGAAAGGAAAAGGCAGTTCAGCTGTTGACCGTCTCGAAAGGCTGTTCTATAGTAGGGGTGTGGTGTTCGGGTCCGGTTCTAAGGTGACGGCATCACCGAAACACGGAGAAGAAATAAGGAAAGGAGTTGGTTCCGGTGGCTCAGATCATTTCAGCAACGACGAGGTTTGCCGGGGCAGGTAGCCGCCGGGCCGACTTCATTCTCAAGGCTCGGGCCCTCCTGGTGCAGGCGGTGCAGCACCGGGAGGCGGGCGAGTGGGACCTGGCGTTGGAGATGGCCTTCCAGGCGGCGCTGCGGACGGCGGGTGCGCGCATCTCGGCCTCGGCGGTGGCCCGGCGTCGGCGTCTGCCGACGAGCGCGTGGGAGCAGTTGCAGCTGGTGGATGCGGACGGGCAGCGATGGGCGAGCGAATTCTCGCAGTACTCCCGCCTGCGCTCCCGCGTGGTGGCCGGTCTGGAGCTGTCCGTCGATCACGCGGTGGTGAATCGGATCATGGATCTGGCCGCCGAATTTTTGGCCGAGGTGGAGGGCGAGGCGGGCTGGCTCCCGGCGGCGGCGTAGCCCGAGGTGTGGCGAGGTTGGCATTGGCGGGAACAATCCCGATAGTCTGGGCGTTACTTCAGTAGACAGAGAAAACCCCAGCGATATCCGGGAGGAATAGTGTCGCTTTCAGAGCAGGAGCAGAAGATGCTCCGGGAGATTGAACAGTCTCTCCTTGCTGACGACCCCAAGTTCGGGTCGTCCGTGGCCAGCGACCATGGCTTCGGCGGTGCCGGCGCGCCCGGCTTCACGCTGCGGGGCATCGCTCTCGTGGTGGTCGGTCTGCTTCTGCTGGTGGGAGGTGTCGCGCTGGCGCAGCAGAGCCTGTGGTTCATCGCGCTCAGTGTCGTCGGCTTCCTGGTGATGTTCGGCGCCGGCGTGTGGATGCTGCGTGGCGGTGGCGCCTCGGGTCAGCCGCGTGAACCGCGCAAGCCGCGCACCAACCGTCCCGGAGACACCAACTCGATGGGCGGCCGGATGGAGGAGAACTTCCGCCGCCGCTTCGAGGAGCGCTAACCGCCCCTACCGTGAGCCCGTCGCCCTTGCAGGGTGGCGGGCTTTAGTGATTCTCCACTTTCCCCCACCCGACGGCGCGTCCCGGGTGGGGAAGGTCGTTGTCGGGCCGGTTGCGGTGTGTGGGAGGGCGGACATGACGCGCCCGTACGGGAGCGTCCCCCACCTGATTTTTTGGTGTTGACCTGGGGGAAATCTAAAAGAATCCGGAAAAGCAGGGGTTTGGGGGGTTGTTGGTGGGGCAAAGTGGGGTATTGTGGGGCGCAGCGGTGGATCACTCCATCGTGAGAATTGAATCAGGTCTGACAAGATCCGTGGCGTCGAGACAAGGAAGGTGGCCCCGGGATGTTTCTCGGTACCTACACTCCGAAGCTCGACGACAAGGGTCGGCTGACACTGCCGGCCAAGTTCCGTGACGAACTGGCCGGTGGGTTGATGGTCACGAAGGGGCAGGACCACAGTCTTGCGGTCTATCCCCGGGAGGAGTTCGCCGAACGCGTCCGCAAGGCCGCGGCGGTGTCCCGTACCAACCCTCAGGCACGTGCCTTCATCCGAAACCTGGCTGCCAGTGCGGATGAACAGCGTCCCGACGGGAGCGGTCGCATCACCCTCTCGGCCGGTCACCGCGACTACGCGGGGCTGACCAAGGAGTGTGTGGTCATCGGATCCGTGGATTTTCTCGAGATCTGGGATGCCGAATCCTGGGCCGCTTACCAGCAGGAGACAGAGGCCGCATTCTCCGCGGCCGATGCAGAAGACGTCCTCGGCGGACTGCTCTGACCTTGAGCGACATCAAGGGTGGGGCGGGGTACGTGTACGGACTCTGCCCGAGGTGATGCTCTGGTGTACTTCCCCGACATCAGATGAACACATCGGGCAGGGCCCTGTACGTGCCCCGCAGCCTGGACTGACAGTGACGAAATGACCAGGAAGGGGGCGCGGCCATGAGTGACATGAGCTTCGACATCACCGACAACCACGGCCACGTGCCCGTGCTCCGGGACCGCATGGCTGACCTGCTGGCTCCCGGGGTCGAGGCGCTGGGGGCTGCTGCGGTCATCGTCGACGGCACCCTCGGTGCCGGCGGACACACCGAACATTTCCTGCGCACCTTCCCCGCCGCCCACGTCATCGGCGTCGACCGGGACCCGGCCTCCTTGGCCGAGGCCCGCGCCCGGCTGGCTCCCTTCGGGGAGCGTTTCGTCGGGGTCCAGACCCGTTTCGACGGAATCGGCGAGGCCATCGCGGCCGGGGAGGGCCCGGTCTTCGAGTTGGCACGCACCCACGGTATCGCCGGAGCCCTCTTCGACCTCGGCGTCTCCTCCATGCAACTCGACCAGGTGGAGCGCGGTTTCGCCTACCGCACCGACGCCCCGCTGGACATGCGGATGGACCCCACCACGGGCAGGACCGCGGCCGAGGTGCTCAACACCTACAGCCACGGTGAGCTGGCGCGCATCCTCAAGACCTACGGTGATGAGCGCTTCGCCGGCAAGATCGCCTCTGCGGTCCTGCGGGAAAGGGAGAAGGAACCCTTCACCACCTCCGCCCGCCTGGTGGAACTGCTCTACGCCACGATCCCGGCCGCCACCCGCCGCACCGGCGGGCACCCCGCCAAGCGGACCTTCCAGGCGCTGCGCGTCGAGGTCAACGCCGAGCTGGAGGCGTTGGAGAACGTCCTGCCGATCATCGCCGACCTGCTCGCCGTGGGTGGGCGCGCGGTGTTCATGAGTTACCAGTCCCTGGAGGACCGGATCGTCAAGGCGGCCTTCGCCGAGATGACGGCCTCCACGACCCCGCCCGGCCTGCCCATGGACTTGCCGGGCACAGCCCCCCGATTCACCGCGATTACCCGCGGTGCGGAAAAAGCCACCGCAGCAGAGATTGACGACAACCCGCGCGCGGCCCCGGTGAGGGTCCGCGGCGTCGAGAAGCTTCCCGACCCGTCTGGAGATCGACCGTGACTTCGCCGAACACCAAGGACCGCCGTATGGGTGCCAGCCGCGACTACACCTCCACCGCACTGCTCGACCGCGAACAGCGGACGCGCACCTACGCGCCGCCGGCGCAGACGCCGCTGCCGCAGCGCCGCCGACCGGCCGCCACCCGCCTGGGATCCCGCCAGGTGGTCTCCGTCCGCGGTCGCCGCGTGGCGGAGCTGAAGAAGACCTCGCTGCTGGCGAAGCTCTTCAGCATCTCCATCGTCCTGGCCATCGCCGGAGTGGCGGTGGCGATGTGGCTGGCCGGACTGGCCACCCAGCAGACCTTCCAGATGCAGTTGCTGCAGGCCCAGGACAAGCAGCTGTCCAACCAGCTCGAGACCCTCAACCGTGACCTGGAGAATGTGCGCTCCTCCGCGGAGATCACGCGTCGGGCGGGTGAGCTGGGGATGGTCTCCCCGGTGCAGCCCGGTATCCTCGCGGTGCAGGAAAACGGCGACATCCACGAGGTGCGCCCGGCAGATCCGGCGACGCGCCTTATCATTGACGTCAACGGGGCCCCGGTTCGTCCGGGGCAGGCATCCAGTGATCCGGACGCCATCGATGAGCTGGGTGACAACCTGGAGGCGGTCCCGCAGGGCCACCAGCTCCAGTCCCCGGACGATGTGCTCCCGGATCCGGTGGTCCCGGCCGCTGAGCCGGGCGTGCTGCCCTACGCCCCGAACGTCCCGGAAGCGGACACCGCACAGGAATTCACAGACGACTAGCAAATGAGGACGGCCAGTGACACGACCCGGAGGCGTGCGACGTAGAGCGGGACGAGGCGACTCGTCCCGCCGCTCGTCATCGCGTGCCTATTCCGAAGCCCGGGTGTCCGCCCCGCCCCGTCCCCCGCAGAAGGACCAGAAGTCCCTCATGGTGGGCCGCATGCGCATTGTGCTGGGTATCTTCCTCATCCTCGCCGTCGTCCTCGTCGGACGACTGGCCTGGGTGCAGGTGGTGTGGGGGCCCGATCTGGCCGCGAAGGCCCAGGAGCAGCGCGCCCGCGTCTACGTCGACCCGGCCCGCCGCGGGGAGATCACCGACAAGCGGGGAAACCAGCTGGCCTACACCATGCAGGCCCGCAGCCTCACCGTCTCCCCGCAGCTGCTGCGGCGGGAACTGGCCCAGCAGCAGGATCTGGCGATGCGTATCGACGGCATGTCCCGGTCCGAGATCGACGCCCAGCTCGACGACCGCGTCGAGGACGTCCTGGTGACCATGTCGGAGGAGATCCCCGCCATGATCGAGGATTCCGGCGCGATCACCGGCGAGGTCAAGTCCCAGGACATCCTGGACAAGCTCCAGGCCGAGACCACCTATGAGGTGCTCGTGCGCAACGTCGACCCGGATGTGGCCACCGAGATCGCCTCGACCTTCCACGGGGTGGCGGCCGACCACCAGGACATCCGCCAGTACCCGAACGGTGCGATCGCCGAGAACATCATCGGCAAGGTGTCCATGGACGGACAGGGGCAGTTCGGTTTCGAGGCCTCCGGCGATGCGACGCTGTCGGGCATCAACGGTCGCTCGACGGAGGACGTGTCCACCGACGGGCAGGTCATCCCCGGCACGCTGCGTGACGTGGTCCCACCCGTCGACGGTTCCTCCGTGGAACTGACCCTCGACCTGGACCTGCAGACCTACGTCCAGCAGCTCCTCGAGCAGGCCAAGGCCAACTCCCAGGCCAAGTCCGCCGAGGCGGTCGTCCTCGACGTCGCCACCGGCAAGGTCCTGGCGATGGCGAACACCGACACCATCGACCCCAACGGCAACATCGAACGCCAGCTCGCAGAGGGCAAGGACTTCGAGAACCAGACCATCTCGCACCCCTTCGAACCCGGCTCCGTCGCCAAGGTGATCACCGCCGCCGCCAGCATCGAGGAGGACCTGACGACCCCGGACGAGGTTCACCAGGTGCCGGGATCGATCCACATGGCGGGCGTGACCGTCGCCGATGCCTGGGAGCACGGCGTGGTGCCGTACACCACGACCGGCATCTTCGGTAAGTCCTCCAACGTCGGCACCCTCATGCTCGCCGAGCGCCTCGGGGAGGACCGCTACGCCGACTACCTCGACCGTTTCGGCATCGGGCGCCCCACCGGCATCGAGCTGCCCAACGAGTCCTCCGGACTGCTGCCGGCCCGCGAGCAGTGGTCGGGCGGTACCTTCGCCAACCTGCCCATCGGACAGGGCATGTCGTTCACCACCCTGCAGATGGCCAGCGTCTACCAGGCCCTGGCCAACGACGGCCTGCGCATTGAACCCCGCATCATCGAGACCATCACCAGCCCGGACGGCAAGGAACAGTCCACGGCGGAACCCGCGCGCACCCAGGTGGTCAGCCCGGAGACCGCGGACACGGTGGTGGACATGTTCCGCTCCGTCATGCAGAACGACCCGGGTGGTCTGCAGTCGGGTACCGGCACCAACGGTGCCGTCCCCGGCTACCAGACCTCCGGCAAGACAGGTACCGCCCAGAAGGTCGACCCCAACACCGGTGCCTACTCGAACTCCGACTACTGGATCACCTTCGCGGGTGTCGCCCCGGCAGATGATCCCCGTTTCGTGGTCGCCGTCATGGTCGACCAGCCGCGCGCCGGCGTCGAGCCCGGCGGCGGGGGCGGCCAGTCGTCCGCCCCGCTGTTCCGCGACATCGCCTCATGGCTGCTCAACCGCGACAACATCCCGACCTCGCCGCCCATGGAGGATCTGCTCATCCTCCACGCCCAGTAACGTTCCCCCAGGAGGAGACCCACCATGAACACACTCTCGCACCTCAGCCAGATCGCCGGGGGAGAACTGGTCGGTGCCTTCGGGACCGATCCCGCCATCACCTCCATCGAGCTGGACTCCTCGCGGGTCCCGGCCACCGGCGGCCTCTTCGCCGCCCTGCCCGGCACCCGCCGCCACGGGGCGGAGTTCGCCGCCGACACCCCGGCCGAGGCGATTCTCACCGACCGAGCCGGGCATGCCCTGCTGACGGAGAGGCAGGAGACCCGACCCGTCATCGTCGTCGACGATGTCCGCGCCGTCCTCGGTCTGCTGGCCGCCGAGGTCCACGGCCACCCCTCGCAGCACCTCACGCTGCTCGGCGTCACCGGCACCTCCGGCAAGACCACCACCAGCTACCTCCTCGAACGAGGACTCATGGCCGCCGGCCACACGGTGGGGCTCATCGGCACGACGGGCACGCGTATCGACGGCCGCCCCGTCCCCACCTCCCTGACCACCCCGGAGGCCACCACCCTCCAGGCGTTGTTCGCCGAGATGCTCGCCGAGGGGGTCACCCACGTCGTCATGGAGGTCTCCTCCCACGCCCTGGAACTGGGGCGGATCACCGGCACGAACTTCGATGTCGCCGGCTTCACCAACCTCTCCCAGGATCACCTCGACTTCCATCCGACGATGGAGGAGTACTTCGAGGCCAAGGCCCGCTTCTTCGATCCCGCCTCCCCGCTGGCCGCCGACCGCGCCGTCATCTGCATTGACGACGACTGGGGCCGACAGATGGCCGCCCGCGCCGAATCCCCGCTCACCGTGGCGACCCGGGGTGCCGAGGCCGATGTCAGTGCCGCCCAGGCGGAGCTCACCCCGAGTGGCGCGCAGCTGCTGGTCATCACCCTCCCCGACACGTTGCTGGAGGCAGAACTCCCGCTGCCGGGTGACTTCAACATCGCCAACGCGGCGCTGGCCACCGCCATGGCATATGCCGTGGGGGTGGATCCGCGTCAGTTCGTCACGGGGTTCGGGTCCGTCGCCGTCCCGGGCCGCATGGAGCGTATCGACGAAGGCCAGGACTTCCTCGCCGTGGTCGACTACGCCCACAAGCCGGCGGCCGTCGCCGCCGTGCTCGACACCCTGCGCGGGCAGGTCAAGGCACGGCTCGGTGTCGTCGTCGGCGCCGGTGGTGACCGCGACGCCACCAAGCGCCCCATCATGGGGGCCGAGGCCGCCCGCCGCGCCGACCTGGTCATCATCACCGACGACAACCCCCGCAGCGAGGTCCCGGAGACCATCCGCGCCGCCGTGCTGCAGGGCGCCGTCGACGCCGACACCGGCGCGGAGATCCGCGAGATCGGCGACCGCGCCGCCGCCATTGACGCCCTCATCGCGTGGGCGCAGCCCGGCGACGCCGTCGTCGTCGCCGGCAAGGGCCATGAGGTGGGCCAACTCGTCAACGGGGTCAACCACCACTTCGACGACCGGGAAGAAGTCCGCCGCGCCCTGAAGGAGCAGTCATGATTCCTCTCACCCTCGCCGACATTGCGCGGATCACCGGTGGGGAACTGGTGGACGTCGATAAGCCGGACACCCGCGTCACCGGATTCGTCGAGTTCGACTCCCGCAAGATCACCCCCGGCGGGCTGTTTCTGGCCCTGCCGGGCGCGCGCGTGGACGGCCACGACTTTGCCACCACCGCCACCGAGGCCGGGGCGGTCGCGGTGCTCGCGGCCCGCCCGGTCGGCGTCCCGGCGATCGTCGTGCGACCGACCGGCCGAGCCGACTCCAACGCCGACATCTACGCCCACGACACCGACGGCTCCGCCCGCGCCGTCGTCGAGGCACTGGCCGCACTCGCCCACGGCGTGGTCACCCGGCTACCGGAACTGACCGTCGTCGGCATCACCGGTTCCGCCGGCAAGACCTCCACCAAGGACCTCGTGGCCTCCGTCCTGCGGCAGGCCGGGGAGACCGTCGCCCCGCCCGGATCCTTCAACAACGAGATCGGCCACCCCTACACCGCACTGCGCTGTGACACCGACACCCGTTTCCTCGTCGCCGAGATGTCCGCCCGCGGCATCGGCCACATCGCGCACCTGGCGGAATCCGTGCCGCCGCACATCGGCGTGGTGCTCAACGTCGGTTCCGCCCACCTGGGGGAGTTCGGCTCCCGCGAGAACATCGCCCGTGCCAAGGGCGAGCTCGTCGAGGCGCTGCCGGAGGACGGCGTGGCCGTCCTCAACGCCGACGATCCCTTCGTCGCCGCCATGGCCCCGCGCACCCGCGCCCGCGTGGTCACCTACTCGGCCCAGCAGCGGGCCGATGTCTGGGCCGGGGACATCCGCCTCGACGATGTCGCACGCGCCAGCTTCACGCTGCACGCCGGGGAGGCCTCCGCCGCCGTGTCGCTGCAGGTGTTCGGCGAGCATCAGGTGTCCAACGCCCTGGCCGCCGCCGCGGTCGGCATCGAGGCGGGGCTGAGCGTGGAGCAGGTGGCCCGCGGGCTGGGCGCCCACACCAACGCCTCCGCGCACCGCATGGACGTGCAGACCCGCGCGGACGGCGTCACCGTCATCAACGACGCCTACAACGCCAACCCGGACTCCATGCGGGCCGGTATCGCCGCCCTGGCGTACACCGCCGCCGCCCGCCCCCACGCCCGCGCCATCGCCGTGCTCGGCGAGATGGGCGAGCTCGGCGACGATGCCGAGGAGTCCCACCGCCTCCTCGGTGAGCAGCTGGACCGCTACCGCGTCGGCCACCTCATCGCGGTGGGGGACAGCCCCCACAGCCGCGCCATGGCCACGGAGGCCAGGAATCGGGGTATAACTACTGAGATCGCTCACGACGTCGACGAGGCCACCCAGCTTGTCGACGCCGTGCTGCGCACCCGCCCCATCGAACACACCGGTTCCGGAAACCCCGGCGATGTCGTTCTGGTCAAGGCGTCCAACGCGCTGGGCCTGTGGCGGGTGGCTGAGAAACTCATCGAGAAGGGTCAATAGGGGCGCAACGACGTGACACAGATCATCATCGCAGGAACCGTCAGCTTCCTCGTCGCCATCTTCACCACCCCGGTGCTCATCCGGCGCTTCTCCGCCGAGGGCCTGGGGCAGGAGATCCGCGAGGAGGGCCCGAAGTCCCACCTGCGCAAGCGCGGCACCCCGACGATGGGCGGCATCGCCATCATCGCCGGCATCGTCGTCGGCTACCTCGCCGTGGGCATCTACGGAATGGTCAGCGGCTCCGGCGGCTTCACCGTCTCGGGTCTGCTGGTGCTGGGCCTCACCCTGGGACTCGGTGCCCTCGGTTTCGCCGATGACTTCATCAAACTCTTCCGGGCCCGCAACCTCGGCCTCAACAAGACGGCGAAACTGGTCGGTCAGCTCGTGCTGGCCGTCGGCTTCGGTCTGCTCATCCTGTGGTTCCCCGATGAACAGGGGCTGACCCCGGGCTCGACGCACCTGTCGTTTGTCCGTGACATCGACACCTTCGACATCGCCTTCGGCGGTTCGATCATCGGCATCGTGGTGTTCCTGCTGTTCATGTACATCCTCATCGCCGCCTGGTCGAACGCCGTCAACCTCACCGACGGTCTCGACGGCCTCGCCGCCGGCACCACCGCCTTCGTCATGGGCGGCTATGCCCTCATCACCTTCTGGCAGTTCCGCAACTCGTGCACCCAGTCCGTGGAACCGGGCTGCTACTCCGTGCGTGACCCGCTGGACCTGGCCGTGCTGGCGGCCGCGGGCCTGGGTGCCTGCCTCGGTTTCCTGTGGTGGAACGCCGCCCCGGCCAAGATCTTCATGGGTGACACCGGTTCCCTGGCCCTCGGTGGCCTCGTCGCCGGTCTGTCCGTGGCCTCCCGGACCGAGCTGCTCATGATCATCATCGGCGCCCTCTTCGTCATCGAAGCCGCCTCCGTCGTCATCCAGGTGATCGTCTTCCGCACCTCGGGCAAGCGCTTCTTCCGCATGGCCCCCTTCCACCACCATTTCGAGAACGGCGGGTGGCCCGAGACCACCGTCGTCATCCGCTTCTGGCTCATCGCCGCCATGGCCGTGATGCTGGGAGTGTCCATCTTCTACGCCGAATGGCTGACAGCCACAGGAGTGAGCCTGCAATGATCACCGGAACCGCCCTGATCGCCGGCGCCGGAGTCTCCGGTCGCGGAATCGCCCGCCTGCTCGACGATCTCGGTGTGTCCGTGGTCGTCGCCGACGACTCCGGCGCGGGCATCACCACCGCGGAGGCCCGCGGCCGCCTCGCCGAGTTCGAGGTCGTCATCACCTCCCCGGGCTGGCGCCCCGACAACCCCCTGCTTATCGACGCCGCCGCCGCCGGCCTCGAGGTCATCGGCGACGTCGAGCTCGCCTACCGCCTCGACCGGGCGGGCACCTTCGGTGCCCCGCGCACGTGGCTGGTGGTCACCGGTACCAACGGCAAGACCACCACCACCGCCATGCTGGCCGCCATGATGCAGCAGCTGGAACCCCGCGCCGCGGCCGTCGGCAACATCGGGGTGTCGGTGGCGGACGCGCTCGTCGACAGCCATCGCGTCGACGTCCTCGTCGCGGAACTGTCCTCCTTCCAGCTGCACTGGTCCTCCGAGCTCACCCCGGACGCCGGGGTGCTGCTCAACCTGGCCGAGGACCACATCGACTGGCACGGGTCCTTCACCGCCTACGCCGACGACAAGACCCGGGCCCTGCGGGGACCGGTGGCCGTCGCCGGTGTCGACGACCCCGAGGTGCGCGCCGCACTGGAACGCGCCGGAGTCGACGACTACATCGGTTTCACCCTCGGGGAGCCCGGGCTGGGACAGTTCGGCGTCATCGGCGGCCAGCTGGTGGACAACACCGGCGACACCCCCGTCGTGCTGGCCCCGGTCGCCGGTATCCAGCCCGCCGGTCCCGCCGGAGTGCTTGATGCGCTGGCGGCCGCCGCCGTCGCCCGCAGTCAGGGCGCGCAGCCGGAGCACATCGCCGCCGCACTGGCCACCTTCCAGGTCGACGGACACCGCGGCCAGACGGTGGCGCAGGCCGGGGGAGTGGACTACATCGACAACTCCAAGGCCACCAACCCGCACGCCGCCGACGCCGCGCTCGCGGGTCTGCAGGATGTCATCTGGATCGCCGGAGGCCAGCTCAAGGGAGCCGACATCGGCCCCCTCGTCCGCACCCACGCACACCGCCTGCGGGCCGTCGGGCTGCTGGGCACCGACGCCCCGCTCATCGCCGCGGCCCTCGCTGAGCACGCGCCGGACGTCCCCGTGCACACCACCACCGTCACCGACCCGGAGGCGGCCATGAGCGAACTGGTCACGTGGGCCGCTGACATTGCCGCGCCCGGAGACACGGTGCTGCTGGCCCCGGCGGCGGCCTCCCTCGACATGTTCACCGGCATGGCCCAACGCGGCGACCTGTTCGCCGCGGCGGCAGAAAGGCTGACATGAGCACATCCACCTCCTCGAACTCCGGAACCTTCACCCGCTGGCGCGCCGAATGGCACCGCATGCTCGACTCCCGCGCCGGATTCGACTACTTCATGATCCGCTCCGTCGTCTTCCTCCTGGTGGGCATCGGCGCGGTCATGGTCATGTCCTCGACGATGACCTGGTCCGTCCTCGAGGGGGCGACCGTGTGGAACCAGGCCGTGCGCCAGTTCATGATGATCGTCGCCGGACTCGTCGCCTTCTGGTTCGCCCTCCGCCTGCGCCCCGACACCGTCCGCAGACTGACCCCCTGGCTGCTGGTCATCGCGATCGTGCTGCTCATCGCGGTGCTCATCCCGGGCATCGGCACCGGCCGCCTCGAGGTGGGTTCGCAGTCGTGGATCGTCCTCGGCCCCGTCCGCTTCCAGCCCTCCGAGATTGCCAAGGTCGCCATCGCCGTGTGGGGTGCCGCCTACCTGGCGGACAAGCGCCACACCGGATCCAGCATGCGCAGCCCCTTTGTCATCTACACCGCGGTGGCCACCCTCATGGCGGGGCTCATCGCGGTGCAGGGCGACTTCGGCATGGCCGTCAACTTCGGCGTCGTGGTCCTGTTCACCCTGTTCTTCGCGGGCGTGGACATCCGCCTCATCCTCGCCGCCTTCCTCGCGGCCGGGGCCTTCGCCGCCTGGATGCTGTTCAGCGGCGGTTTCCGCTCGAACCGCTTCCACGTCTACTTCGACGCCCTCTTCGGCCGCTTCGACGACACCCAGGGCGTGGCCTTCCAGTCCTACCAGGGCTTTTTGTCCCTGGCCGACGGCTCAGTGGCCGGCGTCGGCGTGGGACAGTCCCGCGCCAAGTGGTTCTACCTCCCGGAGGCCAAGAACGACTTCATCTTCGCCATCATCGGCGAGGAACTCGGCCTGTGGGGCGGAGCCCTGGTCATCGGCCTGTTCGCGGCGCTGGGGTACTTCGGCATCCGCACGGCCTTCCGGGCGCAGAACCAGTTCCAGGCGCTGCTGGCCGGAGCACTGACCGCCGGTGTCGTCTCCCAGGCGTTCATCAACATCGGCTACGTCGTCGGCCTGCTGCCGGTGACCGGTATCCAGCTTCCGATGATCTCCGCGGGTGGTACCTCCACGATCATCACCCTCGGGTCCATGGGTCTGCTCGCCTCCGTCGCACGCCATGAGCCCGAGGCGATCTCCGCGATGCAGTCCTACGGTCGCCCGCTCTTCGACCGGGTGTTCATGCTGCCCGAGCCGGCCGTGCGCCGCGCCTCCGTGCGCCGCCCGACCTCGCGGGAGCGCTTCGGCGCGCCGGTCACTGGTAGCGTCACAAAGAGAAGACAGCCCCACCCCGACAGGAGACGGTGATTCATGACCGCATCGAACAAGCCACTGCGCGTCGTCGTCGCCGGTGGTGGTACCGCCGGTCACATCGAACCCGCTCTGGCCGTCGCTGAGGCGCTCGTCGAGCGCCACGGCGCACAGGTCACGGCGCTGGGTACCCCGCGGGGACTCGAGCGTGACCTGGTGCCGGCCCGGGGATTCGATCTCCGGCTCATCGACCCGGTGCCGGTGCCGCGCCGCCCCAGCGTCGACCTGCTCAAGCTGCCGTTCCGGATCATCACCGCCGTGCGCCAGGCCCGCGCGGTGCTGCGGGAGGCCGACGTACTCATCGGTTTCGGCGGCTACGTGTCCGCCCCCGCCTACCTGGCCGCCCGCTCCCTGCGCATGCCCTTCCTCGTCCACGAGGCCAACGCCCGCGCGGGGATGGCCAACAAGCTCGGCCAGCGCCTGGGTGGCACCAGCTTCAACGCCGTCGCCGACTCCGGCATGCCGGGTGAGGTCGTCGGGGTCCCCGTCCGCGCGGATCTGCGGGACGCCGACCGTGCCGCAGCCGCCGCCCGCGCGCGGGAGACCTGGGGCCTGGGGCACCGGAAGACCCTGCTGATCACCGGCGGCTCGCAGGGCGCGGTGAACCTGAACACGGCGGTGGCCGGGGGCGTCGATAAGCTCACCGAGGACTTCCAGGTGATCCACGCCTACGGCAAGCGCAACACCGCCCCCGCCGAGCACGAGCACTATGTCGCGCTGCCCTACATCGACGACATGGCCGCCGCCTACGCCGTCGCGGACCTCATCGTCTGCCGCTCGGGCGCGATGACGGTCGCCGAGGTCACCGCCTCCGGCATCCCGGCCGTCTACGTCCCGCTGCCGCACGGCAACGGTGAGCAGGCGCTCAACGCCAGCAGCGTCGTCGCGGCCGGGGCCGCCCGCCTCATCGATGACGCCGAGCTGGATTCCGGGCGCCTCGTCGCTGAGGTGCAGGCGATTCTCGGCGACGACGAGCTGCTGGCCACCATGCGTGCCGCCGCCCGTGACCACGCCGCCGGCGACACCGCCGCACTGCTCGCCGACGCGGTGGTGGCGGCGCTACAGTAAGACCTCTGTCCACCTGTTCCCGTCTCTTCAGGAGTATCCGTGACCGTCGACCTCTCCCGCGTCCACCTCATCGGCATCGGCGGCTCCGGCATGTCCGGCGTGGCACGGATCCTGCTGGACCGGGGCTTCGTGGTCACCGGCTCGGACGTGAAGGATTCGCGTCCGGTCCGCGCCCTGCGCTCGAACGGCGCCCACGTGGCGGTCGGGCACGCGGCGGAGAACCTCATGCTCTCCGGCAAGCTGCCCACCGTGGTCGTCGTGTCGTTCGCGGCGATCCCGCAGGACAACCCGGAGCTGCAGCGCGCCCAGGATGAGGGCATCCCGGTCATCCGCCGCTCCGACCTGCTCGGCGAGCTCATGGAGGGCCACCGCCAGGTGCTGTTCGCGGGCACCCACGGCAAGACCTCCACCACCTCCATGGCGGTGGCGGCGATGCAGACCGCGGGCCTGGACCCCAGCTTCTCCATCGGCGGCCAGCTCAACCGCTCCGGCACCAACGCCCACCACGGCACGGGGGACGCCTTCGTCGCCGAGGCCGACGAATCGGACGCCTCGCTGCTGCGCTACTCGCCCGACATCGCCGTGGTGACCAACATCGAGCCCGATCATCTCGACTACTTCGGCACCGCGCAGGCCTACCACCAGGTCTTCGATGACTTCGCCGACCGCATCACCTCCGACGGCCACCTGGTGGTGTGCCTCGACGACATTCACGCGGCCGCCCTCGGTGAGCGCAGCCTGAGGCGCGGGGTCAGCGTGCTCGGCTACGGCACGACCGACGCCGCGGCCCTGCACCCGGAGATCCCCCTGGGGGCGGAGGTGCTGTCCACCGAGGTCACCGAGGTCGGTTCCACCGCTGTCCTGCGTATCGACGACCGCGACCTCACCGTCACCCTCCAGATCCCCGGCCAGCACATGGTGCTCAACGGCGCCGCCGCGCTCTTGGCCGCCCATCTGGCCGGCGGCGATCTGGAGCGCCTGGCCGAGGGCCTCAGCGACTTCAACGGCGTGCGCCGTCGCTTCGAGTACCGGGGCACCGCCGGCGGGGTCCGGGTCTTCGACGACTACGCGCACCATCCGACCGAGGTGACCGCCGTCCTGCAGGCCGCCCGCCAGAAGGTGGAGGCCGAGGGGGAGGGGGCCCGCGTCGTCGTGGCCTTCCAGCCGCACCTGTACTCGCGCACCATCGAGTTCGCGGAGGAGTTCGCCGCGGCGCTGTCGCTGGCGGACGCGGCCGTCGTGCTCGACATCTACGGTGCCCGGGAGAAGCCGGTGGAGGGGGTCAGCTCCCGCATCATCACCGACGCCGTGACCACCGAGGTGGTCTACGAGCCCGACTTCTCCCACGCCCCGCAGACCATCCGCGAGCTGGTGCGCCCGGGGGACCTCGTGCTCACCATGGGTGCCGGCGACATCACGCTGCTCGCCGGAGAGATCCTCGCGGCGCTGGACGAGTAGATGTCACGACGAAAAGTCTTCACCGTCATCGGGGCGGTCCTGGCGACGTTGCTCATCGCCGCCGGCGTGCTGTGGGCGTTCCCCGTCCTGCGGGTGAGCTCCTTCGAGATCTCCGGCAACCTCAACTCGCCGGACGAGTACGTGGTCGAGGCCACGGGTGTGCGGGAAGGGGACAACCTCGTGCGTGTCGACGCCGGGCAGGCGGCCCGCGGGGTCGTGGATCTCCCGTGGGTCCGCAGCGCCACGGTCTCGCGGCAGTGGCCGTCGACGTTGGCGGTGGAGGTCACCGAAAGGGAGGTCCTCATGTTCAGCAGCGAGGACGACGGGGAGCATCTCATCGACACGGAGGGTCGTCCCTTCGTCATCGACGTGCCCCCGGAAGGTGCGGTCGAGGTGACGGGTGCGCAGCGTCAGGATGCACAGACCCTGGCCGGGGTGGCGGATGCCCTCACGGCGTTGTCCGATCCGGTGCGCGCTCTGGTGGCGTCGGTGGATGTGCCGGGGGAGTACGAGCTGGAGCTGCGCCTCCATGACGGGCGCACCATCTTCTGGGGTGCCTCGGAGGAGAATCATGACAAGGCGTTGGCCGTGCAGACCGCGGTCCAGCGTGAGGGTGGGCACTGGAATGTGTCGAATCCGTCCATGGTGACCGTACGTTAAACCTGAGGTTGAGGGTATCGACACGCCCCGAAATGTGCGCGAAAAGTTCTCCTCCGTCGCCCATGATGGAGACAACCTCGTTACAGATCACACACTTCCCGAAAGGCGCGGCCAGAACCTATGACCTCACCGAACAACTACCTCGCCGTCATCAAGGTCGTCGGCGTCGGCGGCGGCGGAGTCAACGCCGTCAACCGCATGATCGAAGAGGGCCTCAAGGGTGTCGAGTTCGTCGCCATCAACACCGACTCCCAGGCCCTGCTCTTCTCTGACGCCGACACCAAGCTCGACATCGGCCGCGAGGCCACCCGCGGCCTCGGCGCCGGAGCCAACCCGGACGTGGGCCGCACCTCCGCCGAGGACCACAAGTCCGAGATCGAGGAGACCCTCAAGGGGGCCGACATGGTCTTCGTCACCGCCGGTGAGGGCGGTGGCACCGGCACCGGTGCCGCCCCGGTCGTCGCGGGTATCGCGAAGAAGCTGGGTGCCCTGACCGTCGGTGTCGTCACCAAGCCCTTCAAGTTCGAGGGCCCGCGCCGTACCCGCCAGGCCGAGTCCGGCATCGAGGAGCTGCGCCAGGTCTGTGACACCCTCATCGTCATCCCGAATGACCGCCTGCTCCAGCTCGGCGACGCCTCCCTGTCCATGATGGAGGCCTTCCGCGCCGCCGATGAGGTCCTGCACAACGGTGTCCAGGGCATCACCAACCTCATCGTCACCCCGGGTGTCATCAACGTCGACTTCGCCGACGTCCGCTCCGTCATGTCCGACGCCGGCTCCGCCCTCATGGGCGTCGGTTCCTCGCGTGGCGACGACCGCGTCATGACCGCCACCCTGCAGGCCATCAACTCCCCGCTGCTCGAATCCACCATGGAAGGCGCGAAGGGCCTGCTGCTCTCCGTGGCCGGTGCCTCCGACCTCGGCCTCATGGAGGTCAACGAGGCGGCCACCATCGTCCAGGAGAAGGCCGACGAGGACGCCAACATCATCTTCGGCACGATCATCGACGACAACCTCGGCGACGAGGTCCGCGTGACCATCATCGCCACCGGTTTCGATGCCGCGAAGAACAACGCTCCGGCCGCCGTCACCCCGACGCCTGCCCCGTCGCCGATGGAGGAGCCCGCCCAGCGCGGCAGCCTCTTCGAGGAGCGCGAGGAGGAGGCCGGACGCCACCACCACCGCGAGGAGCGCTCCGGTCTGTTCACCTCCTCCCGTGAGCAGCGCCCGACCCGCGATGACGATCTCGATGTGCCTGACTTCCTGCGCTAACCTCTAGGGCATGTCCCTACGCAGCGCCAACGAGGCCCCCCGCCCCGTCCGCATGGTGTTCACCACCCGTGCGGGCGGGGTGTCGTCGTCTCCCTATGACTCCTTCAATCTCGGTGATCATGTCGGGGATGATCCCGCCGCTGTCGCCGCCAACCGTGAGCGTCTGGCCCGCGTCCTCGAGCTCGAGCACGTGGTGTGGATGGAACAGATCCACTCCCACAACGTCACCGTCGTCGAGGGCCCGCAGGATGATCCGGTCGAGGCCACCGACGCCCTCGTGACCACGCAGCGCAGGCTGGCGCTGGCCGTCCTGGTCGCCGACTGCGTGCCGGTACTGCTGGCGGATCATGTCCACGGCGTCGTGGCGGCCGCCCACGCCGGGCGCATGGGGGCGCGCAACGGAATCGTGCGGCGCACCGTCGAGACGATGCTCGAACTCGGTGCCAGGCCGGAGAGCATTCAGGTGGTGCTGGGTCCGGCGGCCTCCGGGCGGCACTATGAGGTGCCCGCGGAGATGGCGGCGGACGTCGATAAGCATCTTCCCGGATCGACGACCCGCACGGAGAAGGGCACCCCGGGTATCGACGTCCGCGCCGGCCTGGTCCGCCAGCTCATGAGCCTGGGTGTGACCACCATCGAGGCCGATCCGCGGTGCACCATCGAGGACGAGGACTTCTTCTCCTACCGCCGCGAGGGCACCACCGGTCGCCAGGCGGGGTTGGTGTGGCTGCCGTGAGTCGCCTCGAGGAACTGCGGACCAATCTCGCCGCCACCCGGGCGCGTATCGACGCCGCCGCGGGCACCCGCCCCGTCCGCCTGCTGCCCGTGACCAAGTTCCACCCCGCCTCCGACCTGGAGCTGCTGCTGGAGCTCGGCGTCACCGATGTCGCGGAGAACCGCGAGCAGGAGGCGCGGGCCAAGGCGGAGGCGGTGCCGGGGATGCGCGTCCACATGATCGGCCAGATCCAGACGAAGAAGGCGAACTCCGTGGCACGGTGGGCCGCGAGTGTCCACTCCCTGGATTCCGTGCGCCTGGCGCAGGCCCTTGACCGCGGGGTCGCGCTGGCCCTGGAACGCGGCGACCGCACCACCTCCCTGCCCGTCTATCTGCAGCTGTCCGCCGACGGCGACACCGCCCGCGGGGGAGTGACGGAGGAGGAGCTTCCCGAGCTCATCGACGTCGTGCAGGCCGCCGAGCACCTCGAACTGCGAGGCCTCATGGTGGTGCCGCCGCTGGGCGTGGATCCGGCCGGGGTGTTCGCCCGCGCGCGTGAACTCAGCGCCGGAATGGAGCTGTCGGCCGGCATGTCCGCCGACCTGGAAATCGCCATCGCGCAGGGCACCGACATCGTGCGTGTCGGTACCGATGTGATGGGTCAGCGCCCACTAGCGTAAAAGCACAGTTACCGACAATAACCCCCGCGCCAGCTGCAACAACGGGAGAGGAACCATATGTCTATCATCCGGAACGCCAAGGAGTTCTTCGGTCTGACTCCGATCGACATGGAGCACGAGGACGCCTACTACGACTACGACCGCGAGGAGCCGCGCTACCGCTCCAGCGGTTCCGCCGCCTACGCACCTTCCCGTGAGTACAGCTACGACTACGACCGCGAGGAGCGCCCCCGCTACGAGCCCGCCGCGAAGCTCGTCGCCGTCGAGGTCTCCTCCTACAGCGAGGCCGCCCGGATCGGTGAGCCCTTCCGTGACGGAGATGCCGTGGTCTTCGACATGACCCGCATGGAGCCGGGTGAGAACAAGCGCATCGTCGATTTCGCTGCCGGCCTCTGCTACGCCCTGCGCGGCCGCATGGTCAACGTGTCCAAGAACGTGGACACCGATCGTCAGGTCTTCGCCATCGTCCCCGAGGGCGCCGACTTCTCCCAGGCGGAGTTCGAGCGTTCCGCGAAGCTGCGCTGATTCGGAACGCAGCTGGACTCAGGTAGGCACCCCGCTCCGGCGGGTGTCTACCTTTTTTGTCTGCCCAGGCACTAGGCTCGGTGGGCGTGAGTCTTCTCGGAACTGTCCTGTACGTCATCCTGCGGGTGTTCACACTCGTCCTCATCGCGCGCATCGTCATTGAGATGATCCAGTCCTTCTCGCGCAATTTCCAGCCGCCGCGCTGGTTCATCTATGTCGCCGAGCCTCTGTTCGTGGTCACGGATCCGCCGGTCAAGGCGCTGCGGAAGGTCATCCCGCCCCTGCGTATGGGTGGGGTCGCGCTGGACATGTCCGTCATCGTCCTGTTCATCATCCTCTCCGTTCTGCAGGTCGTCGTCCTGTCCGTTTTCCGGTGACGGGTGGCCGGAAGGTTGAAGCTCCGGTAAAGAATTAGTGTGTCCGTGGTCTCCGCCGCCCCACCCGGGGTTACACTTGACCAAGCACTCAACGTACGATTAAACGAAATGCATACACGCGGGTCGCACCGCGCAGGCCTACCGGGCCACCACACACTCGAAGGGAACGCCAATGCCGCTGACACCAGCTGATGTGCACAACGTCGCTTTCAGTAAGCCGCCGATCGGCAAGCGGGGTTACAACGAGGATGAGGTCGACCAGTTCCTCGACCTCGTCGAAGACACTCTCGCCCAGCTGCAGGACGACAACGACGATCTTCGCTCCCGCCTCGAGGAGGGCGGTGCGGCAGCCCCGGCCGCCGCGCGCGATGACGTCGACGAGGCGGCCCTCCGCAAGGAGATCGAGGAGAAGGTCCGTAAGGAGTACGAGGCCAAGCTGAGCGAGTCCCGCAAGGCCACCGAGAAGGCCGAGGCCGAGGCGAAGACCGCCAAGGCTGATCTGCAGAAGGCCAAGACCGACCTGGAGGCCGCCAAGAAGCAGGCCGCCGCCCAGCCGGCGCAGCAGCCCCAGAAGGCAGCCGCCGTGGCCGTGCCGAAGGATGCCGCCCCCGCCACCGCGGATACCCACATGCAGGCCGCCAAGGTCCTGGGCCTGGCCCAGGAGATGGCTGATCGCCTCACCTCCGAGGCCCAGGCCGAGTCCAAGTCCATGCTGGACGAGGCACGCGCTGCCGCCGAGGCCCAGATCTCCGAGGCCGACCAGAAGTCCCAGTCCCAGCTCGCCGACGCCCAGAAGCGCGCCGAGCAGCAGGTCACTGAGGCCGACACCCGCGCCAAGTCCCTCGTCGCCGATGCCGAGAAGCGCGCCGAGGAGACCACCAACCAGGCGAACTCCCGCGCTGAGGCGCAGATCCGCCAGGCAGAGGAGAAGGCCAACGCCCTCCAGGCCGACGCCGAGCGCAAGCACACCGAGATCATGGCGACCGTCAAGCAGCAGCAGACTGCCCTGGAGACCCGTATCGCGGAGCTGCGCACCTACGAGCGTGAGTACCGCACCCGCCTGAAGACGCTGCTGGAGTCCCAGCTGCAGGAGCTCGAGTCCCGTGGTTCCGCGGCGCCGAGTGCCGACGCAGGTAAGCAGAACTAACGACAGTGTTCTCCACCCGGTGGGGGTAGCGCATCCGCGTTACCCCCACCGGTTTTTCTGCTTCTCCGGGTAGGGCGCGGTAAGTTTTGTACAACCAACTACCCGCCTGGAAGGCTCACAAGTGCAACGTCTGGAATACGTCACCGAGTTCGGGGATATTGCCGACAGCAGCCAGGCGGAGAAGCGGCTGAAAGTCGTCCTGGTCCGCGCCAATGCCGGACATGGCAAGACATTCCTGCTGGCCGCCTGCCGGGACTCCTTCACCGGACTGTCACTGACGCTGGATGTCGATGCGCTCGACGCCGACATCCCCGGTTACGCTGCGGATAAGCTGGCGGAACTGCTGGGCGTGGCATGGACGGATGCCGGTTCCGAGCCCGCGATGGCACGCGATCTGGCCACCGCGCTGAGTTCCCGTGGTCCCCAGGTGCTGCTTATCGACGACGCCCACTGGATCGACGAGCTCTCCTCCCGGATCCTGTGGCGTACGCTGCGCCAACTGGTGGACTATCCGGTGACCGTCGTGGTGGCCTTCCGTCCGTGCGACAATTTTCTGGTCCAGCGACTCACCCGCCAGCTCTCCGATCACACGCTCGGCGCGATCATTGATCTGCAGCCCTTCACCCGCGAGGACATCCGCCAGCTGCTCGATCGGCGCTTCCGTCTCGACGCCTCCGACCGCGTGGTCAGCCGCATCCTCGAACTCACCGACGGGATCCCCCTGCATGTCGGCCTCATCGCAGAGCGGATGGTCCGGGGAGACGGCACTCTGTTGGGCGACGTCACCTCCGCAGGAGGAGGTCTGTTGGAGGGCATCGCCGACTGGTGGGAGGACACCAGTGCGGCGACGCGCAGGGCCGTGGAGGTCGTCTGTGTGGCCGAGGTCGGTCTCCACAGCCATGAGCTGCAGCAGGTCCTCGACCTGTGGGGTCAGACCGTGCCGGCCATGAGGGAGCTGCGGGCCAACTGCCCCGCCCTGAGCATCACGTCGGGTGGAGTGATCCGTCCCCGCAATGCACTGGTGGCCGCCGCTTTGCGTGAGACGCTGCCGAGCGACTACACCCGTGATATCCACCGCGTGCTGGGGGAGGTGCTCTCGGGTGAGGAGGCGTTGTATCACCGGATTCGCGCCGCAGACGACAACATCGCGCCCCTGGCGCAGGAACTGCGCGCCGCAGGGGAGGCCGAACTGGCGGCGGGGCGGTACCGCCAGGCCGTCGGCCTGGCCCGCCGACTCCTCGACACGGTTCGGGACGTCGACTCCCTGCGCCTGACGTACCTGGCGGCGGTCCGGGGCGGGATGGTGTCCGAACTGACCTACCTGCAACCTCACCTCGGACGGGTTCCCTTCCCCCTGCTGCGGGGTGCGTGCCAGACCCTCATTGCCGCCGCTCTCGATGACGCCACTGCGGTGGCCGAGCACTTCGGCGAGATCGCCTCCCTCGACCACGCCGACGAAGCGATCACCGACCGCCTCTTGCGCGGTTATGCCGCCACCGAGTTCGTCCGCGTCATGTCCGCGTACTTCCGTTTCGATCTCATCATCCCCATGACGGCGGGGGTCCTGGCGGATCTCGATTCCCTCGCCGACACAGGAAGCGATGAGGTGGCCAGGGAAGCGGCGATCCTGGCGGCGTTGATCCGGAAGTTCGTCGAGACCTCACACACCTCCCCGGAGCACACGCTCGCGTCGATGAGCACACTCCAGGAGATCGTCGACGGACTCGCGACCTTCCCTGATACGCGGGACGCACAGCTGTCCCTGCTGTCGGCGCGCGGATCGATCGCCTGCAACGTGGGGCTGTTCGAAGAAGGACGGAAGGATCTGGAGGCCGCGGCACTGGCGCCGAAAGGTCACGTCAACTGGCAGATGCAGTCCCGGATCGCGCTCTCCCACATCTACTTCGAGAACGGGCAGTGGGACGACGTCGTCCAACTCCTGCGCTCCGGCCTGGGAGACGCCCTCGACATCCTCTCCGACCCCGCGCCGCTGGCCGCCTATGCCACTCTGGGGGCCGTGCACTCCGGGCGGGGCGACGTGACGGAGGCGCAGGCACACCGCCGGATCATCGACTCAGTGGAGGACCAGCAGCTGGCCGCCTATGCCGCGGCGGAATCGCTCTGGGCTCTGGTGTGGACCTGGCAGTTGACCGGTGATGAAGACACCATCGCGCCGACGGTGGTGGCGGCCTACCCCGGTTTCCAGTTCAATTCACTGCTGTGGACTTTCGCCGGTCCGGCCGCTGTGGCAGGGATGGTGCGGGCGCTCATCGCGGCCGATCGGATGGACGACGCCGCGGCCCTGGTCGCCTCTGGATTGTCAGCCTTGTGGGTGGAACCCGAGGTCAGCGCTTACGTGGACGCACACTCCCGGGCGCTGCTCGATCTGGCGCAGGGCAGGGCGGACCGGGCCTTCCAGGACCTCATGGCCCTCCACGGCCGCTTTGCCGCCCACGCCGAGTCCGTGCGGGCGGGCCGACTCATCGTGGCGATGGTGGCTCTCGATGCCGCCCGTGCCTGGCTGGCCGGTAGCCGTGAGCCCGAGGTGACGGGGCTGCGGGCCGCCCTCGACGCGGCCCGGTTGCTGGCCCTGCGGGTCGGTGCGCTGCCCCTGCTCGGGATGATCCATGATCTGGACGAGGCGTTGGCCACCGAAGCCCCGGAGGCGAGCCCGGTCGCTTCTCCGGCGTCGCCGCTTTTCGATTTCACCCAGCTCACTGCCCGCGAAAGAGAGATCTCCTACCTGGTGGGTCAGGGGCTGAGCAACCAGGAGATGGCGGAGCAGCTGTTCCTGTCCGTGCGCACCGTGGAGTATCACGTCTACAACGCGACCCACAAGCTCAATCTCTCGTCCCGCGTTGAGCTGCGCCGCCTCGTCCGGGACGGCTTGTCGCTGAACTAGTCGGCGGCCACCCACAGTTCCAGCGCCCGACTGCCGTGGACGACGCTGCCGTAGTCGTTGGTGCCGGTCACCCTGGTGATGACGGTGAGCACCCACCCGGCGGTGTCGTCCGCAGCGCGCGGCAGCTGCAGGGCGTCGATGAACGAGGACGGTTCCGTGACGGAGTAGCCGCTGAGATCCTGGCTGCCGTCGGAAAGCACGCTCATATCGCCTGTCGGCTCGAGAGCGTTGTTGACGGGCTGGGCGTAGACCGTCAGGGTGGTCAGCGTGACTCGGTCAGTCGAGCGCGGCACCAGCGACACCCGGATCATGGCGATGGGGGAGTCGAGGTTCGGGACGTCCGTCCAGGTGCTCACCCGCAGCTCATGTCCTGAGACGTCGGTGATGACCTCGGTGGGCGGTGGGGGCAGAACCGGCTCCGGAAACGTCGGCAAGCTGAAGGTGGGGCGCTCCCGGGGGATGGCCGCTACCTGGGTGTCGACGCCGTCCACCGGGGTGGACAGGGCCGGGACGGGGAAGGCACTGCGCATCAGCGACGAGATCTCCGGGGTGGAGCACGCCGACAACGGCATGCACACCGCGAGCGCGAGGCAGGCGAATCGTAGGCGGTTCATGGGTCTCCCATCAGGGCAACGGTTGGTTCTTAGGGGTAGTACAGCCACTGGTCATGCGCGGCGCAAGGGAAACCCGGGGAAACCGGTAGCGGTCCCGGTAGTGGGGAAGACTCCCGTAGTTTTCCCCGTACTAGTTTCCTCCCCGAAATGTGTTCTGCGGCATATCTTTCTGGCATGACCACTCCCGACACCACCGCTCCCTCGACCGACGTGAGCACCATCGACCCGGACAATCACTTCCTCACCTATGCCCCCCAACGCGCAGCCGAGGTGGAGGTGTACCGTGCGCCCTCGATCGTGGCCTGCATCATTCCCGCCTACAACGAGGAATCCACCATCGCGGCGGTCCTGGAATCCGTCCTGGCGCAGTCGCGGCTTCCCGACGTCGTCCACGTCGTGGTGAACAACACCACGGACGACACCTACTGGATCGCCCGTGAGTACTGCGGACGTCACGACATCGACTACCGCGGCGTACAGCAGTCGACCGAGATCTTCATCCACGACGTCGGCCGCATGGCCGACCGCAAGGTCGGTGCCCTGAACTACGGATTCGATCTGCTCGGGGAGGACGTCGACTACGTCATCGGCGTCGACGGTGACACCACCCCGCATCCCAAGGCCTTCGAACGTCTGCTGGCGGAGGCGGAGTCGGACTCACGCATCGGTGGTGTCAGCGCCATCTACAGTATCGACACCCACGGGCACCGAGGGCCGATCGCCAACTTCCTCGTCGTCGGTCAGCGTGCGCAGTTCGCCTCCTTCACACTGCTCAACCTGTGCCGCGGCCGCAACATGGCGGTGCTCGGAGGGCAGTGTTCCATCTTCTCCGCGCGCGCCCTGCGCCATGTCAAGCAGTCCTACAACCAGAAGACACCCTGGGTCAACGATTCGGAGGTGGAGGATTCGCTGCTCAGCCTGCAGATCCGGTCGGCCGGCTATCTGACGAAGATCTCCAGCACCGCGCGCGCCGACGTCGGCGGAATGACCACTCTTCGGGCCCTGGACGCCCAGCAGGTCAAGTGGAACTACGGGGCGATCGACCTCATGTGGCCCGGGGAGCGTGGAAACCTCCGCGGCCAACCGTTCCATCCCAACCTGCGGCTGCGCTGGTACGAAAACATCGAGATGCTCCTCAACTTCGTCGTCCGTGTCGGCTTCGTCCTGCTGCTCTTGGCCTCGCTGTCCATCGGTGCCTTCAGCTTCCAGTGGTGGTGGCTCATTCCGCCGGTGCTGGCGACCCTGCTCAACCTGCGCGTGGCACTGACCATGGAGAATCGGACCACCAAGGACATCCTCTTCGCCCTGTTGTTCTTCCCGGCGGAAATCTACATGTGGATCAAGATAGGCCACTTCCTCCGTGCCTGGACGCGATTCCTCTCCCGGGTGAACACGGACAACTGGGGTGATCAGGCGAAGGCGGAACAGGGCAAGGGTGGCTGGAAGTATCTCGGGCCCCTGCTGGCACTGGTCATCGTGGTCATCATCGCCGTCGGTATGTGGCTGAGCATGCCCACCAACGCCCAGGTCATCGCGCTGTGGATCGGCTGGCCGATCCAGGCGGCGGTGACGCTCATCCTGTGTCTCATCATGGTCCGCCGCCTGACGCGGCGACAGTACGGCTACCGTGTATAATCGCCGATGTCTGTCCCGTCTTTCCGGCGGGCAACACGCCATGATCCGGCCATCACCGGGGAGCGTCTCCGGAAGAACAGCCCGTGGGGCCCAGTAGAACCGGATCACCATGAACGAAGTGGGGTGCCGTGGCACCCAAGCAGGGTGGTACCGCGCAGCACATGCGTCCCTGCACCGCCTGTCCCGTTCGTGAGTGAAGGAAGATATGTCCGAGCAGAAGAAGACCGCCGTCGGCGGCGTCTACCCGAAGGTCGACATGACCGGGGGCTCCTCCCGTTTCCCTGACATGGAGGAGATCGTCCTCGACTACTGGAAGAAGGACGGTACCTTCCAGGCTTCCCTGGACCAGCGCGAGGGAGCCAAGGAGTACGTCTTCTACGACGGCCCGCCCTTCGCCAACGGCCTGCCGCACTACGGCCACCTGCTCACCGGCTACGTCAAGGACATCATCCCGCGTTTCCGCACCATGACCGGGCACCATGTGCCCCGCGTCTTCGGCTGGGACACCCATGGCCTGCCGGCGGAGCTGGAGGCGGAGAAGCAGCTCGGCATCACCGACAAGGGCCAGATCGAGGACATGGGTCTGGCGAAGTTCAACGAGTACTGCGCCGAGAGCGTGCTCCGCTACACCGAGGAGTGGAAGGAGTACGTCACCCGTCAGGCACGCTGGGTCGACTTCGACAACGGCTACAAGACGATGGACCCGGGGTACATGGAGTCCGTCATCTGGGCCTTCAAGCAGCTCTACGACAAGGGCCTGATCTACCAGGGCTTCCGCGTCCTGCCGTACTCCTGGGCCGAGCACACGCCCCTGTCGAACCAGGAGACGCGTCTCGACGACTCCTACAAGATGCGCCAGGATCCCACGCTGACCGTCACCTTCCCGGTGACCGGCGCCGTCGCCGGTTCCGCCGCGGAAAAGTCGCTCGCCGCCCAGCCCCTGCTTGCCGACGCCGCCGCGCTGGCCTGGACCACCACCCCCTGGACCCTGCCGTCGAACCTGGCGCTCGCCGTCCACCCGGAGGTCGATTACGCGCTGGTGAAGTCCGAGCACGGCGTGTACCTCATGGCCGCCCCGCTGGTGGGCACCCTGGCCAAGGAGTTCGGGGAGCACGAGGTCGTCGATACGCTCGCCGGCGCTCAGCTCGAGGGCCTGCAGTACCAGCCCATCTTCGACTACTTCGCCGACGAGCCCAACGCCTTCCAGATCATCCTCGCCGACTACGTCACCGTCGAGGACGGCACCGGTGTCGTCCACCAGGCCCCGGCCTTCGGTGAGGACGACATGGAGTCCTGTAAGCAGTACGGCATCGGTGTGGTCATCCCCGTCGACATGGACGGCAAGTTCACCTCCCAGGTCCCGGAGTACGAGGGCCAGCTGGTCTTCGACGCCAACAAGGACATCATCCGCGACCTCAAGGAGCGCGGCCGGGTGGTGCGCCACCAGACCATCGAGCACTCCTACCCGCACTCCTGGCGTTCCGGCGAGCCGCTCATCTACATGGCGCTGCCGTCCTGGTTCGTCCGCGTCACCGAGATCCGCGACCGCATGGTCGAACTCAACCACGAGGAGATCACCTGGCTGCCGGAGCACGTCCGCGACGGACAGTTCGGCAAGTGGCTGGAGAACGCCCGCGACTGGAACATCTCCCGCTCCCGTTACTGGGGTTCGCCGATCCCGGTGTGGGTCTCCGACAACGACGAGTACCCGCGTATCGACGTCTACGGCTCCCTCGACGAGCTCGAGGCCGACTTCGGCGTGCGCCCGACGTCCCTGCACCGCCCCTACATCGACGAGCTGACCCGCCCGAACCCGGATGATCCGAGCGGCCGGTCCACCATGCGCCGTGTCCCGGATGTGCTGGACGTGTGGTTCGACTCCGGGTCCATGCCCTTCGCGCAGTTCCACTACCCCTTCGAGAACAAGGAGTTCTTCGAGGAGCACAACCCGGCCGACTTCATCGTGGAGTACATCGGCCAGACCCGCGGCTGGTTCTACCTGCTGCATGTGCTCTCGGTGGGCCTGTTCGACCGCCCGGCGTTCAAGAAGGTCGTCGCCCACGGCATCGTGCTGGGTGATGACGGCCAGAAGATGTCCAAGTCCAAGGGCAACTACCCCAACGTCAACGAGGTCTTCGACCGCGACGGCTCCGACGCCATGCGCTGGTTCCTCATGTCCTCGCCGATCCTGCGCGGCGGCAACCTCATCGTCACCGAGCAGGGCATCCGCGACGGCGTGCGCCAGGCGCTGCTGCCGATCTGGAACGCCTACTCCTTCCTGCAGCTGTACTCCTCGCAGCCGGCGCAGTGGTCCGTGGATTCCGAGGACGTCCTCGACCGCTACATCCTGGCCAAGCTGCATGACCTGGTCGGCACCGTCCGCGTTTCCCTGGACAACACCGACATCGCCGACGCCACCGATGCCGTGCGCCAGTTCGCCGATGCGCTGACCAACTGGTACGTGCGTCGTTCCCGCGGCCGATTCTGGCTCGGCGACGAGGAGCACCCGGAGGCCTTCAACACCCTCTACACGGTGCTCGAGGTGCTCACCCGCGTCACCGCCCCGCTGCTGCCGATGACCTCCGAGGTCATCTGGCGCGGCCTGACCGGTGAGCGCTCCGTCCACCTGGCCAACTTCCCGGAGGCCGCGGACATCCCCGCGGATGCCGACCTGGTCACCGCGATGGACGCCACCCGCGGTGTCTGCTCCGCAGCCTCCTCGGTGCGCAAGGCGCACAAGCTGCGCAACCGCCTGCCGCTGCCGTCCCTGACCGTGGCGCTGCCGGACTCCGGCCAGCTCGAGCCCTTCGCCGCCATCATCCGCGACGAGGTCAACGTCAAGAACATCGAGCTGACCTCGGATGTCGACGCCGTGGGTACCTTCGAGGTCGTCGTCAACGCCCGTGCCGCCGGCCCGCGCCTGGGCAAGGACGTCCAGCGCGTGATCAAGGCCGTCAAGGCGGGCAACTACGAGCGCGTCGGTGACACGGTCGTCGCCGACGGCATCGAGCTCAACGCCGACGAGTACACCGAGCGCCTCGTCGCCGCGAACCCGGAGTCGACCGCGCGTATCGACGGCCTCGACGGCCTCGTCGTCCTCGACATGGAGGTCACCGAGGAGCTGGAGGCCGAGGGCTGGGCCGCGGATGTCATCCGCGGTCTGCAGGATGCCCGCAAGGCCAGCGGCCTGGAGGTCTCCGACCGCATCAGCGTCGTCCTTTCCGTTCCGGAGGACAAGCTGGAGTGGGCGCAGCGCCACCGCGATCTCATCGCCGGTGAAGTCCTGGCCCTCGAGCTGGACGTGACCACCGAGGATCTGGGCGAGGCGCATGACGTGGTCTCCGGAGTGAAGGCGACCGTCGTCAAGCGATGAACCTCCGCGCTCCGGCGGTGATGATCGCGTCGGGTGTCAGCCTGTACGCGGGAGCCGCCGTGGCGGTCGGGCTTTTCGACGTCCTGCCGCCCGCCATCGTCGCCTGGTTCCGCATCTCCGCCGCCGCCGTCATCCTGCTGGCGCTGGTGCGCCCGCGCCTGGCGGATTTCCGCAGTGTCCCGGCCCTCATCTACGGCCTGGCGACCATGGGCATGAACATGGCCTTCTACGAGTCCATCGCCCGCCTGCCCCTGGGCACCGCCGTGGCGGTGGAGTTCCTCGGTCCGGTGCTGGTCGCCGCGGTGGGCTCCCGCTCGATCCGTGACTGGCTCGCGTTGGCCCTGGCCACGAGTGGAGTGGTGGTCATTTCCGGGGCCGTGTGGTCGACGGCCGCCGTGGGGCTCGGCTTCGCCCTGCTGGCCGGCGGACTGTGGGCGGTCTACATTCTCGTCGGTTCGCGCATCGCCGTGAGCAGCCCGCGCAAGTCCATGACCACCGGTTTCACCATGGCGGCCGTGCTCGCCCTGCCACTGGTGGTGTGGGGGTGGCCGGAGCATGTCGAGACCCCCGCGACCATGCTCCTCGGCCTGGCACTCGGGTTGGGCGTGCTGTCGGCGGTCATTCCCTACTCCCTTGACCAGGTGGTCATGCGGATGGCCGGGTCCTCCTACTTCGCGCTCCTGCAGGCGCTGCTGCCGGTGGTCGCCGCCGTCCTCGGCGCGGTGGCCCTGGGCCAGTGGCTGTCGCTCCCGGAAGTGGTGGGCATCGTGCTGGTCGTTGCCGCCGTTGCTTTACGACGCCCGTAACCTGTACCTATGCAACGCTGGGTTCTCCACATCGACATGGACGCGTTCTACGCCTCCGTCGAGCAGCTGACCCGGCCGACCCTCCGCGGCCGCCCCGTGCTGGTGGCGGGGGTGTCCGGCAGGGGAGTGGTGGCCGGTGCCAGCTACGAGGCCCGCAGATTCGGCGCCCGTTCCGCCATGCCCACGCACCAGGCCGCGCGCCTGGTCGGATTCTCCGCGGTGCTGGTCGCGCCGCGGAAGGCGGTGTACGCGGTGGCGTCGAGACGCGTCTTCGAGCTCATCTCCTCCCACGTCGGGCTGGTGGAGCAACTGTCCATCGACGAGGCCTTCATGGAACCCGAGGCCCTGGTCGGCGCCACCCCCGCCGAGGTCAGACAGTGGGCGGATGAGCTCCGCGCACTCATTCGGGAGGAGACGGGATTGCCGTCCTCCATCGGTGCCGGCACCGGCAAGCAGTACGCCAAGATCGGCTCCGGACGGGCGAAACCCGACGGTACCTTCGTCATTCCCGGCGACACGCAACTGGAGATCCTCCATCCCATGCCCGTCTCCGAGCTGTGGGGCGTCGGCCCGGTCACCCGCACCAAACTCTCCCAGATCGGAGTGGAGACGATCGGGGATCTGGCCGCCCTGACCCCGAAGGAGGTCGAGATCTCCCTCGGCGGCACCGTCGGCCCTGGTCTGTGGGCTTTGGCCAACGGTATCGACGAGCGCCCCGTCGAACCGCGCGCCGAGGCCAAGTCCATCTCCGCCGAGTACACCTACCCGCGCGATCTGACGACGCGCCCGGAGGTCGACGCCGCCATCACCCGCGCCGCCGAGGCCGCCCACCGGCGCCTGCTTATCGACGGCCGCGGCTCCCGCACCGTCACCGTCAAACTCAAGATGTCCGACTTCCGGATCGAGTCCCGCTCCGCCACCCTTCCCTATGCCACCGACAACTACGACACTTTGCTGGCCACCGCTTTCCGGCTGGTGCGCTACCCCGGCGAGGTGGGGGCGATCCGGTTGGTGGGTGTCGGTTTCACCGGACTGGAGACCGCGCAGCAGGATGTGCTCTTCCCGGAACTCGACCAGCAGGTGGTGGTGGCCAGCCCGGATGATGATTTCGAGACCGGGGTCAGCGATCACATCGTCGAACCTGTCGTGGAGGTGGAGGAGGAGGACACCGGCTGGCGGGCCACCCAGGATGTGTTCCACCCGGACCACGGGCACGGCTGGGTACAGGGCACCGGACACGGGATCGTGTCGGTACGTTTCGAGACGCGCGCTACCGGGCCGGGCAGGACCCGCACCTTCGCTGTGGACGATCCCGACCTCCGTCCGGCCGACCCCGTGGCCAGTCTGGCCTGGGACGAGTGGCTGGAAAAGCAGGACTAGAAGGGAGGAGGGTCCTCGTCCGGCGGTGCCCGGTGGTGTACGAGCACCGGATCATAGGGTGTCGGTGCGCCCCGAGGCTGGTTGGCCGCCTGGTAACGCTCGAACTCCTCGGCGGCGGCCTTGGCGGCGGCTCGCTTCCGGGCGGTGGCGGTGCGCTGCGCAAAGGTGCTCACCCACCGTCGCTGCCGCGGGGCCAGGGGGCCGGTGGCCAGGTCGACGGCGTAGGTACCGTCGGCGAAGTGCCAGTAGACGTCCCCGGTGACCGGATCCAGCAGATAGGTCACCTGCTGGTCCGTCTTTCGGTTGTGGTGGTGCCGACACAACATGACCATGTTGTCGGCCCGGGTGGGGCCGCCGTCCTCGTGGTTGATGCGGTGGTCAGCGTCGAGGTGGGTGGCCTGCGCGTTGCAGCCGGGCCAGCGGCAGATCCAGTCCCTACCGATGATGAAGGCGCGCTGGGGGAACGTCATGTCGTGAGGGCCCGTCTCCATGTCCTGGGCGGCATCCATGTCGAGGGTGCGGGTGACCATGTCCGCGAGCGTCGCCGCAGCCTCCTCGCTGAGGATGCCGGTGGTCGGGTGGTAGACGGGAGAGTCATCGACGTCGGAGGCGGTGTAGAGGAGAGTGTTGACGTTGATCGACGCCGGTTCCAGCACCTGCTGGACCAGTGCTGTCGCCTTGTCGACGCCCTTGGTGCTGGCGGCCTGGAAGATGGCGTCGGTCATCAGCACTCCCGTCGCCTCGTCGACCGTGAGGGAGAAGTTCATGCGGCCATCGTCGAGGGACTCGATGAACAGACTGGAGATCTTGGCTGCGTCATCCACCGGGGGCAGACTGCGCATGGTGGCTGCCGGGTCCTCACAGGGGACGGGGCCGTCCTCGGTCTCGGGAGCCGGGGCACCCCACGGAGAGGGGACCTGTGGGGCAGCCTTCGCGGTCACGCTGGCGATGGTGTCGGCGACGGTGTTGTTGATCGTGCGGGTCCCCGGCAGTAGTTGCTGGGGCCGCTTCGGGGTGAACAGCGCGATGAGATCCTCATCGAGGCACCGCCAGGTGAAATCATCCTGCTGCACCTCGACCGGTGCCTTGGTGATGGCCTTGTCGATGACCGACAGGTGGTAGAGATCGAGGAGGTAGGTCTCCCTGATGAGAGCCCGGAGGCGGGGCAGCTTGTCCAGGGTCTCCAGCGCGTGGAAGTTGCGGGAGATGATGGACTTCGCCATCCCGGTGTCCCGGTAGAGCATGGTGCACACGGTCGTCCAGTCCTCCTCCGAGGCGAGCTCGGTGACGGGCCGGAGGATGCGCCAATACTCGTATTCGGCGGCAATGCGCGCACGGCGGGCTTGTGAGTAGAGGCTGCCGGAATTGAGGACGGACCAGGATGCGGGCTGGGACATGGGGATCACCCCCCTTCGATCGTGTGTCGTTCATGCGTTCGAATGTCACGATAGACGGCACCCCGGACATGGGGGTGATCCTCGGGGGTAGGGCGCTTAAAGGAGCAGGTCAGACACGTGTCTACCGGACGCCAGGGCGACCACCATGGCCATGCGAGCCTGTCCGGCGCGGAGGTGTCCCGCACTGAGTGCGCCCGCCGAACCGAGCGTCGCACCACCCCCTGAGCCGCCGTAGGACAGGGAGACTTCACCTGCGGGGACCCGGGAGGTGATCACCACCGGGATGCCCGACTCCAGGGCGGCGGCCACGCCCGCGCCCATCTCCGGGCCGATGTTGCCGGACCCCAGGGCCTCGATGACGATGCCCTGGGCGCCGGCGGTGACGGCGGCGTCGATAAGCACGCGATCGGAGCCGGGCCAAGCGGCCAGGACCGGAACCTGAACGCCGTCCAACGGTGTGACCGGCAGTCCTGCGGGTCGGCGGGCCTCGCGGGGCACGGTGGAGATGAAGGCGTCGAGATCCGTGGTGTGTCGCTTGACCGCGCCGCGCGCCGGGATGGTCCACCCGCCGAAGGCGATGAGCACGCCCTGGCGGCGGGCGAGGGGATCGGCGGCCAGACGGAGGGCGTCGATGAGGTTGCCGGGGCCGTCGGACTCGCGGTGGTCGAAGGCACGCTGGGCTCCGGTGAGGACCACGGGGCGCTCATCGGTGTGGAAACAGTCCAGCGCGAAAGCGGTGTCCTCCATGGAATCCGTGCCGTGGGTGACCACGACGGCGTCGATATCCGGGTCCTCCAGCGCCCCGTGCACGGCCGCGATGAGGCCGTCGAGGTCCTTCAGCGTGATCGCGGAGGAGTCGAGGCGGGTCAACTCGGTGACGGTGACGTCGGCGGTGACGTGCTCGGCGACGGCGTCGAGCAGCTCCTGTCCGGTCACGGTGGGGCGCAGGGCTCCAGCGGAGTCGGTGGTGCAGGCGATGGTGCCGCCCGTGGTGAGCAACGCAATGCGGGTCATGCCCCCAGCCTGCCACAAGGAGTGTTGTCACATCTTCAACACGTGTACCATCAACGCAGACGCGCCCCAATCTACAGGAGAATTTTCCCGTGAAGCTGAGCAAGATGACCGCGATCACCGCCGCCCTCGGCACGGCTCTGACCCTCGCCGCCTGCGGCGACGACAACGGCAACGGTGACACCACGACCACCACGGAGACCACGGCCACGGAAACCACCGAGACCGCCGCCGCTCCGGCTCTGCCGACCGCCGACGAGCTCAACGCGATTCTCTCCCAGGCCACCGACCCCAACGTTCCGCTGGAGGAGAAGGTCAACACCGTGCAGGGCGGCGAGCAGGCGCCGGAGCTCTTCGACGTCATGGCCGCCTCCCAGGCCGAGTCCGGGGCTCAGTTCCAGGTGGTCAACCCGGTGCTGCCGGGCTACACCCCGGACTCGGTCCTGGCCTCCGTCAACTTCATCCTCCCGGACTCCGAGGCCCAGCCGGCCGAGAACGTCGAGTTCATCTACGAGGACGAGACCTGGAAGCTGTCCCAGTCGTGGGCCTGCACCCTCATCACCAACACCGTCGCCCCGGAGCAGGTGCCGCAGATGTGCCTGGACTACAACCCGGCCCCGGAGGAGGCTCCCGCTGAGGAGGCTCCGGTCGAAGAGGCCCCCGCGCAGTAATCAGTCATCCCGACGGCCGGGCAGGGACAGCACCCTGCCGCGGCCGTCGGTGCGTACCGCCCACCTGCGGCGGATCCACCGGTCATGCGTGGCCATGAGCACCGTGCCCGGGAACGACGCCAGCGCCACCTCCAGCTCCTCCGCGAGGGCGAGGGAGAGGTGGTTGGTGGGCTCGTCGAGAAGCAGGATGTCCGGCGGTGACGCCAGAATGATGCCCAGCGAGACACGACGGCGCTGACCGAGGGACAGCTCGCCGAGGGGGCGGGCGGCCGTCTCCTCGTTCATCAGTCCCATGTCGACCAGGGTGGGGGAGCCCGCGGGCACATGCGAGGCGAAGATCTGCTCGGCAGTGCGCTCCAGATCGATCCACTCGTCGTCCTGGCTGAGGCGGCCGATGACCACCTCCTCCGGGATCCGCATCTCACCCTCGGTGATCTGCCACTTGCCTTCCACCACCTTGAGGAAGGTCGACTTGCCCGCGCCGTTGGGCCCCTCGATGAGCCAGTGCTCGCCGGGGTTGATCTTGATGGTCAGCGGGCCGAGGCGATCGTTGACCCAGATGTCATTGGTCCACACCGCCGGCTCACCGAGCGATGCCGAGGTGTGCTCGGGGATGCCGTGGAACTTCAGGCGCGCGGGCGGTGCCGGCAGTTCATCGCGTTCCAGCGCCTCGAGGCGGTTGCGGGCCGAGCGCAGGCGGTTGCCCACCGTCTTGGCGGCGCGGTCGGCGTGGAATTTCTTCGCGATCCCCACCTCGGACTTCGATTCCTGACTGTGGAAGACATCCTCCGCCGTCTGCTCCGCCGCCTTCTCCAGCCGCACACGCTCGTGCTCCTGGGAGGTGTAGAGCTCCTCCCACCGGCGGCGGATGTCCTCGCGGGACTCGAGATAGTCGGTGAAGGAACCGGTGAACTGCGTGCCCTGGCGGGTGCCCTCACCGCCGCCACCTTCATGGCCCAGTCCGGGGTCGAGGTCGACGAGTGAATCAGCCGTCTGGTCCAGGAAGTAGCGGTCATGGCTGGCCACCAGCACCGGGCCCGAGAAGGTCGCGAGTTCCCGGATGAGGAAGTCCACGCCGTCGTCGTCGAGGTGGTTGGTGGGCTCGTCGAGCACCATGGCGTCGACCGGGCGCAGCAGGAGAGCGGCCAGCGCGAAGCGGCGACGCTGGCCACCGGACATGTCACCCAGCGTCGTCTCCAGGGGGACGTTGGCCAGGCCCAGACCGGCGAGCACCGTGGCGATGCGGGCATCGAGCTCCCACACACCCGCCTGCTCCGCGGTCGCCAGCGCCGCATCGAAGGCCTCGGCCCAGCGATCCGGGTCCTGCGCCATCTGCCCGGAGATCACCTCGATCTGCTTCTCGACGTCGCGCAGCTCCGTCACCGCAGCGTCGATCAGCGCCGACGCCGGGGAGGAGAAGGGCAGTTGCGTCTCCTGCTCGATGAAACCGGTCGTCGGGGGCCTGGTGATGTGCCCGACATCGGGCTCGAGATCGCCCGCGATGAGCTGCAGCAGGGTGGACTTTCCCGAGCCGTTCTCCCCGATGAGGCCCGTGACATGGTCGGAGGGCACGGCGAAGGTGATGTCGGTGAGGACCTGCCGGACGGAACCCGGGTACGTGAAGCTGACACCGTCGAGCTTGATGTGATGGGGAGAGGCCATGGTGGGTCCTAACTGAAGGCCAGCGAAGTCGTGGAATCCTGGACCACGCGGACGTCGGAGTCAGCGCCGCCGTAGACGACGCGGGTGGTGTACGAGACGCGCCCGTCGACAGGCAGGGGCTGGCCCAGGTCGACGGTGAGGGAGCCCTCGCTGGTGGTGTTGGAGTTGAGCACGTTGAGCGACTGGCCGTCCTCCATGGTCAGGGCGCCGAGGGAGGGACGCTGCTGGACGTCGACGTCGAGGGCGATGCGGTCACCGTCGATGGCGGTGATGGTGTACGTGGCGGTCTGCAGCAGCGTCGCGTCCCCGGTGACGCGGGTGTCCACCGACCAGGTGGCGCCCTCGCCGACGGCTTCCTCCGGGAAGATGACCGGCAGGCTGAGCACCGTCATGAGGGCCTGCTCGACCACGGCGCGGCCCTCGTCGGTGGCTGCGGTCGGGGCGGCCAGACGCACGGTGGACACCTGCCCGTCATCCTCCGCCCGCCACCCGAGGATGAAACCTTCGGCGGAACGGACGTCGTCGACCAGCTCCAGGTCATCGGGGGAGGGCTGGCCGACGGCGAACTCCACATCTCGGGTGGCGTCGCGCTCACCCTCGGCGGGATCCTCGGCGGCCGCCGTGCGGCCCTCCATCGGCAGGGTGAGGCGGGTGACGTCCCCACCCGCCGGAGCCTGAACGTCCACTGCGTCGGCCTGCATGAGCACCTGGTTGAAACCGTCTGCGACCTCGACTGACACGGACTGCTCACCGTCGGTGGAGTACTCCAGGACGCGATCGGCGGTGCCCACGGACTCGACGGTGATGCGCGCGGCATCGACCGGCAGACCGACGGCGGCTTCGGTCTGCGGACCGGTCTCCTCGCTGGTGCAGGCGGTGAGGGTCAGCGCCGTGGCGGTGGCCACGGCGGCGAGTGCGCGGGGGAAATGTCGGAACAACACCCCGTCAACGCTACCGCAGGCAGGTCACCGGGTGGACCGACAAGGCCGTGGTGGGGAATGATGGACCGCGTGAGTACGCGAGCAACAGCACCCGTCCAAAGACACGTCAGGGTCATGGCGGTGATCATCCTCGCGGTGGCGGCCGTGGATCAGGCCACGAAGGCCATCATGCTGGCGTGGCTCGAACCCGGTGTCCCGGTGCCGGTCATCGGCGACTGGTTCCGGTTCTTCCTGCTGTTCAACCCGGGTGCGGCGTTTTCCATGGGGGCCAATTCGACCTGGTTGTTCACCACCATTCAGCTGGCGTTCGTCGTCGGTATCGCCATCGCCGCGCCGCGGATCACAGAGCGGGGGCAGGCGGTGGGTCTGGCGCTCATCGCCGGTGGCGCGCTGGGCAATCTCATCGACCGTCTGTTCCGTGAGCCGGGCTTCTGGTTCGGACACGTCGTCGACTTCATCTCCGTCGGCGGTTTCGCGGTGTTCAACATCGCGGACTCGGCGATCACCATCGGTGTCGTCGTCTTCGTCGTGGCCATGTTCCTCGAGGAGCGTCGCACATGAGCCGGGAGACCCGCAACCTGCCCGTTCCCGAGGGCCTGGCCGGCATGCGTGTCGACGCCGCGCTGTCCAAACTCCTCGGCATCTCCCGCACCGTCGCCGCCGATCTGGCCGGCGACGGCGATGTGCTTGTCGACGGACAACCCGTGGGCAAGTCCGACCGCCTCCACGAGGGGTCCTGGCTGGAGGTGACCCTCCCGGCCGCCCCTGATCTGACTCCCAGGGAGGAACTGGTCGAGGGCATGGACATCCTCTACTCGGACAACGACATCATCGCGGTGCACAAGCCCGTCGGCGTGGCCGCCCATCCCACCGTCGGCTGGGAGGGCCCCACCGTGGTCGGGGGATTGGCCGCCGCCGGCTTCCGCATCTCCACCTCCGGTCCCCCCGAGCGCAAGGGCATCGTCCAGCGCCTCGATGTGGGTACCTCGGGTGTCATGGTGGTGGCCGCCTCCGAGCGGGCGTACACCGTGCTCAAGAACGCTTTCCGCGACCGCACGGTGTCCAAGGTCTACCATGCTCTCGTCCAGGGGCACCCGGATCCCTTCACCGGGACCATCGACGCCCCCATCGGGCGCCATCCCTCCGCCGGCTGGCGCTTCGCCGTCACCACCGACGGCAAGCCGGCCGTCACCCACTACGAGACGATCGAGGCTTTCCGCGAGGCCACCCTGCTGGAGGTGCGCCTGGAGACCGGCCGCACCCACCAGATCAGGGTGCACACCTCCGCCATCGGCCACCCCTGTGTCGGCGACCCCATGTACGGTTCCGATCCCGGCCTGGCTGAGCGTCTGGGGCTCATCCGGCAGTGGTTGCACGCCGTTCGCCTCGGATTCCACCACCCGGGCAGCGGCGAATGGATGGAGATCGAGGCGCCCTACCCGGATGATCTCGCCCATGCCCTCGAGGTGATCCGCGGATGATCCGCCGCAGCCTCGCCGCGCTGGCGATCGTGGGCCTGCTCGGCGTGCTGGTCATCGCATTCTTCGATGACGCCACGCACAAGCCCGTCGCGCCGCAGGGTGACATGCTGGGCACCGAGCTCGACGAGAGCTTCCAGGCGTATTCCGAGCGCGCCGAAACATCGCTTCTCGACGCCCCCGAGGACCAGCCCGTCTACGCCCTCGTGACCTTCACCACCGGGCTGTCTCCGGCCGCGTCCGGCGAAGTGCTGGAGAACGTGCACCGCGTCAACGCCATGATCGTCGCGATGGCGGCGCCCTTCCCGCTGCCCGAGCCGATCGCCGGTGAGGACCGCGGAGATGTGTTCCAGCGCGAGCTCGACCGGATCGGTGACTCACTCCAAGGTGTTCCGTCCCCGGAGCTTATCGACGCCGCCGTCATCCGCGACAACGGCGACGTTCTCCGGAGCCTGTCGGAGCATGAGGAGGTGGCGACGATCGAGGTGCTGCCCGCCGATGCCGCCTGGGGTCGCTTCGGGGTGCGCCCGGTGGAGGTGCCATGAGACTCGTGACTCCCACCGCTGACCTCCACGCCTCCTGGCTCGCGGCCCTCGAGGAGTGGGGCACGCTGGACCAGGATGGCGCGGCCACCCACCAGGCCCGCGGTCTCGATCTGCGCGATCCTTTCGACTTCGCGGCCTGGGTTGAGCGGCTCAACTCCGATGACGTGCCCGAGGGCCTGGTCGCCGACACCAACCTCTGGATGGTCGAGGACAACGAGTACCTCGGTGCGATCCAGCTGCGGCACTCCATCAACAGCCCTGCCCTGGCGGAACTGTTCGGCCACATCGGCTACGGGGTGCGGCCCTCGGCACGCGGCCGGGGCCTGGCGCGACAGGCCTTGCGCGAGGTTCTCACCGTGGCCCACGGTCTCGGGTTGCAGCGGGTGCTGTTGTGCTGCCGGGAGGACAACGGGGCGTCGATAAGCGTCATCCGGGCGTGCGGGGGAGTACTCGAACGCATCCGCCCGGTGGACGATTTCGCGCGTTCGCTCGGGGTGACTACACCGACCTGCCATTTCTGGATCGAGACCGCCGCATGAGGTCGGCCACGTAGATCGCCACCGCGATCCAGATGATGATGAACCCCAGCCAGCGTGCGGGGGAGAGGTACTCCTGGGTGACAAACAGCGCCCACAGCATCTGCATCGTCGGCGTGAGGTACTGGATCATGCCGATCGTGGACAGCGGCAGGCGTTTGGCGGCCATACCGAAGAACAGCAGCGGCAGGGTGGTGACCAGGCCGGAGGCCACGAGCAGTGCTGTGTGGGAGGGGCCTTCGGTGAGGAAGGTGCCGTCGATGGTGAGCAGGTAGATGACCGCCAGAGGGGCGATGACCAGGGTTTCGGCGGTGAGGGAGACCGTGGGGGAGACCTGCACGCGCTTTTTCACCAGACCGTAGAAACCGAAGGTGATCGCCATGCCGAGGGCCATGATGGGGGCCTGGCCGGATAAGAATGTCAGCTGCAGTACGCCGACCGCGGCGATGATGACCGCGACCGTCTGGAAACGATTGAGGCGCTCTCCCAGGAACACCACGCCGAGCAGCACCGACAGCAGCGGGTTGATGAAGTATCCCAGGGCCGCGTCGGCGACGTGGCCGGTGTTCACCGCCAGGACGTAGATGCCCCAGTTGCCCGAGATGAGCAGGCCGGCGGCCACGAGCAGCCCCCAGGTGCGTCGCGATGCCCGCCGCAACTGCCCCCAGCCCTTCACCACCGTGAGCAGGATCGACATGGTCACCGCCGTCCACACGATGCGGTGGGCGAGAATCTCCACCGCACCCGCCGGGAGCAGCAACGGGAAGAACGCCGGGAAGAGTCCCCACAGCAGGTAGGCGAGCAGGCCGAAGATCATGGCTGGATCCTACCCCCAAGGTGTGATCAAAGGCCGCCCTGGGTTCCCACGTAAGGACGCGGCCAACATTTCCGTCACCTGGGGAAACGTCGAAG
>NZ_JAUNRW010000127.1 GCF_030535495.1 Corynebacterium sp.
CGTCGATAAGCAAGCAAGTCGTCCTGTGGATAACTCGGGTTATCCACAGAAATCGCCCATCCCGCCACCCGAGCGGTTGACAGGATCAGAAGTAGGTGGTCGTCCACCCCAGCATGGAGCCGATGGTCTCCCAGCCGAGGACGGCATCGATGGACAGGGCCACGAAGACGAGCGCGAGGTAGTTGTTCGACAGGATGAACAGCTTGAGGGGCTTGACCTTCTTCCCCTTCTTCACGCCGGTGTGCAGCACGATGGCCACGGCGAGGAAGTAGACACCGCCGATGAGAGCTCCGGCGAGGTAGATCCAGGAGGCGGCGGGGACGAGCAGCAGCGTCGTGATGACCGTGGCGACGGTGTACCAGACGATCTGGCGGGTGACCTCGACGGGCTTGCGGACGACGGGGAGCATCGGCACGCCGGCCTTCTCGTAGTCGTCGCGGTACTTCATGGCCAGAGCCCAGGTGTGGGGCGGGGTCCAGAAGAAGATGATGAGGAAGAGCACGATCGCCTGCCACCACTGGGAGGCAACACCCTCGGGGAGGTTGTCGGTGATGACGGCCCAGCCGACGAGCACCGGCATGCAGCCCGCGGCGCCACCCCAGATGATGTTCTGCCAGGTCCGGCGCTTGAGCCACTTGGTGTAGACGTAGATGTAGAACCAGTTGGTCAGCAGGATGAAGCCGGCGGCCAACCAGGAGTTGGCCAGCAGACCCAGCCACAGCACGGAGATGACGAGCAGCGACCACGCGAAAATGGTGGCCTTGCGGTTGGTGACGGTGTGGCGGACCAGGGGGCGGGCACGGGTGCGGCCCATCTTCTGGTCGATGTCGGAATCGGCGACCATGTTGAACGTGTTGGCCGCCGCCGCCCCCATCCAGCCACCGATGACGGTGAGGAGGATGAGGATGATGTTGTTCTCACCACGCTCGGCCTGCAGCATCGCCGGAATCGTGGCGACGAGGAGCAGCTCAATGACCCTCGGCTTCGTCAGCGCAATATAGGCCTTGATTGTCTCCAAGAGAAGGTTCCTCCAACGGCAGGTCGAGAATGTCGGGTTCCGGCGCGCCATGGTGTCGCGTCTACCAGTGACTGGTCGGGCAGGGCCGGCGGAAAGTTCCCGGCGCATGAAAAATCCAGCCCTGCCATCGTAGCCCTCTCAACCTTAAGTCGGATAATCCGCCGCACCGATTCGACGGGACACGGACCGGATCGTGGACCGACGACCATGCCCGGGCGCAGAAGTCACTAAGGTGGTGAGGTGACGTGGGCCCCGACGCCAGTCGGTCGACCCCGCTACGCCCTGACAACCATTGAAGTGAGGATCCCCACCGTGACGCTGACGCCCGAACTGCAGGCCCTGACGGAACGCCGTTACCCCGCCGACTGGACCGACACCGACACCCGCGCCGTGGACACCGTCCGCATTCTGGCCGCCGACGCCGTCGAGAACTGCGGATCCGGGCACCCGGGCACCGCCATGTCGCTCGCCCCGCTGGCCTACACCCTCTACCAGCGCGTGATCGACCACGATCCCAACGACACCGACTGGGTCGGCCGTGACCGCTTCGTCCTCTCCTGCGGCCACTCCTCCCTCACCCAGTACATCCAGCTCTACCTCGGCGGCTTCGGCCTCGAGATGGAGGACCTCAAGGCGCTGCGTTCCTGGGACTCTCTGACCCCGGGCCACCCGGAGGTGGGCCACACCCGCGGCGTCGAGATCACCACCGGCCCGCTGGGCCAGGGCCTGGCCTCCGCCGTCGGCATGGCCATGGCCGCCCGTCGGGAGCGCGGACTCTTCGACCCGGAGGCCCCGGCCGGTGAGTCCCCCTTCGACCACTTCATCTACGTCATCGCCTCCGACGGCGACCTGCAGGAGGGTGTCACGGCCGAGGCCTGTTCGCTGGCCGGCACCCAGCAGCTGGGCAACCTCATCGTCTTCTGGGACGACAACCGCATCTCCATCGAGGATGACACCCAGATCGCCTTCACCGAGGACGTCGTCGCCCGTTACGAGGCCTACGGCTGGCAGACCATCGAGATCGAGGGCGGCGAGGATGTCGCCGCCATCGAGGCCGCCGTCGTCGCCGCCAAGGCCGACACCGAGCGCCCGACCTTCATCCGTCTGCGCACCGTCATCGCCTACCCGGCCCCCAACGCCCAGAACACCGGTGCCTCCCACGGCGCCGCCCTGGGCCAGGACGAGGTCCGCGCCACCAAGGAGGTGCTCGGCTTCGACCCCGAGGTCAACTTCCACATTGACGACGATGTCCTCGCCCACACCCGCCGGCTCACCGAACGCGGTGCCGACAAGCACGCCGCCTGGCAGGAGAAGTTCGACGCCTGGGCCGAGTCCAACACGGAGCGCAAGCGCCTGTTCGACCGCCTCGTCGCCCGCGAGCTGCCCGAGGGCCTGGCCGAGGCCATGCCGGTGTGGGAGGCCGACGAGTCCGGCCTGGCCACCCGTAAGGCCTCCGAGGCCGCACTGCAGGTCCTCGGCGAGATGATGCCCGAGCTGTGGGGTGGCTCCGCCGACCTCGCCGGTTCCAACAACACCATCATCAAGGGTGAGCCCTCCTTCGGCCCGAAGGAGATCTCCACCGACACCTGGTCCGCTACGCCGTACGGCCGCAACATGCACTTCGGCATCCGTGAGCACGCCATGGGCTCCATCCTCAACGGCATCGCCCTCCACGGCCCGACCCGCCCCTACGGCGGCACCTTCCTCATCTTCTCCGACTACATGCGCCCGGCCGTGCGCCTCGGTGCCCTCATGGAGTCCGACGTCTACTACGTGTGGACCCATGACTCCATCGGTCTCGGCGAGGACGGCCCGACCCACCAGCCGGTGGAGACCCTGGCCGCCCTGCGCGGCATCCCGGGCCTGTCCATCATCCGTCCGGCCGACGCCAACGAGACCGCCCAGGCCTGGGCCGCGGCACTCGAGTACAAGGAGTCGCCGAAGGGCCTGGCGCTGACCCGCCAGAACGTCCCCGTCCTCGAGGGCACCAAGGACAAGGCCGCCGAGGGTGTCCGCCGCGGCGCCTACGTCCTCGTCGAGGGCTCGCAGGAGACCCCCGACGTCATCATCATGGCCACCGGCTCCGAGGTGCAGCTGGCGGTCGAGGCCGCCGCCACCCTTGAGGCCGACGGCGTGGCCGCCCGCGTCGTCTCCGTGCCCTGCATGGAGTGGTTCCTCGAGCAGGACGCCGACTACATCGAGTCCGTCCTCCCGGCCGCCGTCACCGCCCGCGTCTCCGTCGAGGCCGGTATCGCCATGCCGTGGCACCGTTTCACCGGCACCACCGGCCGCAACGTCTCCCTCGAGCACTTCGGTGCCTCCGCGCCGTACCAGAAGCTCTTCGAGGAGTTCGGCCTCACTGCCGAGGCCGTCGTCGACGCCGCCCGCGACACCATCAACGCCAGCAAGTAAAGGATCCCACCATGACCCACATCGACGAGCTCGCCGCACTGGGTACCGCCACCTGGCTCGACGACCTCTCCCGCGACCGCATCACGTCCGGCAACCTCGCTGAGGTCGTCGAGAAGAAGTCCGTCGTCGGCGTGACCACCAACCCGGCGATCTTCGCCGCCGCCATGAGCAAGGGCACCGCCTACGACGCCCAGATCGCCGAGCTCAAGGCCGCCGGCGCCGCGGTCGACGAGGCCGTCTACGCCATGACCATCGACGATGTCCGCGACGCCTGCGACATCCTCATGCCGATCTACGAGTCCACCAACGGCCGCGACGGTCGTGTGTCCATCGAGGTCGATCCGCGCATCTCCGAGGACCGCGAGGCCACCCTCTCCCAGGCCCGGGAGCTGTGGAAGAAGGTCGACCGCCCGAACGTCATGATCAAGATCCCGGCCACCCCGGACTCGATCCCGGCGATCACCGACGCCCTCGCCGAGGGCATCTCCGTCAACGTCACCCTCATCTTCTCCGTGGCGCGCTACCGCGAGGTCATCGCCGCCTACCGGGAGGGCATCCAGCGCGCCGCCGAGCGTGAGCTCGACGTCTCGCAGATCCACTCGGTGGCCTCCTTCTTCGTCTCGCGTCTCGACGTCGAGATCGATCGCCGCCTCGAGGAGATCGGCACCGAGGAGGCTCTGGCCCTGCGCGGCAAGGCCGGCGTGGCCAACGCCCAGCGCGCCTACGCGGTGTTCCAGGACATCGGCGCGAAGGACCTGCCGGAAGGTGCCAACGTGCAGCGTCCGCTGTGGGCGTCGACCGGTGTGAAGAACCCCGACTACGCCCCCACCCTCTATGTCAGCGAGCTGGCCGGCCCCGACACCGTCAACACCATGCCGGAGCCGACCATCGACGCCGTCCTCGAGCACGGTGGCCTGCACGGTGACACCCTGTCGGGCACCGAGGATGAGGCCCAGGAGGTCTTCGAGCAGCTCGTCGCCGTCGGGATCGACATGGAGGACGTGTTCATGGTCCTGGAGCGCGAGGGCGTGGAGAAGTTCGTCTCCGCGTGGAGTGAGCTCCTCGATTCCATGGAAGCCCAGCTGCGCTAGCAGCCTCTCCCCCGAAAGGACGACACGCGTATGCCCATGCCCGTGACCGGCTCTGACGCCTGGCTCAACCCGCTGCGCAACCCCGAGGACAAGCGCCTGCCGCGCATCGCCGGCCCCTCGGGCATGGTGATCTTCGGCGTCACCGGTGACCTGGCGCGCAAGAAGCTGCTGCCGGCCATCTACGACCTGGCCAACCGCGGCCTGCTGCCCGCCGGTTTCACCCTCATCGGTTTCGGACGACGTTCGTGGACGAAGCCGGAGTTCGAGGAGTACGTGCGCGAGGCCGTGGAGGCCGGGGCGCGCACCCGTTTCCGCGAGCACGTGTGGGAGCGCCTGGCCGAGGGCATGCACTTCGTCGAGGGCAACTTCGACGACGACGGCTTCGACCGCCTGGCCGCCACCCTCGCGGAGATGGACGCCACGCGGGGCACGTCCGGCAACTGGGCGTTCTACCTGTCGGTCCCGCCGGACTTCTTCACCGCCGTGTGCCACCAGCTGGAGCGTTCCGGCCTGGCCCAGGCGGGCGAGGAGTTCTGGCGACGGGTGATCATCGAGAAGCCCTTCGGCCATGATCAGGCCACCGCCCGGGAGCTCAACCAGGTGGTCAACTCCGTGTTCCCGGAGGAGGCGGTGTTCCGCATCGACCACTATCTGGGCAAGGAGACGGTGCAGAACATCCTCGCCCTGCGTTTCGCCAACCAGCTCTTCGATCCGCTGTGGAACGCCCACTACGTCGACCACGTGCAGATCACCATGGCCGAGGACATCGGCCTGGGCGG
>NZ_JAUNRW010000128.1 GCF_030535495.1 Corynebacterium sp.
TAGAGCATCTCACTCGTAATGAGAAGGTCGCGAGTTCGATTCTCGCAGGCGGCTCCACGAAAACCCCAGGTCACGATGTGCGGCCTGGGGATTCTTCGCGTCTGGCGCCGGGGTCTCCGCTGCGCAGCGCGTGAGTCGCGGCGGGCTGGACTCCGGTGGAGCACCGGGCGTCGTTTTAACGATCATCGTTTTGACGACCATAAGCGCCTCGCAATGTCAGAAATGACCAGGCAGTATGGCGCGCGGCTTATGGGTCGAGTGGTCGTTAAAACGAGCATCGTTTTAACGCCCGGGCCTGCCCTCCTACAGCGCCCAGGACGACCGTAGATCGCCTGCGCTGCGCTACCCCTCCAGTCCGGGCAGGAAGCGCGGCATGACCTTGCCCGTGGGGTTGCGCGGCAGTTCCTCCAGGAAGTGCACGTCGCGGGGGATGGAGTGCTCGGCGAGGTTGTCGCGGACGAAGTTGCGCACGTCGTCGGCGGTCATGGACTGCCCGGCCTCGCTGTCGTCGCGGACGATCCAGGAGGCGACACGACGGAAGGTGTCCGGATCCGCGACGCCGTGGGAGTAGACCTCGCTGATCCCGGGCATGGCGTAGAGGATCTCGTCGACGGAGGCGGGGTGGACGTTTTCGCCGCCGACGATGATCATGTCGTCGATACGCCCGAGGACACGCAGGTGGCCGTTGTCGTCGATGTATCCGAGGTCACCGATGCGGACCAGGTCGCCGGACTTGTCCAGGGGGATGTTCGGGTTGGTGTAGCCGGTGAGGGTGGTGGAGTTGCGCAGGTGGATCTGTCCGACGGTGCCGTGCGGAACCTCGGCGCCCGACTCGTCGAGAATCTTGAGGTTGGTGCCCAGGGCGATCGGCCCGGAAGTGCTCGGATCCGCGGCGAGGTCAGCGCCGGAGGCGACGGAGGCCAGGGTGAGTTCGGTGGATCCGTAGACGTTGCATAGGATCGGGCCGAAGCGCTCGATGGTCTGCTCGACGAGCGTCGGAGTGAGTGCGTGGCCGGAGGAGACGATGAACTCGAGCTGGGAGGTGTCGTACTGGTCGTGGTCCGCGACCTCGAGGATCTGCTTGAGGAAGATCGGCGAGGTGACCATGGCCTCGAGCTGGTGGGTGTCGATGTCACGGAGGACCTGCTCGGCGTCGAAAATGCGGTGGCACACGACGGTGGCCCGGGCCGCCAGGGCGATGTTGATGGCGCTCCAGCCCCAGGTGTGGAAGATGGAGGCGTGCATCTGGACGCGGATGTTCGCCCGCCACGGCACCTTCTTCAGCATGCCGGCCAGCACCAGCGGCAGCTTCGGTTCCGGGCGCATGACGCCCTTCGGAATACCGGTGGTGCCCGAGGACATGAGCACGATCGGACCGTGCTTCGGCAGGGCCGGCAGGGAGGTGTCCTCGGTCACCCAGGGGCGTTCGACGATGTCACGCAGGGTGATGTGGTTGTCGTGGTCGCGGGTCTGGTGCCCGATGATGACGTGGAGGCCCTGCTTATCGACGACCCCCTGATCCAGGCGATCGACGAATTCATCGTCGATGACCAGGACGTTGATGCCGTTTTCCTCGATGCAGCCGGTGAGCTGCTCCGGGGAGGAGGCGACGTTGAGCAGGTAGATGCCGGCGCCGACGTAGCCTTTGGCGGCCAGCGGGTAGATGATGCCGCGGCCGTTGCGGGCCATCACTCCGAGGCGGATGTCATCCAGGCCCAGGCCTGCGATGTGGCGGGCGAGGGTCTGCGAGTTCTCGCGGAGCTGGCGGTAGGTGATCTCGCCGTCGTCGTCGATGACGGCGATGCGGTGGGGGGTGGCCAGGTTGCCCTGCTCGACTTCCCGGGCGGTGGTGAACCAGTAGCGGCCGAGGGCGGCGCCCTGGCCCAGCCCCCCGCGGGAGCTCAGGATGCCGGTGCGCAGGACGGCGGGGAGGAACTCCCCGAGGGCGCGGGCGGTGATGGCGGGGTAGCGGAGGCGTGCGGCAAGGGACACGATGGATGGGCTCCTTCGGCTGGGGTCTGTCACCACCATAGTTTCACACGGCAAAATACATGCCCCAAAGGCGTGACGTTTTAGTCTCGGGCGGCTAAGGTGTTTCGTGACCGTTCCGTGATCTGCCAGAGTGGCTGAAGTGGTTATTGTGACAAAACCTCATCAGTGGGACAAACTGGTGGGAACACACCCGGCACCAATCGGACCGTAAGGACCCTCATGCTCCACATCTCCCTGCATCCCCGCCGCCTCTGGGTGGCGCTGGCCTCCCTCATCATGTTCGCCGGTGTCGTCTCCGTCGCCGCCCCGGCGGCCGACGCCCAGCAGCGGAACCTCGTGGTCTTCGGCGACTCCATCATCGCGGACACCCCCACCCCGGAGTACCTGATCAACCGCATCGGCTCCACCAGCTCCAACTCCCCCCTGAGCTCCGGGTCGTCCGAGGGGAGCAGCTTCCAGCAGTGCCCGACCTCGCAGAACAACTACGGTGTCCGCGCCGGGCACAAGCTGGGCCTGCCGACCAGGGACTACTCCTGCGCGGGAACCACCGCCATTTCCCCGGGCCCGCAGTTTGCTGACCAGGTCGGCCGAGCGCTGCGGGATGGCGCCCTCAACCCCGCCACCGCCCGCGTCGTCATCACCACCGGTTTCAACGACACCTACAACAACGGCAACCTCAGCGAGTGGGACATCCGCCAGCGTTTCGTCGGTGCCATGCGTCCCCAGGTCGACCGGATCCGCGCCGCCGCCCCGAACGCACGCATCCAGATCGTCGGGTACTCCACCATCACCGACCACGATCACGTCTGCCTCGCCCACCTCGGCGCCAACATCAAAGACCGCACCTACGCACCTCAGGTGGGCTACTGGGAGCGTCTCTCGCAGGGCATGCTCAGCGACCTGGCGCATGCCTCCGGCACCCAGTTCGTCGACCTGAAGCCGTCCACCCGCGACCGCGGCATGTGCGCCCCGGATCATCTCCGCAACTGGGCCGGTCTCATTGACTTCCATGCCGGACCGGGCAACATGCCCGTCCACATGACGGACCGCGGCCATGAGCACGTGGCCAACGTCATCGCCGCGTCCTGACAAGACAGCCGCTAGCCTCGCTCCCGAGCGAGCTCAGCGGTCCTGCGCCACCGCCAGCAGATACTCGCCGTACCCGGACTTGAGCAGCGGTCGCGCCAGGTCCTCCAGGGCGGCGGCGTCGATGAATCCCTCGCGGTAGGCGGCGACCTCGGGGGAACCGATGACCTGGCCGGTGCGCTTCTGGATCACCTCCACGTAGGAGGAGGCCTCGCTCATCGAGTCGAAGGTGCCGGTGTCCAGCCACACATCGCCGCGCTGCAGGCGTTGGACGTGCAGGTCACCGGACTGCAGATAGGCGTCGTTGACGGCGGTGATCTCGAGTTCCCCGCGCTCGCTCGGGGTGATCTGCTTCGCGATGTCCACCACCCGCCGGTCATAGAAGTACAGCCCCACCACCGCGTAGTTCGATTTCGGCGCGCGCGGCTTCTCCTCGATGCTCAAGGCCCGGCCGTCGGCGGAGAACTCGACCACTCCGTAGCGCTCCGGATCGGAGACCTCGTAGGCGAACACCGTGCCGCCGGAAGGGTGGCGGCAGTCGGCGAGCGTGGTGCTGAAGTGGTAGCCGTCGAAGATGTTGTCGCCGAGGGCGAGCGCGACGTCGTCGTCGCCGATGAAGTCCTCACCGATGAGGAAGGCCTGCGCCAGGCCGTCGGGGGAGGGCTGGTGCGCGTAGTCGATCATCAGCCCCCACTGGGAACCGTCACCGAGGAGGCGTCGAAAAGCGGGGGAGTCCTCCGGCGTGGTGATGACGAGGATCTCCCGGATCCCCGCCTGAATGAGCGTGGACAGCGGGTAGTAGATCATCGGCTTGTCGTATATCGGCATGAGCTGCTTGGAAATGCCCTGCGTGATCGGATACAGCCGCGTCCCGGAACCGCCGGCGAGGATGATGCCCTTCATAGGAGATACAGTGCCAGACCGACGCGCCAGTTCTGCGGCACGAAACCGCTCGCCTCGATCTTCGCCGTGTTCAACGTGCTTATCGACGGCCGCCTGGCGTGCGGTTTCCCGTCGAAGTACTCCTCGCTGCTCACCGGCTGCACCATGTCCGGATCGCGGTGCAGGCCCGTGTAGACGGCCATGGCGAGTTCGTCGAAACCGACCTCGTCGCCTCCGCCCGTGAGGTGGTAGATGCCGTAGTCGGGCTGCGTGTCCAGCAGGTGCACGATGCCCTTGGCCAGGTCGGTGGCGAAGGTGGGGCGGCCCCGCTGATCGTGGACCACCTGCGGGCGGACGTCCCTTGCCGCCAGGGAGCGCATGGTGTCGACGAAGTTCCTCCCCTCGCCCACCACCCAGCTGGTGCGCACGATGTAGTGGCGCGGGGCGGTCTGCACGGCCACCTCGCCCGCCGCCTTCGACGCCCCGTAGACGTTGAGCGGCGCCACCGGATCCTCCTCGGTGTAGGGGCGTGTGGTGTCCCCGTCGAAGACGTAGTCGGTGGACACCTGCACGAGCGTGAGGTTGTTCTCCGCCGCGATCCGGGCCAGCTGTGCCGGGCCGTTCGCGTTGACGGCCCAGGCGGTGGCCGGATCCTCTTCGGCGGCGTCGACGGCGGTGTAGGCGGCGCAGTTGATGATCGCCGCATACTGCCGCCAGTTCCGCGCCGGCGGGGCGGTGATGTCGAAGGTCTCATGGGTGGTGAACTCGGCGTCGGGAAGCAGCTTTCTCAGTGCGCGTCCGAGCTGCCCGTCCGCGCCCGTGACCAGGACCTTCCGGGGCTTGACCGGCAGGAGTTCGCGGGTCAGCGCGCGGTCCTTCTCGGAGAGGTTGATCGGCGGCAGGGGCCAGTCGATGAGCTTGTGGGAGACGTTGACGTACTCGACGTCCGGTGACCAGTGATCGTTGACCAGGTAAAGGTAAGTCGTGGCGTCCTCGAGCACCTGGTAGCCGTTGGCCACCCCGCGCGGCACGAACACCGCGGTGCCCGGGCCGATCTCCACTGTCTGCGTCTGGCCGTACGTCGGCGAGCCCTCCCGCAGGTCACACCAGCCGCCCTGCACGCGCCCGGTGCCGACCGTGACCAGCTTGTCCCACGGCTCGGCATGCAGGCCGCGCGTGGTGCCCGCCGTGGCGTTGAAGGCCACATTCGACTGCACGGGCCGGAAATCCGGCAGGCCTTCCCGCGTCATCCGGGCGCGCTGCCAGGCCTCCTTGAACCAGCCGCGCTCGTCCTCGTGGACCTGCAGGTCCAGTACCAGTAGTCCGTCGATCATCACT
>NZ_JAUNRW010000026.1 GCF_030535495.1 Corynebacterium sp.
GGTATCTTCATCGCGCGCATCAGCCGTGGCCGCACCATCCGTGAATTCGTCGCCGGTGTCCTCGGACTGCCGGTGGCGTTCTCCATGATCTGGTTCGGCGCCTTCGGCACCTCCTCCTTCCTCATCGAGGAGCAGGACGGTGGCCTGGTGGAGCGCGTGGCCGTGGAGGGCGACATCCCGGGCGCGCTGTTCGAGTTCCTGTCCAACTACCCGGCCGCCACCTTCGTGTCGGGTCTGGGCATCCTCATCGTGGTCGTCTTCTTCACCACCTCCGTCGACTCGGCGGCGATGGTCACGGACATGATCGCCTCCGGTAAGGAGCCGGCCTTCGCCCCGACCCACCAGAAGGTGACCTGGGCCGTGCTCATGGGTGCGGTCGCCGCGGTGCTCCTGGCCGCCACCGGTGAAGGCGGACTCTCCGCGCTGCAGCAGATCATTATCGTCATCGGCCTGCCGTTCTTCGTCATGGGCTTCATCATGATGTTCAGCCTCGGTGTCGCCCTGCGCAACGACCTCGGTGCCCCGGTGCCCATCGTCACCCGCCAGTGGTCGCGCGCCGAAACGCCCGAGGAGTGGGAGGAGCTCGAGCAGGCGCCGTCCCCGGAGCCGATCGGCCCGATCCACCATATTCCGGACGACAACGACGACACCGCCATCAACCCGGCGGTGGTCGGTGCCGTGCTGGAGGAGTACTCCCGGCAGCAGGACGGGATCGACGCCGACGCCGACGGCAACGACTACGAGGTGAAGATCGTCGAGGAGACGGAGCCCGAGGCCCGTCAATAACAACCGGCGCATGTGTAGGTTGGGGGCATGACCCTTTCTGAACAAGCCCTGACCTTCCTCCGCTCCGGTTACCTCTTCGCCTCCCGCCTCCGAAAGAAGGCCGGAGTCGCCGCCACCTCGCACGCCCCTGTATCGCTCACCCTGCTGGGAAAGACCTCCCACCTGGTGCGTGGCGCAGAGGGCGTGCGTCTTTTCTACGACTCCTCCCGCATCAAGCGCGACGGGGCAATGCCGAAGTTCATTCAGGTGCCGCTGTTCGGTAACGGGGCCGTGCACACCCTCGACGGCGAGGAGCACCTGGTGCGCAAGAAGGCCATGGCCGATCTGGCCTACGACGACGCCCGCGTCGCCGACTTCGCCGACCTGGTCGGCGATGAGCTGGAGAACACCCACCGCCGCTGGATCGCCGACGGCGGCACCGTCCACGAGGACACCGCCATCGCCTTCGGTCGCGCCGCCTTCCGCTGGGCGGGAATCCCCATGTCCGACGAGGAGATGGACACCCGCGCCAAGCAGATGAACCGCCTGCTGGACACCTTCGGTGACCTGAAGACCAATCCGATCGCCGCCTTCGAGCGCCAGCGCCTGAACAAGTGGGCCACCGGTCTCATCGAGCAGGTCCGCGCGGGCGAGATCGAGGCGCCCGCCGATTCCGTCCTCGCCCACATCGCCGACCTGCGGGGCGTCGACGGCGAGCTGGTCGATGCCGAGGTCGCCGGTGTCGAACTCCAGAACCTCACCCGCCCCACTGTCGCCGTCGGTCGCTTCGCGGCCTTCGCCGCCACCGCACTGGTGGAAAACCCCGAGTGGGCGCAGCGCATCCGCGAGGCCGCCGACGGCGAGCTGACCGGCGTGCGCGAGGCGGTCGCCTTCGCCCAGGAGGTCCGCCGCACCTACCCCTTCGTCCCCATGCTGCCCGGCCTGCTTACCGAGGACACGGAGGTCTCCGGCTGCCCCATGAAGAAGGGCCAGCGCGTCCTGCTCGATTTCGTGGGCACGCTCACCAGCCCGCAGGAATGGGACAACGCCGCCTCCTTCGACCCGGAGCGTTTCATGCGTTTCGACGGCGTGGAGGACGCCGAGTCCCTCGAGGCCTTCATCCCGCAGGGCGGGGCGGACGTCTACTCCGGTCACCGCTGCCCGGGTGAGAAGATCGCCGTCGCCGCGCTGTCCGGGGCCGTGGCGTTGCTCACCCGACCCACCGTGGAGATTTCCGAGGACGTCGAGGACCTCACCTTCCCGTGGACGACGATGCTCACCCGCCCGGCCACGGGTGTGCGCGTGCACGGCGCCTGACCCCCGGGGGTGCCGCCGAACGGCGGATAATCCCTGGTCACCACCTGTAGCAGGAGGCGGCGGGACAGACCAGGGGACCGGCCGGTTCCTAGACTTGTCAGGGCACCTCATCCCCGCAACGACAGGAACCATCATGAAGGATTTCGCTGGTCAGACCATTATCGTCACCGGTGCCGGTTCCGGCATCGGCCGTTCCACCGCCCTCCAGCTCGCCGAGCGCGGGGCGCATGTCTTCGTCGCCGACATCTCCGATACCGCCCACGGCGTCGTCACGGAGATCACCGACGCCGGTGGGCAGGCCACCGCCGCCATCGGTGACATCTCGGATCAGGGGGTCGTCGATAAGCTTGTCGACGACGCCGTCGCCACCGGCGGCCGCCTCGGCCTGGTCAACAACGCCGGCATCATGGACCAGTTCGCCGGGGCCGCCACCACCGATGACGTGCAGTGGGAGCGCTGCATCCGCATCAACCTCACCGCGCCGTTCCTGCTCACCCGCGCCGTCATTCCGCACATGCTGACCGCGGGTGGCGGGGCGATCGTCAACCTCGGTTCCGCGGCCTCCCTGCGCGGTGCCGCCGCCGGCGCCGCCTACACCGCCTCCAAGCACGGCGTGGCCGGCCTGACGAAGAACACCGCCTACACCTACGGGCGGGAGAACATCCGCTGCAATCTCGTCGCCCCGGGTGGGGTGGCCACCAACATCATGGAGACCTCCGCCGCGGAGACCCAGGTCGATCCCGCCAATGGCCTGACGGCGATCACCCCGATCCATCAGAGTGCGATCCGCAACGCTGAGCCGGAGGAGCTCGCCGCGCCCATCGTGTTCCTGCTCTCCGATGCGGCCTCCAACGTCAACGGTGCGATCATCCCCGTCGACGCCGGCTGGGCGGCAGGCTAGAACCGGGTCAGGACACGTACTCCGCCAGGTAGCGGCCGGTGAGTGTGGTGCCGTCCGCCACCATCTCGGCGGGGGAGCCGGTGAAGGTGATCTCGCCGCCGTCGGAACCCGCGCCGGGTCCCAGGTCGATGACGTGGTCGGCGTGTGCCACCACCGCCAGGTGGTGTTCGATGCACACCACGGTCTTCCCGGCGTCCACCATGCGGTCGAGCAGGCCGAGCAACATGTCCACGTCGGCCAGGTGCAGGCCGGTGGTGGGCTCGTCGAGGATGAACACCGTCGCCTTCTCAGCCAGGTGGGAGGCCAGCTTGAGGCGTTGGCGCTCACCACCGGACAGGGTGGTCAGCGGCTGGCCGAGGGTGATGTAGCCGAGGCCGACATCGACCAGCCGGCCGCAAATCTTCGCCGCCGCCGGGACCTTGGAGTCGGCGGCGGTAAAGAACTCGGCGGCCTCCGCCGCGGGCATCTGCAGGACCTCGGCGATGTTGCGGTCGCCGAATTCGTAATCCAGCACCGCCTCGTCGAAGCGTCGCCCCTCGCACACCTCACAGGGCAGGTCGACGCCGGACATGATGCCCAGATCGACGTAGACCACACCCGCCCCCTTGCAGTTGGGACACGCCCCCTCGGAGTTCGGGGAGAACAGGGCGGGCTTGACGCCGTGGGCCTTGGCGAAGGCCTTGCGGATCGGCTCCAGCGCCCCGGTGTAGGTCGCCGGGTTGGAGCGGCGTGATCCGCGGATGGGGGACTGGTCGACGAAGACCGTGGTCTCCGAGCGTGGCAGTTCCGCGATCAACGAGGACTTGCCGGAGCCTGCCACACCGGTGATCGCGCTGAGCACGCCGAGGGGGACGTCCACGTCGACATCGCGCAGATTGTTGCGGTCCGCCCCACGCACCTCGATCGCACCCGTCGCCGCCCGGACGGAGGTTTTCAGGGACACCCGGTCGTCCAGGTGTCGGCCGGTGAGGGTGTCCGAACCCCGCAACCCCTCGACCGTGCCCTCAAACTGCACGAGGCCACCGTCGCGGCCGGCGCGGGGCCCGAGGTCAATGACGTGGTCGGCGATGGCGATGGTCTCCGGCTTGTGCTCGACGACGAGCACCGTGTTGCCCTTGTCCCGCAACTCGAGGAGCAGCGAGTTCATGCGCTGGATGTCATGGGGGTGCAGGCCGGCGGTGGGCTCGTCGAAGACGTAGGTGACGTCCGTCAGCGCCGAGCCGAGGTGCCGGATCATCTTGGTGCGCTGCGCCTCACCACCCGACAGGGTGCCGGCGGGGCGGTCGAGGGTGAGATAGCCCAGGCCGATCTCGACGAAGTTGGCCAGGGTCTCCTGGAGGGCGTCGATAAGCGGGGCGACGGACTTGTCCGCCACCCCCTGCATCCACTCGGCCAGGTCGCGGATCTCCATGGCGCACAGCTCGGCGATGTTCTTTCCCTGGATCCGGGAATCCAGGGCGTGCTGGGCCAGGCGGGTGCCGCCGCAGGAGGGGCAGGCGATGAAGGTGACCGCGCGGTCGACGAACTCGCCCATCGCCTTCTGCATGGAGTCGCGGTCCTTGCTCAGGATGGACTTCTCCACGCGCGGCACCAGGCCCTCGTAGGTGTAGTTGAAGCCGTTGAACTTCACCTTCCGCGGCTCTGAGAACAGCAGAATCTCGCGCTGCTCGGCGGTGAAGTCACCGACCGGCACATCGGCCGGGACCAGGTCGGTCTCGGCGAAGGTCTTCCACGCCCAGCCGTCGACCTTGTAGCCGGGGACGAGGATGGCGCCGTCGTTGAGGGTAAGGGAGTCGTCGACAAGCTCGCTGAGCAGGATGTCGGAGATCCGGCCGGTGCCCTCGCACTCGGGGCACATGCCGCCGGTGCGTTTGAACTCGACCTTCTCCTTCTTTCCACCCTGCACAGCGATCGCACCGGCGGCCGAGACGGAGGGCACGTTGAAGGAGTACGCACCCGGTCCGCCCGCCGAGGGCTCGGCGATGCGGGAGAACAGGATGCGCAGCATGGCGGTGGCGTCGGTGGCGGTGCCCACCGTGGAGCGGGAGTTGGCTCCCATGGGCTCCTGGTCGACGATGATGGCGGTGGTGATGCCCTCGAGGCGGTCGACGTCCGGGCGGGCCAGGGAGGGCATGAATCCCTGGACGAAGGTGGAGTAGGTCTCATTGATCAGGCGCTGGGATTCGGCCGCGATGGTGCCGAAGACCAGCGAGGACTTACCGGAGCCCGACACGCCGGTGAAGACGGTCAGCTGGCGCTTGGGGATCTCCACGTCAACGCCGCGGAGATTGTTCACGTGCGCGCCGGTCACGCGGATCACATCATGGTTCATGCGATCACGGTACGTGATGAGTCCAGGATTCCGTACCGAACTTCTCCTCCACGAGTGTCTCGGCGACGGCGAGGTCCGCATCGCTCAACTCCGCCGGAACCGCGCCGTAGCGGTTGCTGAACTCGGTGATCATCGTCGCGATGATCTCCTCCCGCGGGGCACCGGTCTGGCGCCGCAGCGGATCGACGCGTTTGTTCGCCGAACGCAGGCCCTTCGACGCGAGCTTCACCTTGCCGACGCGCAGGACCTCCATCATCTTGTCGGCGTCGATGTCGTAGCTCATCGTCGCGTGGTGCAGGACGGCGCCTTTCCGACGCTTCTGCGCCGCCCCGCCGATCTTGCCGCCGGTGGAGGTGATGTCGTTGATCGGCTCGTACCAGGCGTCGACGCCGTGCCGGGCCAGCGCGCCGAGCACCCATTGATCGAGGTAGGCGTAGGAATCCTCGTAACTAAGCCCCGCGACCATCGATTCCGGGACGTAGAGGGAGTAGGTGATGCAGTTGCCGCCCTCCATGAACATCGCCCCACCGCCGGAGATCCGCCGCACCACCTGGATCCCGTGCCTGTCCACGCCTTCCTGGTTCACCTCGTTGACATAGGACTGGTAGGAGCCGATGACCGTCGCCTTGTCCTCCCACTCCCAGAACCGCAATGTCGGCCCGCGCTGCCCGGCGGCGACCTGGTCGAGCATGACCTCGTCGAGCGCCACGTTGAGCTTGGTCGGCAGGGGACCGGGGTGGATGACCTCCCAGGAATGGTCGGTGAAGTCGGTGCCGCCGGACACCGCACGTTTCACGGCCACGGCGACATCCCGGGTGCTGAAACCATGCAGGGCCAGGCCGTCGATGTCGGCCAGGGCGGCGTCGAGACGCGCCTGCAGCTCGTCCGTCGTCTCGCTTATCGACGCCCCCGTCAACGCCGGGCCGAGCGCCCCGTAGGCCTCATCCGGCTCGAGGAAGAAGTCCCCGGAGATCTGCGCGTTCTCAATGCGGCCGTCGGTGCTGTGAACATCGGCGACGACGAGCTTGCCGCCGGGGACCTTGATCTCGAAGTGCTGGTGCATACTGCCCCACGGTAGCCCACCGCGTAAAGTCAGCACCCATGTACGACCTCCCCACCATCCTCACCGCCTTCGGACTCACCTTCTTCGCGGGTCTGGCGACGGGTATCGGTGGACTCATCGCGGTGGCCAAGAACAACCCCGGCAAGCGATTCATGGCCGGTGCACTGGGCTTTTCGACGGGCGTGATGCTGTACGTCTCCTTCATGGAGATCCTGCCCAAGGCCTTCGAGGAACTCGAGGAGGCGTGGGGGCAGCGACCCGGGGCGTGGGCGGCGGTGGCCGCGTTCTTCGCCGGCATCGCGGTGATCGCGCTTATCGACCGGCTGGTCCCGGAGCCGATCAATCCGCACGAGCGCGGCATCGGGGAGGACCCGCAGAAGGCCGCCCAACGGCGGCGGATGATGAAGATGGGCATGTTCACCGCCGGGGCCATCGCCATCCACAACTTCCCCGAGGGCTTCGCCACCTTCATCGCCGGCCTGGAGGATCTCACGATCGCGATCCCGGTGGCCGTGGCGATCGCGATCCACAACATTCCGGAAGGCGTGGCCGTGGCCGTCCCCATCCGGCAGGCGACCGGTTCGCGGCGCAAGGCCCTGCGCTGGGCGACACTGTCCGGCATGGCCGAGCCCGCTGGCGCGCTCATCGGTTTCGCCCTGCTCATGCCCTTCATGGGACCGGCGACGCTCGGCCTGGCCTTCGCGGCCATCGCCGGCATCATGGTCTTCATCTGCCTCGACGAGCTGCTGCCCACCGCGGTGGCCACCGGCCGCCACCACACCGCCATCTACGGCGTCATCCTCGGCATGGCGGTCATGGCCGCCTCCCTGCTGCTCATGATGTAGCCCTCCCCACGCGGTGGGCGAGCCAGGAGGCACCGAGGGTCCCGACCACAAGGAGAGGGATCACCCACAGCGGAGCCCACGTCAGCTCCCACGCGATGGCGGCTGCGAACAGCGGTGCCTTCTGGATGATCGCCAGCACCATCGCGGCGCCGAGGACGGCGAGGACGGGGATGGTGGCGGGGGCGGCGTCGACAAGCACCCCGGCCACGGCCCCCAGCGCCGCCCCGACCGCCAGGGCCGGGGTGAGCGTGCCTCCCAGTGCGCCTGAACCCAGGGACGCTGCGGTGAGCAGGGGCTTGACCAGCAGCAGGGTGAGCAACAGGGGGAGCAGGGTGACCGGATCAAGGGCGGCGCGCACGATGTCCTCGCCATTGCCGGTCACCCCGGGCAGGAACTGGGAGACCGTGACCACCCCGGCGGTGGCGGCGCCGACACTGAGCGGCAGCCAGCGGGGATCGATGACCTTCCACGTGTGGGCGGAGCGGATCAGCGCCAGGAAGTAGCGGCCGACGATCACGGAGGCCAGCAGCAGGGGCGGGAGCATCCACAGCACGAGGGTGTCGAAGGGGGAGTCGGGGACCCAGTAGACCGAATGGTTGCCCACCAGGGGCCAGGCGGTGACGGTGGCCAGCCCGGACATCGTCACCGTGATGAGCACGGAGCGTGCGCTGCGGCGCACCGGCAGGGCCTCGAGGGTGAACAGGATGCCGGCCAGTGGCACGTTGTAGACCGCGGCCAGGCCGGCACCCGCCGCGGCGGCGACCACCAGGCGACGGTGCTCCTCGTCGAGGCGCACGAGACGGGAGACGCGGTCGAGAACGGCGGCGGAGGCCTGCCGCGGCGCCTGCTCCCGGCCCAGCGAGATACCGGAGCCCACGGCGAGCAGCTGCAGCAGCGCGTCGCAGGTCGTGCGTCCCAGCGGCAGGGGAGTGTCGGTGGTGGCGGATTCCTCCACACTGCGCACCGGGCCGCTGCGCCGCAGCCACCACCAGCCGAGACCGGCGAGGACACCGCCGATGGCGGCCGCCGCCACGGGGTGGAGGGGGCCGTCACCGACCAGCGCATGGATGCGGTGGACCAGCCACGCCATGGCCCCGCCGATGAGTCCGGCAGCCACGCCACCGGTGAAGACCACCAGTGCCAGGGCTGCCAGGGCTGCCAGGGAGCGGAACATATATTCAGGGTAACCCGGGGTGCGCCCGGGCACCCGTTCAGTGGGCGGCGGCCTTGTTCCTGCCGGTCGCAGCCTTGACACCGTCGACGATGAGGGCCACGACCAGGCCCCAGAGCAGGCCGACGATGAGCGAGAAGAAGGTGTTGACCACCCAGCCGAGGAAGCCGCCACCGGCGGCCACCTCCAGGCCGTGGATGAACTCGTACGGCCAGGTCAGGCCGAACTCCTCGAGACCGACGACGATGATGTGGCCACCGACCCACAGCATGGCGAAGGTGCCCACGACGGCGATGACGGACAGCACCTTCGGCATGGCGTGGACGAGCCCACGTCCGAAACCGGCGCCGGCCCCACCGCGCTCGGCCATGTGGAGACCGATGTCATCCATCTTCACCAGGATCGCCACGGCACCGTAGACGAGCGCGGTGATGCCGAGCGCGACGACGACGAGCACGGCGGCGCGGAAGGCCATGGGCTGGTCGGCGACCTCGTTGAGGGAGATGACCATGATCTCCGCCGAGAGGATGAGGTCGGTGGTGATGGCACCCTTGACCAGTTTGTCCTCGTCGGCGGGGGTCTTGTCGACGCCGGCGGCGTTGCTGTGCTCGTCTCCCTTGTGGCCGCGGATCTTGTGGAGGATCTTGTGGGCGCCCTCGAAGCAGAGGTAGGTGCCGCCGATCATGAGGATGGGGGTCAGCGCCCACGGCGCGATCCACGACAGCAGCAGCGCGATGGGGAGGATGAGGACGAGCTTGTTGAACAGCGATCCCTTGGTGATCCGCCAGATCATCGGCAGTTCGCGGGCCGGCTGGACACCGGTGACGAAGCGGGGGGTCACGGCCGCGTCATCGACGACGACGCCGGCGGCCTTCATGGATGTTTTGCCGGCTGCGGCGGCGACGTCGTCGACGCTGGCAGCGGCGGCGCGGGCGATGAGGGCGACGTCGTCGAGGAGGGCAAGCAGGCCACCGGCCATGAGGGGCACCTTTCATTCCGGAAATATGACCGAATGATACGCCCGTTAGGATGACGCCATGAGAATTGCGGTGCTGGGTGTCGGAGCGGTCGGAGGCTGGTTCGGGGGCAGCCTGGTCCAGGCGGGCCATGAGGTGGTGTTCATCGCCCGCGGGGAAACACTGCGTGTCCTGCGTGCGGAGGGGCTGCGCCTCAACGATGCGCCGCCGATTCCGGTGGAGGTCGTCGATAAGCTTGCCGACGCCGGCGACATCGACATCCTCCTGCTCGCAGTCAAGGTGACCGCCGAGACATCGTTGCCGGAGCTTCTCGACGGCCTGCCCGGGCACGCCCTGGTGGCCATCACCCAAAACTCCGTGGAGGTGCCCGACCTGGTGGCGGAACTGGTCGGCGCCGACCGGGTCCGACCCGGGGTGGTGCGCGGCTACTTCCATCACACGGGTCCGGGCCGGGTGGAGTTCCATGGCGGGCCCATCTCCTACGACCTCGGCGCCGGTGGGGTGGCAGAGTTCGTCGCGGCCCTGCGTGCGGCCGGCATCGACGCCACCGCGCGGGAGGACATCGACGTCGACCTGTGGGAGAAGGCGATGTACGTGATCCCCACGGGTGCGCTGGGTGCGGCGGCGCGCGCCCCACTCGGGGAACTGCGCACCCGGCTGCGTCCCAGCCTCGCCGCGCTCATGGGCGAGGTCGCCGCCACGGCCCGGGCGCAGGGAGTGCCGCTTGGCGACGACGCCGTCGAGCGCATTCTGGCGTTCGCCGACCGCATGCCCGCAGACGCCACCAGCTCCATGCACCGTGACCTGCTGGCGGGGCGCCCGAACGAGCTGGATGCCCAGGTGGGGGCGGTGTGTCGGATCGCGCGCCGACGCGGTGTGCAGGTCCCGCTGCATGAACTGCTCTACGGGGTGCTGGGGTAATCTCGGGGCCATGACCACGTCCTCGACCGCCCGTGTCCGATGCGAGAAGCCGCGGCGCCTCGCCAAGTCCCTGGTGTCCCGTTTCGACGAGGTGGCCACCACCGAGTGGTGGGCGGAGGAGGGGCGTGGGCACGTCACCTTCAGCAGCGGCGCGGTGGTGGATCTCATCGCCGGCGACGGGGTGCTGCTGGTGCACCTGGAGTGCGCGGCCGCCGATGTCGCGCAGTGGGAGGAGTCTGTGGGGCGGCGCATCGCGGACCTCGACGAGACGGCCGACTGGAAGCGCGCGGGGGTAACGCGGGGGTGAGTGTTGCTGTCTGGGACTTCCGGACGAAAACCCGGTGAGCAGGGTAAAAGGTGACATGAACTACTTTCCCCTACGTAACCTAGTGGTAACGCTCTCATCACAAGTGCAGGGTGATGGATGTCACCCTGTAACGTTAACGGGAGATTAACTTCTGTCCGTTTATCTTTTGGAGGTCCGCCACATGGCACTCAGCAAGAAGACCCTCGCTCTGCTCGCAGCCACCACGCTCGGCTTCGGGCTCGTCGCATGTACCGATTCCGATGACAACGGCAACGGCAACGGTGCAGCGTCCGGCGACGGCGCCACCGGCGGCGACAACTACGTCCTCGCGAACGGCACCGAGCCGCAGAACCCGCTCATCCCCTCGAACACCAACGAGGTGGGCGGCGGCAACATCGTCGACCTCATCTACTCCGGCCTCGTCTACTACGACGCCGACGGTGAGATCCACAACGAGATGGCCGAGTCCATCGAGCTCGAGGGTGACAAGACCTGGCGCGTGACCCTCAAGGACGGCTGGACCTTCGAGGACGGCACCGAGATCACCGCTCAGCACTACGTGGACACCTGGAACCACGCAGTGGCCAACTCCCACCTCTCCGCCTACTTCTTCGAGCCGATCCTCGGCTACGAGGAGGGTGTCGAGTCCATGGAGGGCCTCGCGGTCGTCGACGACAAGACCTTCACCATCGAGCTCAACCAGCCGGAGGCCGACTTCCCGCAGCGCCTGGGCTACTCCGCCTTCTACCCGCTGCCGGACGAGGCCCGCGAGGATGAGGCCGGTTTCGGTGAGAGCCCCAACGGCAACGGCCCCTACAAGCTGCTCGAGTGGAACCACAACCAGGACGCCACCATCGTCCCGAACGAGTCCTACGAGGGTGAGCGCACCCCGCAGAACGACGGCATCAAGTTCGTCTTCTACGCCCAGCAGGACGCGGCCTACAACGATCTGCTGGCCGGCAACCTCGACACCCTGGACGCCATCCCGGACATCGCCTTCTCCACCTTCGAGGATGAGCTCGGCGACCGCGCCGTCAACCAGCCGTCCGCCGTCTTCCAGTCCTTCACCATCCCGGAGAGCCTCGAGCACTGGGGCGGCGAGGAGGGCGTCCTGCGTCGTCAGGCCCTGTCCCACGCCATCAACCGCGAGGAGATCACCGACACGATCTTCCAGGGCACCCGTACCCCGGCCACCGACTTCACCTCGCCGGTTCTGCCGGGCTACGACGGTGACATCGTGGGCAACGACGTCCTCGACTACGACCCGGAGAAGGCCCAGGAGCTGTGGGCACAGGCCGATGAGATCGCTCCGTTCGAGGGCGAGTTCACCCTGTCCTACAACTCCGACGGTGGTCACCAGGCCTGGGTCGATGCGGTGACCAACTCCATCCGCAACACCCTGGGCATCGAGGCCGTGGGCAACCCGTACCCGGACTTCAAGTCCCTGCGCGATGACGTGACCAACCGCACCATCGAGGGCGCCTTCCGTACCGGCTGGCAGGCCGACTACCCGTCCGCGGGTAACTTCCTCGGCCCGCTCTACGGCACCGGCGCCGGCTCCAACGACGGTGACTACTCCAACCCGGACTTCGACGCCAAGCTCGCCGAGGCGGCTGCGTCCGACTCCCCGGAGGCGGCATCCGGCCTGTACAACGAGGCCCAGGAGATGCTGTTCAACGATCTCCCGGCCATCCCGCTGTGGTACTCCAACGTCGCGGGCGGCTACTCCGAGAACGTCGACAACGTCGTCTTCTCCTGGAAGTCCGTGCCGGTCTACTACAACATCACGAAGAACTAGCGCTACGCTGATCCTCTGTGATGACTGATACCCGCGAGGCGCACAGCGCGTCACGCGGGTATCTGCCTGTCTGCCTGCCATCCACCCACAAGGACTAGTTATGTTGCGCTATATCGGGCGACGACTGCTCCAGATGATCCCCGTGTTCTTCGGTGCCACGCTGCTCATCTACGCACTCGTCTTCCTCATGCCCGGCGATCCCGTCGAGGCACTGGGCGGTGACCGCGGCCTGTCCGAGGCTGCCCGCGCCCGCATCGAGGCCGAATACAACCTGGACAAGCCGTTCATCGTCCAGTACCTGCTCTACCTCAAGGGAATTCTCACCCTCGACTTCGGCACCACCTTCTCCGGACAGCCCGTCGCCGACGTCATGGCCCGGGCCTTCCCGGTCACGATCAAGCTCGCACTCATGGCGCTGGCCTTCGAGGCGATCTTCGGCATCATCTTCGGTGTCATCGCCGGTGTCCGCCGCGGCGGCATCTTCGACTCCACCGTTCTGGTCATGTCGCTCATCGTCATCGCCGTGCCCAGCTTCGTCATCGGTTTCGTCCTGCAGTTCGTCGTCGGCGTGCAATGGGGGATACTCCCGGTCACCGTCGGCTCGAGAGAGACATTCACATCGCTGCTCATGCCCGCGGTGGTGCTCGGTGCGGTGTCGTTCGCTTACGTACTCCGCCTGACCCGCCAGTCGGTCAGTGAGAACCTCCGGGCCGACTACGTCCGTACCGCCCGCGCCAAGGGCCTGGGCAACGGAGAGGTCATGGGCCGCCACGTGCTGCGTAACTCGCTCATCCCCGTCGCCACCTTCCTCGGCGCCGACCTGGGAGCGCTCATGGGCGGCGCCATCGTCACCGAGGGCATCTTCGCCATCAACGGTGTCGGTGGCACCATCTACCAGGCGATCATCAAGGGCGAGCCGACGACCGTGGTGTCGTTTACCACCGTCCTCGTCATCGTCTACATCATCGCCAACCTCATCGTGGACCTGATCTACGCCGTGCTCGACCCGAGGATCCGCTATGCCTGACATCAACAGAAACGTCGCCAACCCGGCCGGCGAAGACGACATCCTCGCCGGCAACCGCCTGCACCCGCGCCCGGGGCAGGACCACTTCATCGCCGAGACCGACGAGACCGGCCTCGGTGCCGTCGACGCCGTCGCCGACGAGTCCGCACCCGCCTCCATGTGGGGCGAGGCGTGGCGCAGCCTGCGTCGTCGTCCCCTGTTCTGGGTATCCGCGGTGCTCATCTTCGTGGCGGTGCTCATGTCACTGTTCCCGCAGTTGTTCACCTCGGTCGACCCGCGTTCCTGCGTGCTGGCCAACTCGCTGGGCGATCCCCAGCCGGGCCACCCCTTCGGCTTCGACCGCCAGGGCTGTGACATCTTCGCCCGCACCATCTACGGGGCGCGCGCCTCGGTCGCCGTGGGCATCCTCACCACCGCGCTGGTGGTTCTCATCGGCACCGTCATCGGTTCGCTCGCCGGCTTCTTCGGCGGCATTCTCGACTCGATCCTCTCCCGCGTCACCGACGTGTTCTTCGCCATCCCGCTGGTGCTGGCCGCCATCGTCGTCATGCAGATGTTCAAGGACTACCGCACGATCATCACGGTGGTGCTGGTCCTCGGACTCTTCGGCTGGACGAGTATCGCGCGTATCACCCGTGGTGCCGTGATGAGCGTGAAGAACGAGGAGTACGTCACCGCCGCCCGCGCGCTGGGAGCCTCCCGCATGAAGATGCTCTCCAGCCACATCATGCCCAACGCGGCGGCCCCGATCATCGTCTACGCCACCGTGGCGCTGGGCACCTTTATCGTCGCGGAGGCCACCCTGTCCTTCCTGGGTATCGGTCTCCCACCGACCATCGTGTCGTGGGGTGGAGACATCTCCGCCGCGCAGGCCTCCCTGCGAACCAAGCCGATGGTCCTGTTCTACCCGGCCATGGCGCTCGCGCTCACCGTCCTGAGCTTCATCATGCTCGGTGACGTCGTCCGCGACGCCCTCGATCCGAAGGCGAGGAAGCGATGAGCACCCCACTTCTCGAGATGAAGGACGTCCAGATCTCCTTCACCTCCTCCACCGGCGTCGTCGAGGCGGTCCGCGGCATCAACATGACGATCTACCCGGGACAGTCCGTGGCCATCGTCGGTGAGTCCGGCTCCGGCAAGTCCACCGCCGCCATGTCGATCCTCGGCCTGCTGCCGGGCACCGGCAAGGTCACCGGCGGACAGATCATCTTCGACGGCCAGGACATCACCGGTCTGAGCAACAAGGAGATGCAGAAGTTCCGCGGTTCCGACATCGGCCTGGTTCCGCAGGACCCGATGTCGAACCTCAACCCGGTGTGGCGCATCGGGACCCAGATCGGCGAGTCCCTCAAGGCCAACGACGTGGCCAAGGGCTCTGCGGTCCGTCCGCGCGTGGCGGAACTGCTGGAGGAGGCGGGTCTTCCCGACGCCGAGCGTCGGGCCCGCCAGTACCCCCACGAGTTCTCCGGCGGTATGCGCCAGCGTGCGCTCATCGCCATGGGCCTGGCCGCCCGCCCCAAGCTGCTCATCGCCGACGAGCCGACCTCGGCCCTCGACGTGACCGTGCAGAAGCGCATCCTCGATCACCTCAAGGGGCTCACCGAGGAGCTGGGCACCGCCGTGCTGTTCATCACCCACGACCTGGGCCTGGCCGCCGAGCGTGCCGAGCACCTCGTGGTCATGCACCGTGGACGCATCGTCGAGTCCGGCCCCTCCCTGCAGATCCTGCGCGATCCGCAGCACCCCTACACCCAGCGACTGGTCAAGGCGGCGCCCTCGCTGGCCTCTGCCCGCATCCAGTCGGCCCTGGCCGCCGGTGTCGAGTCCACCGAGCTGGTGGCCCAGGGCCGCGGGGAGAAGACGGAGGAGGTCATCCGCGTCGAGAACCTCACCAAGATCTTCGGTGAGAACAAGGCCGTCGACGACGTCTCCTTCACCCTGCGCAAGGGCACCACACTGGCGCTGGTGGGCGAGTCCGGTTCGGGCAAGTCCACCGTGGCGAACATGGTGCTCAACCTGCTGGACCCGACCGACGGCAAAGTGTTCTTCCACGGCACCGACCTGTCGACGCTGAGCAGCCGGGAGCTGTTCGAGATGCGCCGCAAGATGCAGGTCGTGTTCCAGAACCCCTACGGATCCCTCGACCCGATGTTCTCCATCTACCGCTGCATCGAGGAGCCGTTGGCCCTGCACAAGGTGGGCAGCCGTAAGGAGCGCGAGGAGCGGGTCGCGGAGCTGCTGGACATGGTGGCCATGCCGCGCTCGGCCATGCGGCGGTTCCCCAACGAGCTCTCGGGTGGTCAGCGCCAGCGCATCGCCATCGCGCGCGCCCTGGCGCTGCGGCCCGAGGTGCTGGTGCTGGATGAGGCGGTCTCCGCCCTCGACGTGCTCGTGCAGAACCAGATCATCCGACTGCTCGCCGAGCTGCAGGAGGAACTCGATCTGTCCTACCTGTTCATCACCCACGACCTGGCGGTGGTCCGCCAGACCGCCGATGACATCGTGGTGATGAAGCAGGGTGCGGTCGTCGAGCAGGGCACCTCCGACGAGGTCTTCGCGGATCCGAAGGAGGAGTACACCCGGGATCTCATCAATTCGGTGCCCGGCCTCAACATCGAACTGGGTACGGGAGAGAACCTGGGTCTCGTCGGCCACTGACGGTGTGACGTGGGTTACAGGTAGGCTGCTACTTGTCACCCACCAACACACCGAAAGGCCTGACATGAACACCGCACGAGATCTCATGAGCCCCGATGTCGTCACCGTCGACTCCGCCGACACCCTCGAGGTGGCGGCCCGTCACATGCGTGACGCCGACGTCGGCTCGCTGCCCGTCGTCGACGGGGAGGGCGCCATCGTGGGCATCGTCACCGACCGCGACATCGTCGTCTCCGCGCTCGCCGAGGGCAAGGATCCCACGACGGTCACGGCCGGCGAGCTTGCCGACGGCACCGTCGTCTCCGTATCCCCCGATGATTCCGCGGAGCAGGTGCTCGCCACCATGAAGGAGCACCAGATCCGCCGCGTGCCGGTCGTTGACGGCACCGAACTGGTCGGCATGCTGGCGCAGGCCGACATCGCCCGTTCCATGCCGGATTCGACCGTCGGCGACTTCCTCGAGAGCGTGTCCGAGGACTAGGCCCAGGTCTACTCCGCCATCTCCGCGGCGAGCAGCCGCAGGGCGGTATCCCGGGAGGCCGCCAGCACGTCCTCGGGGGAACCCGGGAAATGCCGCCGCTCGGTGCGGGCCCGACCCCGCACGAGCGTGGCGAACCACGTCGTTCCCGGCGGCTGCCCGTCCTGGCCCTCCGGGCCGCCCGCCCCGGAGACGGCCACCACGGCATCGGCACCGAGCAGGTCGGCCAGGGAGGAGGCCATCGTCGTCACGCACTGGGCGGAGATGACCGGGCATCCCGCAGGAACACCGAGCACCTCGACCTTGGTCCGCGTCTGATAAGCGACGATGCCCCCGGCGAACCAGTCGGAGGAACCTTGTGTCGCGGCCAGCTCAGCGGAGAGGGTGCCGCCCGTCAACGACTCCGCCACCGCCACGGTGTAACCGTGGGCGGTGGCGAGGTCTGCGACGTGTTGCGCTTCGGTCATCAGTAGTTGGCCGGCGGGTCGGACGCCGGGAAGGACTCCTTCTCGAACTGGTCGACCAGGGCGTCCTCGCAGGCCTCCTCACGCTTGCCGGGCTTGGCGCCCGGGTCGGTCTCCTCGGCGAAGCGGGTGTCGTCGAGATCGGGGTTCTGGGGGTCGGTCATGGCGCTTCCTTTCGTTGAGGGTGACGGGCGTCACTCTGTGCATGCAATTCTAGCCATCTGCGGGCGCCGGCGGGAGGTCTTTGACCGCCGGGCCCGGACACTCAGGGAGACTTCCGCGGGTCAAGGACGACCTTGACGCAGCCGTCGGTCTTCTTCTGGAACATCTCGTAGGCCTCCGGCGCGGTCTCCAAGGGCAGGCGGTGGGTGACCAGGTCGTCGACGCCGAGGGGGTCGGACGGATCCTCGACCAGGGGCAGAAGATCATCGATCCACGCCTTGACGTTGGCCTGTCCCATGCGCACCTGGATCTGTTTGTCGAAGAGGGTGAGCATGGGCAGTGGGCTGGCCTGCCCACCGTAGACACCGCTCAGGGAGACGGTGCCACCGCGGCGAACGAGATCGATCGAGGCGTGCAGGGCGCCGAGGCGGTCGATGCCGGCGTAATCCATGAGGGGGCGGGCGAGGGCGTCGGGAAGCAGGCCGACAGCCGTGTGGGCGACCTTGCCCACCTGGGAGCCGTGGGCCTCCATGCCGACGGCGTCGACGACCCCGTCGGGGCCGCGTCCCTGCGTGGCATCGCGGATGGCGTCGTTGGTCTCATCCGTGAGGTCAAAGACTTCCACCCCGTGGCGGGCCGCCATGGCGCGGCGTTCCGGGACCGGATCGATACCGAAGACCCGCGCGCCCAGGTGGCGGCCGATGCGGGCGGCCAGCTGCCCGACGGGCCCGAGACCGAACACGGCGAGCGTGTCACCGTCGCCGACCCCGGCGTAGCGCACGCCCTGCCAGGCGGTGGGCAGGATGTCGCTGAGGAAGAGGTAGCGGTGGTCGGGCAGGTCCTCGCCGACCCGGATGGCCCCGAAGTCCGCGTGGGGTACACGCAGGTACTCCGCCTGGGCACCGGGGACGGAACCGTAGAGGCGTGAGTATCCGAACAGCCGGGCACCCGAGCCCTCGCGCCGGACCTGCGTGGTCTCGCACTGGGAGTACAGCTTCCGGTCGCACATCCAGCAGTGGCCGCAGGCGATGGTGAAGGGGATGACCACGCGGTCACCCTCCTGGAGGCCCGAGGCGCTGCCCGCCTCCACCACCCGACCCATGGGTTCGTGCCCGATGATGTCGCCGGCGTCCATGTAGGGGCCGAGGACCTCGTAGAGGTGCAGGTCAGAGCCGCAGATGGCGGTGGAGGTGACCTCGATGATGGCGTCGGTGGCGGTCTTGAGTCCCGGATCCGGGACCGTCTCGACACTGACTGTGCGTTTTCCCTGCCAGGTGACTGCTCTCATCGCTGATCAGTCCCAGAAGGTGTCGCGGTTGTCGCGCAGGGCGCGTTCGCGGGCGTAGGCATGGACCTTCTCGATCGTCTCCAGCTGGCGATGGGAGGAGTCGATGAGGTCCGCGAACACCTGCGGGTCGAGGCCGAGGCCGTCAGCGTGCTCGCGCAGGGTCTCCCAACCGCCCAGCTTGCCGTTGATGGCCGAGCGCATGATCTCCGCCTCCAGCAGCATCGTCATGGGGGAGCGCTCGAGGATGCGTCCGTTGAGCTTGAGGCGCCCCACGCGCTCACCGACCCAGGCGACAGCCTGGCGGTAGGGCTTGCGGGCCAGCCCGAGGTCCTCGATGACGTTGCGCAGCAGCTCGCGGTCGGAGCGGATCTCATCGGCCACCGACGACAGTTCGGCGAACATCGGGGTGTCCACGTAGTCCTGCGCCATGCGCTCGATGCGGTTGACGCCGGCGGTGGCACCGGTGAGGTGATCGGAGAGGTAGAGCTCGAGCAGGTCCTTCGTGTAGTGCTCGGGGATGGCCTCCTCACCACCGGCTGCGGAACCGGCACCGGCGTCCGCACCCTCGCCGGCGGCTACCCCCGCGGCCGGGTTGAGGCGCTCGTCCTTCTCGCGCGGGCGCAACGGGGGAGAGGGCAGCCCGCGGCCCTCGATCATGCCCTCGAGCAGTTCGGCGAGGGCGTCGGCGGCCGAGACACGGGGGCGCCAGTCGAGTTCGACGGCGGCGCGGGAGTTGTCCATGAGCGGGACCTGCATGCCCATGTCCAGCCATCCGGCGTCCGCCGGGACCGTGCCTGCCTTGTGGGCGGCGACCAGTCCGGCGCGGACGACGGCCGGCGGCAGTTCGAGGAAACGACCGTGGTCGACGATATCGGCCAGCTCCTGGGAGCCGAGGACATCGTCGGCGCAGATGTTGAAGGCCCCGCCGACCTTTGTGACGATCGCCGCGGCATACGCCCGGCCGAGGTCATCGGCGTGGACGGCCTGCAGGCGAATACCCTTCGGCACGGGCAGGGCGGGCAAATTGCCGGCCCGCAGCGCCTGGACGGGGACGAGAGTGCCGAGGAAGTAGTTCTGGATCTCCGAACCGGCATCACCCTGGAAGGTCAGGCCGGGGCGCAGGCGGGTGACGGTGACATCCGGGTGGGCGGCCTCGAAACGGTCGAGGATCTCCTCCTGGGCGGCCTTGTCCACGCTGTAGTGGGAGGACTCGATGCCACCGGTGGCCCAGGATTCATCGCGCAGCGGCGGATCGGAGCTCTCGCCGCGGGCCTCATCGGGGGCGTAGGCGCCGACACTGGAGGCGACGACCAGGTGGGGGACGTGCGCCTGCGCCACGGCACGTGTGACACGCTCGGTGCCCTCGACGTTGACGCGGCGCAGCAGTTCGCGGCGGTCATTGGGCTGGATCATCCAAGCCAGGTGGATGACGGCGTCCGCGCCCGCGAAGGCGTCGGCGAGTGCGGCGATGGCCTCCTCGGCGCTCGTGGCCCCGGCGATATCGATGGAATGCCAGGTGGCGGCGTCATAGGGGGGTTGGTCCTCGGCGGGTAGTCGGCGGGCGATTCCGACGATCTCCGTGATCTCCGGGGTATCCCGCAGAGCGCGCAGGGCGGCAGTTCCGTGGTTTCCGGTGGCGCCGACGATGACGACCTTCATGGTGTTTCTCCTTCGTTGGGGGTCTACTGCCGAGGAAACGGGAAAACCCATCACATTTCAAGCATGCGATGGGTTGAGGCTGGTGAGGGGGCCGCGGGGTCAGAGGATGTCGTCGATGGCCTCGGTGGGGCGGGCGATTCGCACGCCCTTGTCCGTGACCACGAAAGGACGCTCGATGAGGCGCGGATGCGCCACCATGGCCGCAAGCAGCTCCTCGTCGGGGGTATCAGTCCCGAGTCCGAGTTCCCGGTAGGCGGGCTCGCGCGTGCGCACGGCATCGTGGACGGTGATGCCTGCGGCGTCGATAAGCTCCTTAAGCTTATCGACGCCCGGTGTCACCTCCAGGTACCGGACAATCTCGGGCTCAATGCCGCGTTCGCGCAGGTAGTCCAGTGCCTGACGGGACTTGGAGCAGCGGGGGTTGTGGTAGATGGTCGTGTCCATGCCACAACCCTAGCCGTCAGTAGTTGGCGGGTGGATCGCTGGCGGGGAAGGACTCCTGGCCCCACTCCTCCGGCAGGTCCTCGCGCTGCTCGCGGGTCTCCTTGCCCACATCCTCCGGGTGGTTGTGGGTGAAGGGCTTGTCCTCGGGGAACTCCCAGGTGTGCTTCTTCTCGGTCATGATCGGTCCTTTCCTCGCAGGGTTGATACTGTTCAACCTACCGCGCGGGCGTGGCGTGGATCACAACGAGTGGGTAACTATTTCGCCTGTTCGGCGGGGACGAGGGTGACGTTGTCGGCCCAGGTCAGCTCGATGCCGAGGGTGCGCAGCCACTCCATGGCGTCGTCACGGTGGCGGGTGATGCCTTCGACGGCGGTCAGCGTGGTGTCGATGGCGCGTTCGGCGTCCTCGGCGGAGATGAGTCCGGCGGAGGTGGCGGCGGCCAGCTCGTCGATGTCCTGCACGTCGATGGGCTCACCGGTGACCGAGACGAGATCGACGTAGAGGTCGCGGGTGGACCAGACGCCGTCGGCGACGTGGATGTCGGCGACGTCGAAGTAGAAGTCCTGGCGTTCCTCGACACCGTCGCGGAAGTGGAAGATGTTGGCGCGCAGGCCGAGCTTCGGCAGCAGCCACGACTCCAGGTAGCCGAAGCGCGGGTGATTGGCGCCGCGGGCCATGTACAGGCCGAAATCGGTCACCTGGTAGGTGTCCACCTCGCGGAGGTGGCCCTTCGGGTCAATGTTGATCCGGTCGGTGGTGTTGAAGGTTTCTTCCTTGACCGGGTGCAGATCAGTGGTCATGCCTGTTACCTCGCGTCGATGATCGCAGCAGTCGGGATGAAATCGCAGGGGCCGTCGGCGGTGTGGACCCGGCCCGAGACCATGGCCACGACGGTGCCGTGTCCGGTCTCGGCGGTTCCGGACAGCGTGGCCGGTCCTTCCGGGTTGATGCCGTGGTTGCCCAGCGGGACTGCCCCGTGCTGCAGCGTGTTGATGTTGACCCAGTTGACGTGCATTCCACCCTGCGCGGCGGCCGCCGGAGCGGTGCCCAGGGCGGTGAAGACGAAGGCGGTCTGCCCGCCGTCCGCGCCCGGTGCCGGGATCTCGGCGGGGCCGGGGACCGCGATCGCGGTGCCGACGGCGTCGAGGTCGCCTCCGATGCAGGAGCCCGACACGGTCGGCCAGTAGAACTGCGTGAACGACGGTGCGTCATCCGGCAGATCCGGGCCGCCGTCCCCGTCCTCCCCGGCGGTGAATGCCAGGGCGGACAGTAAGACGTTGCGGACGTCGGCGGGCATCCACGGCTGGTTGGCCAGGGTGCGGATCTCCGCCTGCGTGCGCGGGGTCGGGCGACCGAGCTCGTCAAGTGGGTTGTGGCTGGAGAGGTCCGGAAGGGGGCTGGCCGTGGCCGCGGGGGCGGCGACGAGGGTGCCGGAGGTGGCGAACGCGGCGGCGATGAAGGCGGTGCACAGCTTCTTCATCGGGGTGCTGTGTGCGGTATCTCCCACTGACAGGCTCTCTTCCGGGGTGGTCTCTGGCGGCGATGTTGCGCGTGTCACGGCCCGCCCTGCGGCGTGGCAGTCACATTTGCAACTTGAGTAACAGTAGTTTCGCTACCCAACAATATTCACTTGCGTGACAGAATCAACCGGAATGGAGAAATCCCGGTTACTTGTTCTTTCGCGGGCCGAGACGCTTTCGTTACATTCGCGGGGATTTGGTGGCGAATCCGCTGGTAGAGTCGGCGAACATGAGCGGACATCGCGTGCGGGGCACCGGGATCATGGTGCTCGCGCTCATCCCGGCGGGGCTGGGGTTGAGCGCGTGCGGCAACCTCGTCGACATGAACGACTACGACTATCGCGGGGGACTCGCCCTGGGCATGAACGAGGCCGGTGACGTCATCGCCCACATCGAGGCCTGTGACTACCGCGTCAACGCCGTGGAGATCGTCCAGGGCCGCGAGCTGCTCGGGGGAGAGCCCAACCCGACACTGGGCCGCATCGTCACCGATTCGCCGCAGTCGGGGCGCTTCGAGGTCAACCTCAGCCATCCGCAGGCGCCCTGGCGCGCGGAGCAGCCCCTGACGGAACCGCCCAACCCGGACCACATCATGATCGTCGACCCGCGCAGCGATGGCAGCGTCTCGCGGAAAATCGAGGTCATCCGGCAGGAGGCCGCTTCCCGCACCGACCTGGAGGCACTGGAACCGGGGGAGGGAATCATCAACGTGTGGAACCCCGATAGGGAGATGAACGAGGATCCGCTTATCGACGAGATCGTGCGCCTCGACGAGTTCGCTCCGGAGTGCCCCGCCTAGCGGCGTGTTCCCGGACACTCGATGGTGCACCACCTTCTGATTGCGAGTATTGTCAGGGGCTGTTCATACATCGCGTCCCCGCTCTGCACGCGGGCGCGACCCCTTTTTATAGGAGCAGCCCACTCGTGTCCCATCCTGAGTTCCGCAACGTCGCCATCGTCGCACACGTCGACCATGGCAAAACCACCCTCGTCAACGCCATGCTCGAGCAGTCCGGTGTCTTCGACGACCACGGTGGTGTCACCGACCGCGTGATGGACTCCGGCGACCTCGAACGCGAGAAGGGCATCACCATCCTGGCCAAGAACACGGCCGTGCGTCGCAAGGGGGCCGGCAAGGACGGCAGCGACCTCATCATCAACGTCATCGACACCCCGGGTCACGCCGACTTCGGCGGCGAGGTCGAGCGCGCCCTGTCCATGGTCGACGGTGTCGTGCTGCTTGTCGACGCCTCCGAGGGCCCGCTCCCGCAGACCCGCTTCGTCCTGGGCAAGGCCCTGGCCGCGAAGATGCCGGTGATCATCCTCGTCAACAAGACCGACCGTCCCGACGCGCGTATCGACGAAGTCGTCGAGGACTCCCAGGACCTCCTCCTCGAGCTGGCCTCCGGCCTCGAGGACGAGGAGGCCGCGGCCGCCGCCGAGACCCTCCTCGACCTGCCCGTCCTCTACGCCTCCGGCCGCGAGGGCAAGGCCTCCACCGAGAACCCCGGTAACGGCAACGCCCCCGACGCCGCTGACCTGCAGGCCCTGTTCGACGTCATCTACGACGTCCTCCCCGAGCCTTCCGCCGAGGTCGACGCCCCGCTGCAGGCGCACGTCACCAACCTCGACTCCTCCTCCTTCCTCGGCCGTATCGGCCTGGTCCGCGTCCACGCCGGTTCCCTCAAGAAGGGCCAGCAGGTCGCCTGGATCCACTACGACGACGAGGGCCAGCCCCACACCAAGAACGTCCGCATCGCGGAGCTGCTGCGCACCGTGGGCACCACCCGCGTCCCGGCCGAGGGTGAGGTCATCGCCGGTGACATCGCCGCCATCTCCGGCATCGACGAGATCATGATCGGCGACACCCTCGCCGACCCGGAGAACCCGGTCGCCCTGCCGCGCATCACCGTCGACGAGCCGGCCATCTCCATGACCATCGGCGTCAACACCTCCCCGCTGGCCGGCCGCGGCGGCGGCGACAAGCTCACCGCCCGCATGGTCAAGGCCCGCCTCGACCAGGAGCTCATCGGTAACGTCTCCATCCGCGTCCTGCCCACCGAGCGCCCCGACGCCTGGGAGGTCCAGGGCCGCGGCGAGATGGC
>NZ_JAUNRW010000027.1 GCF_030535495.1 Corynebacterium sp.
CTGCACAACGCCTGTTCGCGTTCTGACTAGACGTAATCTCTTGCAGAGGGGCTTCCCCTTCCCCACGAACCCGTGCAGTTTATGCCGCAGATCGAACACATGCACCACAGGTATAGGCCTCATGTCCGGGGCCACCGATAGCTTCTGAAGCGTCACCAATTCGGGTGGCCCCAGCCGCAAGGAGCCTTCAGGACATGAGCACCCCACACAGTTTCGACCAGAACCAGTTCCCCCAAGGGCAGCCCTTCCAGGTCGCGCCGGTCGAGCAGCCGAAGAAAAAGAAGAAGTGGCCGTGGATCGTCGGCATCGTCGGTGCTCTCGTCGTCTTCGGCGCTGCCTCCGGTGGTGACTCAGACGACACCACGACTGACACGGTTGAGGCTGTCGGGGTGGCCGATCCGGTTGCGGTGGAGGCGGAGGCAGAGGCAGACGCCCCCGCGGAGCAGCCGACCGACCTGCAGATCGGTGAGACCACCGAGCTCGGTGGCATGCAGGTGACCGTGAACAGCGCCCGTTTCGCCACCGACTTCTTCGGTAACACCTACGTCTGCGTCGACACCTCCCTGACCAACAACAGCGACAAGCAGAAGTCCTTCGCCCCCTACGACTTCGAGCTGGAAAAGCCCAACGGAGTCGTCGCCGATCCCGCAATCCACGGCTTGGACGTGAATACCCTGGAGTATGCCGAGCTCAACCCCGGCGGCACCACCGACGGAACCGTCTGCTTCGACGGTGCGGACCCGGGAGAGTACAAGGTCAACTACGAGGGCGGACTTTTCGACATGCCCGTCAGCTGGAACGTGACGCTCTAGCCAGTAGCCTCCGCCACCCGATCCGCAGGGCCGAGTGAGGCAGGGCCAGACACTCCCGCAGCGCCGCGACCAGCAGGTCGCGACGCTGCGTCCTGGCTCCCACCACGCGCACGGGGATGCCCAGGTGCCAGGCCCACAGCCGCGTGCGCGGGACGTGGAAATCGGAGGTGACCACCGTCCAGCGCTCCACACCGGGGATGAGAGCATGGGCCAGCTCGAGGTTCTCGTTGGTGGAGCGGGCGTACGGTTCCTGCACCACCAGCTCGGGATCGACGCCGTGTTCCACCAGCCACCGCGCCATGGCGGCAGCCTCGCCGTCGCCGGAGACGACGACCTGGACGGGGTCTGCGGAGGCGTCGATAAGAGCGGCGGCCGCGCGCAGCCGGTCGACGAGAATCCGGCTCGGGTACCCGTGCAGCGTGCGGGCGCCGAGGACGAGAAGGGGCATCAGGCTCCTAGAGGAAACGCTCCGCGGAAGCGCGGAATGGATGACCCCCTCAATCCTATGTGTCGGACTGCCATCCAGGCCCTCGAACTAGGGTGCCTCGTTCACCTCGTAGAGGTGCTCGTTGGCGAATTCGTCCACGCCCCACTGGCCCAGCTCACGTCCGTACCCGGAACGACCGATGCCGCCGAAGGGCTGGCCCGGTGCGCCACCTCCGGCCGCGTTGATCCAGGTCATGCCGGCCTGCATCCGGGAGGCGACATCCCGCGCGAGGTCCAGGTCAGCGGAGTAGACGTAGCTGCCGAGCCCGTAGTCGGTGTCGTTGGCGATGGCCACCGCCTCCTCCACATCACCCGCGCGGTACAGCAGGGCGACGGGGCCGAAGATCTCGTTGCGGCCGATGTCGGCGGTGGGGTCGACGTCGATAAGCAGCGCAGGCTCCATGTACGCACCGTCCCGGTCGATGGCGCGGCCGCCGACGACGACCTTTGCGGCACCGTTGGCCTCCGCGTCCGCGATGCGTTCGACGATCTCGTCGCGGGCGCTTATCGACGACAGCGGTCCCACCTTCGCCTCTTCCTCGTCCCACGGCCCGACCCTGAGGCCGCCGATCTTGTCGGTGAGGTACTCCAGTGCGCGCTCATAGAACTCGTCGAGGACGATGAGCCGCTTCGGCGCGGTGCAGGACTGGCCGGCATTCGACATGCGCGCCCCGACGTAGCGGCGCAACACCTGGTCCAGGTTGTGGTCGTCGAGGACGAGGAAGGGGTCGTTGCCGCCGAGCTCCAGCAGGGATTTCTTGTGGTGCTCGCCGGCAGTCTTCGCCACGGCGGACCCGGCGTCCTCCGAGCCGGTCAGCGACACGGCAGCCACGCGCTTATCCGCCACGAAGGCATCCATTTGCGATCCGGAGGCGTAGATGTTCTGGAACACGCCGTCCGGCAGGCCGGCGTCGACAAGAATGTCCTGGCAGGCCTGCGAGGACAGCGGGCACAGCGAGGCGTGCTTGAGCACCAGCGCGTTGCCCACCAGAAGGTTCGGAGCGGCCCAGCGGGCCACCTGGTAGTAGGGGTAGTTCCACGGCATGATGCCCAGGACCGTGCCGAGGGGATCCCGGCGCACGAAGGTCCGCAGGGATCCGTCTGCGGGTAGCTCCCGGTCGGCCAGCACTTCGTGGGCGTGGTCGGCGTACCACTCGTAGATGTCGGCGACCGTACCCAGCTCCCCCACCGCCTGACGGCGTAGCTTGCCCATCTCGCGGCCGATGATCGCCGCCAGCTCGTCCGTGCGTTCGCGGTAGATCTCCGCGGTGCGCCGCAGAATCTGCGCGCGCTCCTCGATGCTGGTGGTGCGCCACTCCTTCTGTGCCTTCGAGGCGCGGTCGAGGATGGCGTCCCGGTCAGAGTCGTCGATGCGGGTGAACGACTCCTCGGTCTGCCCGGTGCTGGGGTTCTCCACTGCAAAAGTAGTCATGCCCCCTGCATACCTGTGAGGCAGGGGGCACGGCAACGAGCGGTGGGACTAACCCTCGAGCAGCTTCTTCCGCAGGCGCTCGTCCTTGGCCTCCACCTCGGCGGCCATCTGCTTCTGGTAGTCGGCCATCTTCTCGGTCAGGACCGGGTCCCCGGCACCGAGGATCCGCACCGCCAGCAGGCCGGCGTTCTTCGCGCCGCCGATGGAGACGGTGGCCACCGGGACGCCCGCGGGCATCTGCACGATGGACAGCAGGGAATCCATGCCGTCGAGATCGGCCAGGGCACGCGGCACGCCGATGACCGGCAGCGGGGTGGCCGCGGCGACCATGCCCGGCAGGTGGGCGGCGCCGCCGGCGCAGGCGATGATGGCCTTCAGGCCACGCTCGTGGGCGGACTGTGCATACTTGAGCATGCGTTCCGGGGTGCGGTGCGCGGACAGGACACCCACCTCGAAGGGCACGCCGAACTCGGCGAGCGCCTCCGCGGCGGGGGCGACGGTGGGCCAGTCCGAATCCGAGCCCATGATGATGCCGACGAGTGGGGACATGTTTTCTCCTTTTCGAGTGTGGCTACCAGCCTGATTGTGTCAGAGTTGCCGACCTCGACGGTGTCAGCCAATCGGCGGCGGTCCTTTCGCGTCCTATTTCGCTCGTCGATAAGGACCTGAATCTACACCAGACTCCGTTCACATTTTCGGCCCATCAGCGCGCTAACCATTGGGCAACCGGTTGCTTACTTCCTGATTTCAGCGTCGCTTGAGACTACACTTCGTCACATGAGAAGGTTCTTTGGCCATCCGACGACCGAGTGGCCCTCCACGAGCCCTCGCCTGCACATCTACATTGATGCATCACCCCTCAGCGCGAATCCGCAAGTTTCAGCAGCCCTCTCCGCGTTGACCCCACTGCCTTGGCTTGGCGTCCAACCCCCCAGGGCCCTCCACGCAACTGTGCACCAGCTCACCGAGCACACCGACGATGTTGACGATGAATGGTACGCCGAAGTCGATTCGCGGTTGCGAGGAGTAGCTGCCGCGTCTGCCCCGTTTTCCCTCACCTTCACCCCTCCGCAGGTTGGTGAGTTTGCCGTTACCGTTGATGATCCGAAATCCGGCGCGTTCGATGAACTTCTGGGAGCCTGCCGAAACGTGATCTCATCCGTATCAAGCACGCGGACCATTCCAGCTGCTCCCCCGCACGGGCACGTCAGCCTCGCCTACACAATTTCAGACGGATCCCGTTCACGAACAGCACAAGCGCTAGAGGCTGCTATAGGGACGTCGCACAACTCGTCGTTGCCGGTAGAGGAATTCCATCTGGTTGGTGTCACCCAAGACAGAAAGAACGGATGGTTCCTGTGGGAACCCATCCGTACTTTCCGACTCACCGGAGGTTCGACGAATAACTAAAGGGAGGAACCGCTCGACATTCCCGAACTCACACTCGACGTGGGATCCGATTCCCCAGGATCAGTGTCCTGTCCTTCAGATACAAGGTCAAACTGAATAAAGTCAGCCGCCTGGTAGCTCGATTCAGGCCCGAACTCAATTCGGAACCTATGCTCTCCAGCGTCAAGAAGGCGATAACCAACTGGGAACATCTCCATCAGCCGATGCTCTGACGTTGCCGGAGACAAAGGAATCGGATCACCGTATTCCTGATCCCCAAAAGCAATCCTTACGGAGCCGGCTCGAATCGGCGCGGCCCTGAGAGACACCAGGTATTCACCGGCTTCCGGCAGATCAACTGACCATTCGTACCAGTCACCCGCCCGAAGATAGCGCAGCCCCTCAATGCCATCCCATGTGCACTGTTGGTCTTCGATGGCGCCAGGCAGCCGATCGTCACCGCTGCAGGCCCCGCCACCGGGCGCATTATAGTAGTCGACACCGTTTTCCCCAGGAAGAAAGCTCTCGGCCTCAACTCGGTGAGACCCACCAGCAGGTTGACGGAGGTAGGAGGCCCCGACATCTTCGGCCTCGTGCCGATCCCGCCAGTAGGTGGCAAGCTCAACGTTGTCAGTCTGGATAATATCGGCGCCCTTGGCCACCAGTTCCGGGAAACTGCCGAGTCCGGTCATGAGACCTTCCTCGGTCAACCCGTTCTTATTGATCGTTCCTCCACCGGAATAGTTCGCATTAAACGAGTTCATCCACACTCGGATTCCCTGTTCCTTGAATGCACTTATCATTTCCGGCTGCACAAACGGAGCACTATGCTCCCAGAACACAAGCTCCACTGCTGCCACGGGAATATTGCGGTCGAGAATCGCCTGCGCATCTGCAGAATTATCGAACCCAGTTTTCGTCTCAATAATATGCACGTACTTTGCATCAGGATGCGCCTGGAGAAATGCTTCAGCCTCATCTAGGTCTGTGCCCTTAAACAGTCCGTAGTCGACCATGCCCCGCTGCTCGAGATGCGCGTAGATCTCTTCCCGGATAGGCCACCCCTTATCCATGTTGATCATTGCGCGCCCTTCGACAACATCGAGGGCTTGGTCGAAGGTCGCAACTGAAACTCCGGAGTCCGGTGTAGTGCCCTTGTCGCCAAATCCCTCCCTGGCGTTCAACTGGAGAAACTGCTCCAACGTCATCGCATCCACGCGATCATCGCCGCCCGTTGTCGTGCGGGCCACCGTTTCATCGTGGTTGAGTACCACATGGCCGTCAGCAGTAATCTGAGTGTCCACCTCCACTATGTCCACACCCTTCGAGATGGCATGTTCAATCGCCGGAATAGTGTTGGACGGAAACGAACGAGTATCACCACGGTGAGCGGCAAACAACAACGGGGCTTCTTCACCTGTCCGGGAGAACTTGGAAGCCACCTCGCCGTACGTTGTCGAGGCCGAGTGCTGCTGGTACGACACGGTCGGCCACTCCCCCCGGGGTGCAAGGTCACCGCGCGGAGTATCCGGCGCACTGACCACACCCCCATCTTCGTCGTCAACGGGTTGAGGAAACGCTGGTGATGGAATGGCCAAAGAACTGATCAGGGTGAGAATCGCAGCGCTTGCTGCAATTCTGCTGGGGCGATAAGTGGACATACTTCCTCCAGAGAATGGGAATTCATGCCGGGAACGGGGGGCTACTACACAGTGCAAGGCAAACGTTCCCACAGTTCTTACTTCCCAGCAACCGCTAGCCGCCGACGATGCCCGGCCCGCCCCAAAGTGAAGCTCGCCCAAATCCCCTCCCCACACCTCCAGAACTGCACAAACTCGCGTTCTACGACCTGGTCCAGAATTTACGCGGCATGCCGGCAGGCCTTCGGCCCGGTCCAGGTCGGCCCCAACCCTCCCCCAAAGCGGGGGTTCGCCAGTGAACTGAGCAATCGATTTTCTGGCGCGTTTTTCCAGTTCAGTGGCCGCAATTAGAAAGTGGAAACTAGAAGTTGCCGGTAATTTAACCCTCTGTTCACATGAGCATGAAACCGTTTGCCCGAGACGTTCTCCATGGACGTCACTGATCGGCGTCCGTCGATCCACCCGGTAGTTACATGCCCTTACTTGAAGGTTGTACATGATGAAGTTCTCATTCGGATCGGCGGCAGCTGTCGCCGCAACAGCATTGGTTCTCACTTCTTGTGGAGCCCCCGAAGATTCTGCCACGAACAACGGTTCCAACAACGGCGCGTCAGCAGCGTCCGGCACCGGCACTCTGAACATTGCCTGCTCACAGCAGGAGATCTTCTGCCAGAAGATGTCGCAGGCGTTCGAGGACGAAACCGGTATCGAGACTACCTACGTCCGGCTGGGAGCTGGCGAGGTCATCGCCCGGCTCAAGACAAATCAGGGCGAGTTCGACGTCTGGTCCGGAGGTCAGGCTGAAAACCACCTTGTAGCCCATGAAGACGGCAACATCGAGCCGTACATTTCCGACAACGCCGCGGCGCTCCCTGCGGAGTACAACGACGAAGAGGGGCTCTGGACTGGCTTCTACACCGATTCCATCGGATTCTGTTCCAACCAGGACGAACTCGATCGGCTCGGGGTGGACGCCCCCACCTCGTGGGACGATCTCTTGAAGCCTGAATTCGCCGGCCAGATCTCCATGCCTCACCCTGCCACTGCCGGTGTCGGGTACATGATCATTTACACCCTCCACCAGCTGTATGGCGGTGATGACGCAAAGGTCCTCGAGTACCTGTCCAACCTCGATAACAATGTGGTGCAATACTCCAAGTCTGCAGCAACCGGTACCCAGATGGCTGGCCGCGGTGAGGCCGCGGTTGGTATCGCACTAGATTCGGACTGTGTCATGGCACAGGAAGAGGGATTCTCCAACTTGGAGTACACCTATCCAGAGGAGGGCACCGGCTACGAGGTCGGCGCAGTGTCTCTGCTCAAGGGAGCCCCGAACACAGAGGAAGCCCAACGGTACTTCGACTGGATTGTTAGTGCGGAAGCTCAGAACCTGTACCCCGAGGTTCCCACCTACGCCGCACCAACCCACCCTGACGCCGTACTTGGGGAGGGCATTCCGGACCAGAACAAGGTCAACAAGGTCGACTGGGACGTGGCTGATGCCGCAGCCCGAAAGGCCGATCTGAACGGCTTGTTCGAGTCCCGCATTGCTTCCAGCGAGGAAGCTGCCGAGTAGTCAGCTTCCTCCAACACGGTCAGTCTCGTACCACCGGGACTTCTGCTAGGAGCTAAACATGAGTTTGATGACAACCCCCGGCACACCGGCAGGAGTCCCGTCCGTACCTGCAGCACCGCCACCGCAATCGGGATCTAGAACCCGTCGCTTTTCGGGTGACCCCGTGGTCTGGATCCTCACTGCGGTCATCCTTACCGTTCTCTTTTTCATCATCGGTTTACCAGTCACCCAGATCTTTTTCCAAGGCACTTCTGGGCGCGGCCTAGAAGCTCTCATCCAGGCCGTTTCGCCCGGGAGTACACATTTCCAGGCGCTCTTGAACACGATGCTGCTTGGCACGCTGGTGGGAATAGTCGGAACGATCTTCGGTTTTTCCCTGGCGCTTGCCCAGGTTCGACTCGACTTCGCCGGCAAGAAAGCAATGCACCTGCTCGCTCTCTTGCCTCTGATTTCACCACCGTTCGCAGTTGCTACAGCGGTCATCACATTGTTCGGCAGGCGAGGGATCATCACATACAACCTGTTTGGGCTGGAGGTTGACATCTACGGACTGCCCGGTTTGGTTCTTGTCCTCGCGATGAGCTTCACCCCTGTGGCATACATGAACTTCGTCGGAATGATCAGGAACCTTGACCCGTCTCTGGAGGAGGCAGCTTCCTCCCTGGGCGCCAATCCGCTGAAGACGATGTCTAGGGTCATTCTCCCCATGCTTTTGCCCGGGTTTGCCGCATCGTTCCTGCTGCTGTTCGTAGAATCAATCGCTGATCTCGCCAACCCATTGGTCCTCGGTGGAGACTTTCAGGTGCTGGCAAGTCAGATCTACTTTGCGGTAGCAGGTGACGGCGACATTGCCCGAGCGGCCGGTATCGCCATAGTTCTCCTCCTGCCTTCAATTCTTGTCTTCCTCGTCCAACGATATTGGGTGTCTCGGAAGTCTGTTATCTCCGTAACCGGTAAACCGGCAGGGAAACCTCGGCCGCTGACTAATCCGTGGCTGAAATACCCGATCCTTTTGTTCGCGCTCTTCTGGGCGCTCATGATCGCTTTGATTTACCTGACCATCGTTATTGGGGGATTGACTCAGATCCTCGGTGTGAATAACAGGCTCACTTTCGATCATTACCGGTTTGTGTATCGACTTGGATCAGAGGCGATCGTTACGACTACCTGGATGACATTGATCGCTGCACCCATCGCCGCGCTTCTCGGTGTCCTCATTGCATGGCTCGTTGTACGTCGAATTCGACGATTCGCCGGTGTCCTGGACTTTATTGGAATGTTGGGCATGGCTATCCCCGGCACTGTGCTCGGCCTCGGATTCGCTCTTGCCTTCTCTAGCCCGACATGGCTCTTCGGATACCAGGTCCTACCGCCTCTCGCTGCAGGCACCGCAATCGGCGGCGGTGCAATCGCGATCATCATGGTGTATGTAGCTCGCGGAATTCCCGCGGGGCAACAATCCACCATTGCCGCCCTTCGACAAATCAACCCTGCATTAGAGGAAGCCGCCACATCCTTGGGAGCTGACCCGGTGACGTCGATGCGAAAAGTCACCCTTCCCTTGGTTGTCCCCTCGATCATCACGGCGCTTACGTACGCCATCACCAGGTCGATGACCGTGATCACTGCAATCATCTTCATCGTGACCCCCCAGACAAAGGTCATGACGGCTCAGATTCTCGATGAAGTCGATGCCGGCAGGTTCGGCAACGCATTCGCCTACTGCACCCTGCTAATCGTGATTGTCCTCATCATTTTGGGCATCACGGAGATCATCACCCGGTACATCAACCGCAACAGCAACCTGCGCACTGACTAGGAGGGCCTCACCTTGAACAACTCTAAGAACTTCACTCCCGCTTCCTTGGTTTTGCGCAATGTAGTCAAACAGTATCCTTCTGCAGATGGACCTGTTACCGCAGTTCGTGACTTCAATTTGAACATCGATCCCGGGGAGTTCGTCACATTTCTCGGCCCATCGGGTTGTGGTAAGACAACCACCCTTCGCATGGTGGCGGGATTTGAGGACATCACCCAGGGCGACATCCTGCTCGATGGTGAGCGCATCAATGACGTCGCTCCCCACAAACGGCCCATGTCGATGGTCTTTCAGTCTTATGCCCTATTCCCTCATCTCAGCGTGCGGGACAACGTCGCGTTCGGGCTGAAGCTCAAGGGAATGAAGGCTCCTGAAGTCGACGAAGCAGTCAATTCCGCCATGGATTCCATGAATATTCTTCAGTACGCGGAACGCGCGCCACACGAGCTTTCCGGAGGCCAGCAGCAGCGTGTCGCACTGGCAAGGGCAGTAGTCATGCGTCCCCAAGTCCTACTGTTTGACGAGCCTCTCTCCAACCTCGACGCCAAGCTGCGCGGAAAAATGCGTACCGAGATTCGCCGCTTGCAGCAAGAACTTGGGATTACCTCGATCTTCGTGACGCACGACCAGGAGGAGGCGATGAGCATGTCCGACCGCATCGTCGTCATGTCGGCTGGTGCGGTGGAGCAGGTGGGAACCCCGATCGAAATCTATCGGCAACCTGTTTCGGCATTCGTTGCAGACTTTATTGGCACTGCCAACATTGTGGATGTCAACGTCGACGACGTCTGCTCGAGCGAAGGAGACAATGACCGTTCAGCCCGTGTTCGGCTGGAGGGGATCTCATTCAGCGCCGTCGGATCACCCGGAATGTCGACCAACGAAGCTAGAGCTTCGTTGGTGCTACGCCCAGAGGACTTCAAGGTGACTACCAGTCCTTCGGACTCAGAGCACATTGTAGAAACCCCTGGGACGATCTCTGCAGCGCAATTCTTCGGTGATCACATTCGCTATGAGGTAGACACCCCATGGGGTCTCCTGCACGTCCGAGTATCCGGTAATGCCAAGCTCCACCATGTCGGTGAGGAGGTGTTTGTCGGTTTCCTTCCGGAGGACTCTTGGCTCGTTCCCATTGACACCGCTGCGCGCGAAAGCACTTAACTCTACTGCTTGACAAGCGTCCGCCCGGGCAGCAGCGTTCCACAGAAGAGCTCTCTGATAGCCCGGGCGGGCTCTTCTTTCATGATGTCCTGAATGACCTCCATCGCACGCCGCGCAACTTCTTCAACTGGCAACCTGACAGTTGTCAGACCAATGAGATCGATGCCTTCACTCATGCCGTCCCACGATGCCAACCCGAGATCCTCGGGTACTCTGATCCCCCGATCCCTAAGTCTTCTCATCACGTCTATCGCGACTCTGTCGAAAGGAACGACCAGAGCTTTATGCCCGGACAAGCTGAGAATTCCGTTCAGGTCTTCGTCGGAAAGCAACGTGTACTCCACCGGCCATTCCACGACTTCGACCCCATGACGTCGTAGTTGATCGGCACAGGCGAGCGTCCGCGCGGCACCTCCATGAGAATAGTCCCGGCTGAGAGTCACAACTACGGCCTTTTGGTAGCCCAAACTGTGAACACGGTCGGCAATCATCTGTCCGTGCAACAGTTCGTCAAAGGCGAGGTTATGAAGCTCCGGCTTGACCTCCGGGCGACCGATCACCAGTGTCGGAGTTCCCTCAGTGATCTCAACGAGTTCCTCGCTGGGAATCGTTCCGCTGGCCACCATGATGGCGCCAACCCTGAGCCCGACGAAATCCCGTATCACCTCAAGCTCTCGCCTCCGGGCATCCGGAGAAACCACCGTCATGGACATCAGTTGCTGGTTCGACTGGTAAGCCTCTTGTTGCAAAGTGCGGTGCAGAGTCCCGTATACCGGATTATGGGCATCTCGTAAAAGGAGCCCGATGATATGTGAGTTATCCGCTCGAAGGTAGCGCGCCGCAGTATTGGCCGTATAACCGACTTCCTTGGCAGCCCGCCGGATTTTGATTTTCGTGTCTTCGGAGTAATGCCCCTTGCCGGACAGAACTCTGGAAACAGTTGACTTCGATACTCCCGCAGCATCCGCAACGTCGATAATCGTGACCCTGCGGCCCGCTGGTCGGGACTTTTCCGAGGACATACGGTACTCCAAGTGTTGCTTTGGCCAGAGGGACTGTGTTTTCCCACTTTAACCCGCCCAACGGCGGCAACCTCTGGTCAGGCGGGAAGCATTGAAAGAAAATCGTTCCCTCTACATCTTGCCAACACTAACCCTATCGATCCGATTCTCACAACAAACACCGAACCTAACCCGTGATCCCACCCGTCCCCCGCAAATCCCTGCAGCAAACCCCCGTCGGCCCGCATGCGGCCAGAATGGGAACGGTTGCCTAAAGTGCCAGGATTCCTTAGAGTTGGAGAAAGCACGCAGCTCCCCTCCTCTTCCCAGGACCCGATGCCTCATGCAGTCACACCCCTACAAAGTCACCACCACTTATCTTGCAGACGGTCGAGAATTGCTCTACTTCGACGACACAGAGCCCTACCTCACCGGCGGCGCCCTTCGAAAACTCAAAGATGATCGCCAACTTTCCGCAACCTCGAACTTTTCCGAAATGCGGAAAGATCCCCTGTCCGGCAAATGGGTTGTTTATGCAGCTCACCGGATGCAGCGAACATTCATGCCACCGGCTAACGAGAACCCTCTGGCGCCCACTGTCCCCGGGCAACTTCCGACAGAGATCCCGGCTGACGATTACGACATCGCAGTTTTCGAGAATCGCTTCCCCTCATTCTCACTGAATGCCGCCCTGGACGACTCCACGTTAAACCTTCCCACTTCGGCACCAGCCGTACCCCGACTCCCCGCGCAGGCACGGTGTGAGGTCGTCTGCTTCACTTCCGACGCCACGAAGAGTTTTCGCGATTTGACTCCCCACCGAGTGCGAACGGTCATTGAGGTGTGGGCACATCGTACTGAAGCACTGAGCAAGATCGACGGTGTGGAGTCCGTCTATCCTTTCGAAAACCGGGGTGTGGAAATCGGGGTAACTCTGCAGCACCCCCACGGGCAGATTTACAGCTACCCGTTCATTCCACCGCAATTGGAATCAATGATTGAACAGTGCCGAGGGTATTTCGCATGGCACGGCCGAGACCTGTTTGACGACCTTCTCAGGGCGGAACATGAGTTGGAGGTGCGCATCGTGACCCGGGGAACTCACTTCACAACCCTCGTTCCGCCAGCCGCCAAGTGGCCACTTGAGGTGATGATCATCCCGCATAGAAAGGTTCGGGATTTCACCGACCTCAGCAACGAAGAGAAGGACGAACTGGCGGTCCTGTACCTCGATCTCCTTCAGCGGGTGGATCAGTTCTACCCTGGAGTGGATAAAACTCCATACATTGCCGCGTGGAACCAAACACCTGCGAACGTGGCATCTCACGAGATGCGGTTCCACCTGAACCTATTCAGCCTCATGAGGGCACCACACCGAATGAAGTACCTGGCTGGTTCAGAGTCGGGAATGGGGGTGTGGATCAACGACACCACGCCGGAGCGTATCGCAGCGAGACTCCGAGAGGTGTCGTAACAGCGAGCCCGTTGATCCCGGGACTGCAAATCTGTATACCCAGCCATGTGAGTTCGTTGTGCGCAGCACTCCCCAGACATCGCGTCGTCGGGGGGACGATCCAGGCAACCTACCGAAGACGTCATCCTAGAGCAGGCCACACACCCGTTACGACGGCATACTGTCTAGCAGAATTGCAGTGCACGCTGCAGCTGACCTTTCGAGCCTGCCCAAGGCTCGTCAGCTCCTCATCTCCCGTGCTCGAGTTTGGTACTCCTTCTAAGCGATGAAGCCGTCAGCCCAGCGGGCGTTGACGAGGTAGTCGGCGGCCAGGCGCGCTTCGCGACGCACCCGCTCGAGATCCTCACCCGCCAGGTTCACGTGGCCGATCTTGCGCCCGGCTCGGTAGGTCTTGCCGTACATGTGGATCTTGACCTCCGGGAAACGCGCATGGACGTCCAGCATGCGCTGCGCCATGGGAGTCTCGGGATCCGTGTCCCCGCCGAGGACGTTGGCCATGACGGTGACCGGGGCGGTCTGCCGCACCGAGCCGAGCGGCCAGTCGAGGACGGCGCGCAGGTGCTGCTCGAACTGGCTGGTCACACACCCGTCCTGGGTCCAGTGGCCGGTGTTGTGCGGGCGCATGGCCAGCTCGTTGACGGCGATGGTGGGCTGGCCGTTCTCGTCGAGGTACTCGAAGAGCTCCACGGCGAGGGCGCCGGTGACGCCGAGTTCCTCGGCCACGGTGACGGCCAGGCGCTGGGCGCGTTCCGCCAGCTCCGGGGACAGGTCCGGGGCGGGGGCAACGGCCTCGGTGCAGATACCGTTCGTCTGCACCGATTCCACGACCGGCCACGGCACGACCTCACCGGCGGGCCGGCGGGCGACCATGGCGGACAGTTCACGGACCAGCGCCACCTTCTTTTCCGCCATGAGGGGGGTGCCGGCGTCGAGAAGCTCCTGGGTGAGTGAGTCGAGCTCCTCCGGCCGCGGGAACCACACGCCGTGGCCGTCGTAGCCGCCGCGGCGGGCCTTGAGGCAGACGGCGCCGTCGACGGCGGCGGAGAAGCCGCGGGCGTCCTCGACGGATTCAATGGCGGCGAACGGGGGGACGGGCGCACCGATCTCGCGCAGTTTCTTGCGCATGACCAGCTTGTCCTGGGCGTTGACCAGGGCATCGGGTCCCGGCTGGACATTGACGCCCTCGGACATCAGCTGATGCAGGTGCTCGGTGGGGACGTGCTCATGGTCGAACGTCACGGCGCTGGCTCCGTGAGCCGCCAGGCGCAGATCGTCCAGGTCGGTGTAGTCGCCGATCACGACGTCCGCCGCCACCTGGGCGGCCGAGGAGTCCGGAGCCCCGGCCAGCAGACGGATCGACTGGCCGAGCTCGATCGCCTCGGTCTGCATCATGCGGGCCAGCTGACCGTCACCGATGACGGTGACGACCGGCATGCCGGGGACGTGGGCGTTCTGGTTACCTGCGGGTTCAGTCACGGCCTCAACTATAGTCAGCGGGCCGTCCATGCCGGAACTACCAGTATCGTACCGGCGCCGGGGGCAGGGATTCCTCGATCATGGCCGTCACCTTTTTCGCGCGCGGCACGTCAGGGAAATACAGCGGCCGCTCGTACCCCACGATGGCCAGGTAAATCCCATTGCGGCGGCGCGACACGGAACGGATGTCCCGGAAGGGAATGGAGTCGGTGCGGGCGCGGAACTCCCCGGCGCGGACCACCAGGCGCTGATCCGTGACCACGAAGCGGCGGCGCCGGGACTTCAGCAGTGGCCAGAAAAAACGCCAGAAGGCCAGCACCAGCCAGAACACCACCACGGCATTGCGCAGTTGCGGATCCACCATCGACCCCGGCTGGTCGAGCCACCCGATGAGCATCCAGCTCAGGCCGGTGACCAGGATCAGTTCCAGGGCGGGGAAGGTCAACGAGTGCAGCGGCGACGTCAGGTCGGCGCGCACCACTTCTCCCTGAACCGGTCGGAACAATCCCATGGCTGGGGATCCTACCCGGGGCCGCCTAGTAGGAGGTATCTGTGCGCCGCAGGTGGGTGACGTCGCCGGCGGCGATGAGATGGCGCTCACTGTCCCGCGTGAGCAGGTCGATGCGCCCATCGGGGGCAACGTCGGTGACCTCGCCGAGAAGATCTCCCGTGGCGGTCTCGACCCGCACGGCCTTGCCGATGGTGATGCACTCCGCGCGGTAGTCATCCATGAGGCTGCGGTCGCCGCGCGACCACTGCTGCAGTCGCCGGTGCAGAGCCGCGAGCACCTCCACCGTCATCTCTTCTGCACTCACGGACACGCCCTCCAGCGCCAGGGAGGTGGCGTGGGGCACGGGCAGCTGCTCCCGGGTCAGTGAGACGTTGACGCCCAGGCCGACGACCACGCGTGGGTCCTCGGGGAATCCGGCGGCCTCGGCGAGGATGCCGCACAGCTTGCGCCCCTCCCACAGGACGTCGTTGGGCCACTTCAGTTCCGGCCCCTCCGCCGCCCCGGAGACCACCCGCACGGCATCGAGCACCGCCAGGCCCGCAGCCAGCGGGATGGTGCCCAGGCGATCCAGTTCCGCGGAACTCGGCCGCAGCAGCACGGACATGATGGACTGCGTGCCGGGCGGGGAGGCCCAGGGGCGTCCCAGCCGACCGCGCCCGGCGGACTGCTCACCGGCCACGAGGGCGGTGTAGGCGGGGGCGGTGGTGTCAGCGAGCAGGTCGGCGTTGGTGGATCCGGTGGAGTCCACCCGGCGGACAGCGGCGTACTGAGGCAGGCGGGAGGCGAGGGAAGTCACGCTGCCCACCCTATCCCGCGTCACACGCGTCACTTCCGACACGCCGAAGTTTTGCCGAAAAAACAACTGTCACCTGCACAAACCTCTTAAGTGACGCGCATCACACCGCTTTCGTTGTGGAAACCAACGCAAAAGAGGTCTACACTCCCCAAACATGACCATTTCCTCACCTTTGACGGATCTGTCCGAGCTGACCGACGTCACCACCACCGCCGGCAAGATCGCCGACCTGAAGCGTCGCCGTGCCGAGGCCACCTACCCGATGGGTGAGAAGGCCGTCGAGCGCGTGCACTCCCAGGAGCGCCTCACCGCGCGTGAGCGACTCGACTACCTCCTCGACGAGGGCTCCTTCGTCGAGACCGACATGCTGGCCAAGCACCGCACCAATGATTTCGGCATGGGCAAGAAGCGCCCGACCACCGACGGCATCGTCACCGGCTGGGGCACCATCGACGGCCGTGAGGTATGCATCTTCTCCCAGGACGGCACCGTCTTCGGTGGCGCCCTCGGTGAGGTGTACGGCGAGAAGATGATCAAGATCATGGATCTTGCCGTCACCACCGGCCGTCCGCTCATCGGCCTTTACGAGGGCGCCGGCGCCCGCATCCAGGACGGCGCAGTCTCCCTGGACCAGATCGCCCGCACCTTCTACCAGAACATCCACGCCTCCGGCGTCGTGCCGCAGATCTCCGTGATCATGGGCGCTTGCGCCGGCGGCAACGCCTACTCCCCGGCACTGACCGACTTCGTCGTCATGGTCGACAAGACCTCCAAGATGTTCGTCACCGGCCCCGACGTCATCAAGACCGTCACCGGTGAGGAGATCACCCAGGAGGAACTGGGCGGCGCCTCCACCCACATGTCCACCGCCGGCAACTCCCACTTCACCGCGAAGACCGACGAAGAGGCCCTCGACTGGGTCCACGACCTGGTGGGCTTCCTGCCGTCGAACAACCGCACCGTGGCCCCGTACGAGGAGTTCACCGCCGACGAGGGTTCCGTCGGTGACAACCTCACCGCCGACGATCTCAAGCTCGACGGCATCATCCCGGACTCCCCCACCCAGCCCTACGACGTCCGCGAGGTCATCGAGTGCCTCACCGACGACGGTGAGTACCTGGAGATCCAGGCCGAGCGCGCCGAAAACGTCGTCATCGCCTTCGGCCGCATCGAGGGCCAGTCCGTCGGTTTCGTCGCCAACCAGCCCTCCGTCTACGCCGGCTGCCTCGACATCGACTCCTCCGAGAAGGCCGCCCGCTTCATCCGCACCTGCGACGCCTTCAACATCCCCATCGTCCTGCTTGTCGACGTCCCCGGCTTCCTGCCCGGCGCCGGCCAGGAGTACGGCGGCATCCTGCGCCGCGGTGCAAAGCTGCTCTACGCCTACGGCGAGGCCACCGTCCCGAAGATCACCGTCACCATGCGTAAGGCCTACGGCGGTGCATACTGCGTCATGGGTTCCAAGGGCCTGGGCGCCGACGTCAACCTGGCGTGGCCGACCGCGCAGATCGCCGTCATGGGCGCGGCCGGTGCCGTGGGCTTCATCTACCGCAAGGAGCTCAAGGAGGCCGAGGCCAAGGGTCTCGACGTGGTCGAGCTGTTCAAGTCCTTCGAGCGCGAGTACGAGGACCACATGCTCAACCCGTACAAGGCCGCCGAGCGCGGGCTCATCGACGCCGTCATCCTCCCCTCGGAGACCCGCGGCATGATCGCCCGTAACCTGCGTCTGTACAAGGACAAGAACGTCTCCCGTCCGGCCCGCAAGCACGGCAACATCCCGCTGTAAACCGGCTGACGAAAGCAAGCTCGGAGCCCAGTTCCCCGGCTACACTAGCGGTGGAACTGGGCTTTTCGTGTCCATCCGTCTCGTTCCGAAGGAGTCACCTTGAAAATCACGTCGCTGTCCACGGACAACTGGCGCAATTTTCGTTCGCTTGATTTCCCGGTCGAGGATCGACTGATCGTGGTCGGCCCCAACGCCTCCGGCAAGTCCAACTTCCTGGATCTGTTCCGATTTTTGGGAGACATCGCCGCCGACGGCGGAGGCCTGGCTGCTGCAGTGGATAGCCGAGGCGGGATGTCCAAGGTGAAAAGTCTGTTCAGCCGAAACAATGCTGAGGGGAAGTTGCGGATCAAGGTATCGCTTCTCGACGGTGACGTTTCCTGGGACTACGAGCTGTCGGTGAAGAGTGAACCCCGTGGGCACCATCGACCCCTGGTTGATTCAGAGAAGGTGACCCGCAACGGGGAGGTCATCCTTCATCGGCCGGACGAGAACGATCGCCAGGACCCTGAACTGCTCACGCAAACTCACCTGGAACAGATTTTCACCAACAAGTCCTTTCGCGGAATCGCGGAGCACTTCAGATCGATCCGCTACTTTCACCTCTCGCCTCAGGCCATCCGCGAGACGTCCCCCGGTGCTCACAGCAATGAACCTTACGGCAGTGGTCTACTCAGCTCCATCAATTCCACATCGGCGAGAACCCGCTCCAAGTGGCTGTCGACGATTCAGCAGGTTCTCCAATCTGCTGTGCCGCAGTTCGAATCACTCACTCTCGAGGTCGATGAATCGGGTCAACCTCACCTGGTTGCCGGTTACCGAAACTGGCGTCAAAGCCCAGCGCTCCAGCGGGAAACGGAGTTCTCGGATGGCACTCTTCGGCTCATTGGCCTGCTGTGGGCAGTGATTTCTTCCCGCACGTCCGGAGGTCTCCTCCTGCTTGAGGAACCCGAGCTGTCCCTCAATGCGGCTATCGTGAGGTCCCTGCCGACCATGCTCGCCTCCGCTCAGCGGGGAAACGACCTCCAGGTGTTCATGTCCACCCATTCTCCTGACCTGCTGGACGACGAAGGTGTCCATCCCTCCGAGATTCTCGTCCTCACCGTAGGCAATAACGGAACCGAGGGCGCCCTGTTGTCCGAGATCAGTCAGGCGCAGCCTCAACTCACGGTGGGACTTCCCCGCGCCGACATTGTGTCCGGCCTCATCGACCCGAATGATCTTTCCACCGTGCCCCAGACGTTAGCGGGGTAGAGCAATGGTCATCAACGCTGTGGTGGAAGGTGCCTCAGATCTTGGCGTAGCTCATGCTCTCATCATTGCGTCAGGGCACGAGGTCGGTGCGGGCTATGCGAAGCGTGGCAAGTCCCGTTTGGACCCGGACATTGCCAAGTACGCCCGCGCTGCTCGCTACGAGCACGGTCGAGCGTGGTTGGTTCTGCGCGACTCGGACGGCGCCTGCCCTGTACAGCTTCGCCGTTCACTGTTGAGTTCCTTCAGCGAGCCTGCACCCGAGAGCTTCCTGCTCCGAATCGTGCACACAATGTCCGAAGGCTGGTTTCTCGGGGACCCGGATGGGGTCGCCGCGTATTTTCGTGTCCCCCGGGCGAAGCTCCCCGTCGCACCCGAAGATGTTGAAGATCCGAAGCGGTTTCTTTTGCAATTGAGCCTCCAACATTCACCGCGTGCCTTCCAGAAACAGTTCGTGCGCGAAGACGTCTCCCCCGGTCCGGAGTTCACAACGCTGATCAACGATTTCGCCCGCCATCACTGGGACATTGTCGGTGCCGCGAAGAAGGTGCCGAGCCTTCAACGCGCACTCGACCGACTCCAGCTCCTGCACTAGACTCATTTCAGTTCCATGACGGGACCGACATAGACTTGGACACCATGACAACCACCTCCCCTGATCTCACCACCACCGCCGGAAGGCTCGCCGACCTGCGCGCCCGCCTGGCGGAGGCCGAGGCCCCGGTGGGGACCGACGCTGTCGAGGCCACCCACGCCTCCGGCCGCGCCACGGCCCGTGAGCGCGTCCTGGCGCTGCTCGACGAATCCTCCTTCGTGGAGACCGATGCCCTCGCGCGCCACCGTTCCACCCAGTTCGGGCTCGACGCGCAGCGCCCGCTCACCGACGGTGTCGTCACCGGCTACGGCACCATCAACGGCCGCAAGGTGTGCGTGTTCTCCCAGGATGCGACCGTCTTCGACGGCTCGTTGGGTGAGGTCTACGGCGAGAAGATCATCAAGGTCTATGACCTGGCCATCAAGACGGGTGTCCCGATCATCGGCATCCACGAGGGCGCCGGGGCGCGTGTCGCCGAAGGCATCGTCACCCTGTCGATGTACTCGAAGATCCTGGCGCGCACCACCACGGCCTCGGGGCTCATCCCGCAGATCGCCGTCGTCGCCGGCCACACCGCCGGGCTGCACGGCCTGGCCCCGGTCTTCGCCGATGTCGTCGTCATGGTCGAGGACGCCTCCCTGCACCTGGCCGCGGCCGACGTCGTGGAAAAGGTCACCGGCCAGGCGGCCACCCCGGATTCCCTGGGGTCGGCCACCGTGCACGGCACCACCTCCGGCACCGCCCACCTGAGCGCGCCGACGGATCTCGACGCTATCGGCCTGGTCCAGGACGTCGTGTCCCACCTGCCGGCGAACAACCGCGCCGAGGCCCCGCGCCCGGAGACCGAGACCTCCCTGGAGATCACCGACACCGACCGGGAGCTCGATTCCTTTATTCCGGACGCCGACGCCCACGTCTACGATGTCCGCGATGTGGTGCGTCGGGTCGTCGATAATGGCGAACTCCTGGAACTGCAGGCCGACTACGCCGCCAACATCGTCACCGCCTTCGCCCGCGTCGAAGGCCGCGCGGTGGGCGTGGTGGCCAACCAGCCCGGCGTGCTGGCCGGTTGCCTCGATGCGGCGGCCGCGGAAAAGGCCGCCCGTTTCATCCGCACCTGTGACGCCTTCAACCTGCCGGTCGTCGAGTTCGTCGACTCCCCCGGTTTCCTCCCCTCCCAGGAGGAGGAGCACTCCGGGGTCCTGCGCCGGGGTGCCAAGCTGGCTTACGCCTACGCCGAAGCCAGCGTCGGCAAGATCACCGTCATCATCCGCAAGGCCGTCGGCCCGTCCTACGTGCTCATGGGCTCGAAGGATCTGGGCGCGGACCTCGTCTTCGCGTGGCCGACCGCAGAGATCGCCGTCACGGAGGCCCCGGCCGCCGTGGAGGCACTCGACGGGAAGATCGACGAGCAGGCCTACGCCGACAACCACATCAACCCGTACCTGGCCGCTGAGCGCAGCCTGGTCGACGCGGTCATCGAGCCGTCCACCACCCGTCCGCAGCTCATCGAGGGTCTGCGTCTGCTCGACCGCAAGGTCATCCAGACCCCGCCGAAGAAGCACGGAAACATCCCCCTCTAAGGAGCGACACGTGACCACCACCCTCACCGACAAGCCGCTGTTCCGCGTACTCAAGGGCAACCCGGACGCCACCGAGCTCGCCGCCCTGACCGCCGTGCTCACCGCCCTGGCCAAGAAGCGCCCGGCAGAAGAATCCGGCGAGCGCAACATGTGGGGCCGTCCCGAGGACCGCCTGCAGCGCACCACCCTCTACAACCCGAACGCGTTCCGCAACGTCACCTTCTACTGATGCGGATCGTTCTCGCCTCATCCTCGCCCTCGCGCCGGATGATCCTTAACAACGCCGGGGTCGATCCGGTGATCTGCCCGGCGGATGTGGACGAGGACGCCCTGCTGGCCGCCCACGAGGGCAGCCCGGCCGAGGCTGTCGCGGCCCTGGCTCGGGCCAAGGCCCGTGCCGTCGCCACGCAGTTCCCCGACGATGTCGTCATCGGCGGCGACTCCATGCTGCTTATCGACGACCACCTCCAGGGCAAACCTCACACCCCCGAAGAAACCGTGCGCCGCTGGCACCAGCAGGCCGGTAAGGTCGCGCAGCTGCTCACCGGCCACTGCCTCATCCACCGGGGTCAGGAACACGTCGAGACCTCGACCACGACCATCCACTTCGCGCAGGCCTCCGACGTCGACATCGAGGCCTACGCCGCCTCGGGCGAGCCCTGGCAGTGCGCCGGGGCCTTCACCCTGGAGGCTCTGGGCGGCTGGTTCATCGACCGGATCGAGGGGGATCCGTCGTCGGTCATCGGCCTGAGCCTGCCCGTGGTCCGTCGCGCCCTCTACGACTTCGGGCTCGACGCCAGTCAGTTCTGGCGCTAGAGAAACTCCTCGATCTCACGCCACAGCAACGGCGCGAGGGTCTCACCGAAGGCGTTGGAGAAGTGGTTGCCGTCGCGGTAGACGTAGACGTTGCCGATGACCCCGGGACAGGTCTCACCGGGGCAGAACCAGTCGGCGGTGTCCACCGCCTTCATGTCCGGGCGGGCGTTGAGATAGGCCGCCGACGGATCCACCGGCGCGTAGGCCTCCTCCCGGAGCATGCCGCATCCGTGGACGTCGCCAGTCTCGGCCACGCACCAGGAGACCATGAAACCTGAGCCGTCCGATTCGAGGAACCACGGGTTGTCCCGCAGCCCCACGAAGGGGATGTTGCGGTCCTCGAGGAACTCCCACAACGTGAGGTAGCTGCGCGGCACCTCGTCGATGAAGCGGGCGAGTTCCAGCAGCGGGCGGGTGGAGTTGGAGATGACCAGATCGGGGCGGACCTCGTCCAGCCGCTCGGCGACCTGCTGGTTGAAGATCTGGCATTCCTCGGAGAAGACGCCGTCGCGTTCCACCACGAAGGCGGGGCAGGACTGCCGCACCAGGGGAACCACGCGGAATCCGTGCTCCCGGCCGAGCATGTCCAGGGGGGTCACCCACTGTTCGGCATGGGAGCCCCCGATGAGATACACCTCGGTTGAACCCGCGGGGTCGCCGAACACACAGTGGTCCTCCCCGCCGTTGTCCACGGGAAGCACGGACGGGTCATCCCCGAACACCGACATGCACCCGTTGGCCCACGCGGGTGGATACAGCTCCTGCAGCATGAACGCGTCCGGCTGGTACTCCGGGACCACCGGCACCCGCTCCCCCAGCAGGGCGCGGGCCCCGGGGTAGAGGCGGGCGTCGAGACGCTCTTCTCCGAACGTGTCGATCCGCGCCTGCCACGACGACGGAACCGTCAACAGCACGGCGACCACCGCGGCGACGGCCACGGCCCCGACCGCCCGCAGGCGCGGCGCCATCCGGTACCGCAGTCCGATCCGGGCCTCCGCGACCCGGTCCTCCCCCGCGAGCGGGCGCTTGGCATGCTGGCGCAACGGCAGTTCGACGAAACGGTGGGTGAGATCGGCCAGCACCAACGAGACCGCGACCACCCCGACACCGAGCAGGACGCTCGGCGTCTCCTGGCTGAGGTACGCGGTGGAGATGATGAGCAGCGGCCAGTGCCACAGATACAACGGGTAGGCGATGTCACCCAGCCACCGCATGGAGCGGCCCGCCAGCGCCGTCGACAGTCGGCTGTGTCCGCCGCCGAGGATGATGAGCACCGCACCACCGATCGGATAGAGCGCCGCCGGGCCCGGGAACTGCAGGGCACCGTCGAAGATGAGACCCGCCGTCAGGACCATCGTCAGACCGATCCACGTCACCACGGCGCGCAGCCACGGCGGCAGCTGCAGCTTGCGGCCATGCAGGGCGAGCAGACCGCCGAGGGTGAGCTGCCACATCCGGGACCACGTGGAGTAGTAGTTGTACTGCTGGTCGACCTGCTGTGACCACATCGCGTACCCGAAGGACGCCACGGTGACCAGCACGAGCAACGGGGTCACCACCCGGCGCAGGTCCAGTCCGGCCCGACGGGCCCAGATGATGATCATCGCCAGGGCGATGGCCATGAGGTAGAACTGTCCCTGAATCGCCATGGACCACAGGTGCTGCAATGGGCTGACCAGGGCGGACGCCGCGTCATAGGAGGCGGCCTGCGCGGCCAGCTCCCAGTTCTGGAAGTAACCCAGGCTGGCGAGGAACTGCCACGCCAGATCCATCTGCTGGCGCTCCGGGGTCAGCAAGCGGATGGCCAGCGCGGTGGAGCCGAGCACGAGCACCAGGGCCGGGAACAGGCGCCTTATGGTGCGCCAGATCGGCCACCAGGGACTCGGCGCCGCATCATCCCGGGAGGCGTAGCGCAGCTGGGAGCCGAGGAAGAAATATCCCGACAGCAGCAGGAAGACGTCCACGCCGCCGGACACCCGTCCGACGAAGATGTGGAAAAGGACGACGAAGGCGATGGCGATGCCGCGCAGGCCGTCCAGATCGTAACGGTAGGAGACGCTTCTGGGGAGCGCGTCGGTCTTCTCCGCGTTCACTTCCGTCGCTACGCCCCGCACAAGTCCTCTTTTCGGCCCGATGATCGGATATCAGACTACCGCTAGGCTTGGGAGACATGAAACTCAATGACATGCTCGCGCCGCCTCCGGTGACCCTCCCGGCTGACCCGGCCGGTGATTCCGACCCGGCCGCCGCCGACACCGCCTTCGCCCACCCCGACAGCCCGCTGGTGTGGGCCACCCGCGCGGAGGCCGCCCTCCAGGCGGCGGCGTCGGACGACGACAAGCTCACCGCCTACGCCTGCGCACGTACCGCCTACCACCGTTCCCTCGACCGGCTGCGCGCCAACGGATGGAAGGGCTGGGGCCCGGTTCCCTACTCCCATGAGCCCAACCAGCCCGTCCTGCGCGCCATCGCGGCACTCGCCCGCGCAGCGGCACTCATCGGCGAGGACAACGAGTACGACCGTTGCCGGCAGATGCTCTCCGACGCCGATCCGGACTCCGTGTCCCGGCTCCTCGACGGGAAGTAGCGTCGGCTGGC
>NZ_JAUNRW010000129.1:0-2147 GCF_030535495.1 Corynebacterium sp.
CGACGTCGGCGGTGGGGTCGGCCTCGGCGTAGCCCAGGCGGGTGGCCTCGGCGAGGGCGTCCTCGTAGGTGGCGCCGGTGGACTCCATGGCGTCGAGGATGAAGTTGGTGGTGCCGTTGACGATGCCGGAGATACGCAGGATGTTGTCACCGGCCAGGGAACGGCGCAGCATGCCGACGACCGGGATGGCGGCGGCGACGGCGGCCTCGAAGTAGAGGTCGACGTTGGCGGCGTCGGCGGCCTCGGCCAGCTCGTCGGCGTGGGCGGCCACGAGGGCCTTGTTGGCGGTGACCACGGACTTTCCGGCGCGCAGCGCAGCCAGGACCAGCTCGCGCGGGTAATCGATGCCGCCGATGACCTCGACGACGATGTCGACGTCGTCGCGGTTGATCAGGGACATGGCGTCGTCGGTAAGCAACTCCTCATCGACGCCCTCGCGCGGCTTCGACAGATCGGACACGGCCACGCCACGCAGCTCCAGCGGGCCCCCGATGCGGTGGGCCAGGGCGTCAGCCGACTCCCCCATGAGACGCAGCACCTCGGAACCGACGGTGCCGTGGCCGAGAATGGCGATACCAACCGGCTCGCCGGCTCCCTTGCCGGGGTTGTAGCTGGGCTGCGTGTTCTCGGTCATGGTGCTCCTGATGGGTTGTGGCCTTGCTAAACGTTGACCAGCCTACCGGGGCTGCCCCATTTCCACAGCACGTGGGGTGACAATCTCGCCGCGATCGTCGAGAAGCGCGCTACGGCTCCAGCGCGAGGATGTCCTCGACCGTCTCGCGGCGCAGCATGAGGGTGGTCTTGCCCGCGCGGACGGACACCACCGGCGGGCGACCGAAGGCGTTGTAGCGCGAGGACATGGCGTAGGCGTAGGCACCGGTGGCGGCGACGGCCACCAGGTCACCGACGGCGATGTCGTCCGGGTACTGCGCGTCCCGGACGAGGATGTCGCCGGACTCGCAGTGCGCGCCGACGAGGCGGGAGGCCACGGCGGGGCCCTCGGTGAAGCGGTTGACCAGGCGGGCGTCGTACAGCGAGCCGTACAGGGCGGGCCGGATGTTGTCGGACATGCCGCCGTCGACGGACAGGTAGCGGCGTGTGGCGTCGTCGGAGACGGTGACGTCCTTGACGGTGCCCACCTCGTAGACGGTGACGGTGCCGGGGCCGGCGATGGCGCGGCCGGGCTCGACCAGCACGACCGGGGGCTCGATGCCCAGTTCCGCGGCTGTCTTGGCCACGGCGGTGAGCAGGTCGTGGGCGACCTCGTCGACGTCGAGGGGCTCCTCGTCCTCGGTGTAGGCGATGCCGTAGCCGCCGCCGAGATCGAGTTCCGGCAGCTGCACGCCCAGCTCGCGGTGGATCTGCGAGTACAGGCCCAGGACGCGGTCGGCGGCCATGGTGAAGCCCTCGGCGTCGAAGACCTGGGAGCCGACGTGGCAGTGCAGGCCGACGAGCTCGAGGTTCTCGGCGCGGATGGCGGCCTCGGCGGCGCGGTAGGCCGAACCGGAGGCCAGCGAGAAACCGAACTTCTGGTCCTCGTGGGAGGTGGCGATGGCCTCGTGCGTGTGGGCCTCGATGCCGGGCTTGACGCGGATCATCACCTTCTGGGTGCGGTCCTGGCCGGCGGCGATGGCGTCGAGAAGCTCTAGTTCAGACTCGGAGTCCAGCACCACGTGGCCGACGCCTTCGGTGACACACGCGCGCAGGAAGCCGGCGCCCTTGTTGTTGCCGTGTGCGGTCATGCGGGCGGCCGGGAAGTCCGCGGCCAGCGCGATCTTGAGCTCGTTGAGGGAGGCGACGTCGAGGGACAGGCCCTCCTCGTCGACCCAGCGCGCGATGGCGCGGGTGAGGAAGGCCTTGGAGGCGTAGTGGACGTTCTCCGGGCCCCCGAAGGCGCGCGCCATGTCCTGGCACCGGGAACGGAAGTCATCCTCGTCGACGACGAAGACGGGGGTGCCGTACTCCTCGGCGATCTCCGGGAGAGGCACCCCGGCGACGGTGACCACGCCGTCCTCCTGGCGCACGGCGTTGCGCGGCCAGACGTGGGCGGGCAGGTCGTTGAAATCGGCACTCATACGCTTACATCCTCTCCGGGGCGGTGACACCGACCAGGCCCAGCGCGTTGGCCAGGGTCTGGCGGGTGGCGG
>NZ_JAUNRW010000129.1:2247-5237 GCF_030535495.1 Corynebacterium sp.
CCGATGGCCTCGACGAGGTCGTCGAGGGTGATCACGGTGCCGGCGCGCTTGGACATGCGCACGGCCTCACCGTCGCGGACGAGGTTGACCATCTGGCCGATGAGCACCTCGACCTGGTCGGCGTCATAGCCCAGCGCCGCGGCGGCGGCCTTGAGGCGGGCGACGTAGCCGTGGTGGTCGGCGCCGAGCATGTAGATGCACAGGGAGTGTCCGCGGTCGAACTTGTCCTTGACATAGGCGATGTCGCCGGCGATGTAGGCGGCATCCCCGTCGGACTTGATCACCACGCGATCCTTGTCGTCGCCGAAATCGGTGGAGCGCAGCCACCAGGCACCGTCGTTGTCGTAGAGGTTGCCGTTGTCCTTGAGGGTCTGCACGGCGCGATCGACGGCGCCGGACTCGAACAGCGAGTTCTCGTGGAAATAGACGTCGAAATCGGTGCCGAATTCGTGGAGGGATTCCTTGATGTGGTTGAACATCATCTCCACGCCGGCGGCGCGGAAGGTCTCCTGGACGTCGCCGCTGCTCAAGGCGTCAGGATGCTTATCGACGACCGCCTGCGCGATCTCGCCGATGTAGTCACCACCGTAGCCGTCCTCCGGGGTCGGCTCGCCCTTCGCCGCGGCCACCAGGGAACGGGCGAAACGGTCGATCTGGCCGCCGTGGTCGTTGAAGTAGTACTCGCGGGTGACCTGTGCGCCGGCGGCGGTGAGCACGCGGCCCAGGGAATCGCCGACGGCGGCCCAGCGGGTGCCGCCCAGGTGGATGGGGCCGGTCGGGTTCGCGGAGACGAACTCGAGGTTGATCTTCTGCCCGTCGTACATGTCGAGGTGACCGTAGGCCGCACCGGCGGCGAGGATCTTCGCCACGATCTCGCCCTGGGCAGCCGCCGCCAGGCGGATGTTGAGGAATCCCGGGCCCGCGATCTCGGCGGAGTCGATGGCGGGGTCGGCCGCGAGGGCGTCGGCAAGCAGGGTGGCCAGCTCGCGCGGGTTCATGCCGACCTTCTTGGCCACCTGCAGGGCCAGGTTGGTGGCGTAATCGCCGTGCTCGGGGTTGCGGGGGCGCTCGACGACCACCGGATCGGGCAGCACGGAGGTGTCGAGGTCGCGGGAGCCGAGCACGCCGGCGGCAGTCTCCCGGATGAGGGACGCGAGATCAGCAGGTGTCATGGGCGCAAAGTCTAGTGCACCCCAGTCACGAATCCGCATTGAGGCTGTCGGAGACGGATAGTTTTGATTATCATATAAGCCGCTGCTCTTGACCCCCCGATCAGAAAGCACGTCATGCGCCTTCTTCCCCGTACCCTGGCCGCCGCCGCGACCCTCAGCCTGCTGCCGTTGACCGTGCCGGTGGCCTCCGCGGCTCCCGCCGTCACCTGGGAGGAGTGCCCCGTGCAGGTCACCGATCCCAGCGCGGAATGCGGGCGTATCGACGTCCCCCTGCACCACTCCGACCCGGACGGCGAGACCATCTCCGTCGGCTTCGTCCGCGTCCCCGCCGCCTCCGGCACCGCGCGCGGCACCCTCTTCGGCAACCCGGGCGGCCCGGGTGGGGACGCCTACGCCTACTTCGGGAACAACGAGAACCTGGCGTGGCCGGCCGGCATCGTCAACGAGTGGGACCGCGTCGCCGTCCAGCCGCGTGGCCTGCCCGGCTCCACCGGCCTCGACTGCGCCGAGGAGGCCCTGGCCATGGGCATGGGGGACGCGCTGACCCGACAGGGCGGCTTCATCCGCGAGGCGTGCGAGCGCCAGCACCCGGGGTACACCGGCTCCCTGACCACCGATAACACCGTCGACGACTGGGAGTGGGTCCGCCAGGCCCTGGGCCACGAGCAGATCTCCATCATGGGCCTGTCCTACGGCACCTTCCTCGGCTCCGCCTACGCCACCCGCTACCCGCAGCACACCGACCGTGTCGTCCTCGACTCCGCCATGGACCCCGCCCTGGCATGGAACGGTGTCATGGGTTCCCAGCAGGCCGGTTACGAGCAGTCCCTCCACGACTTCATGGCCTGGGTCGCCGAGCGCGACGACACCTACGGCCTGGGCGATACCCCGCTCGCCGTCTACCAGGCGTGGTCGGCACGGATCGTCGCCGAATCCGGCACCAACCCGACCGTCGTCCCGCCGCCGGCCCAGGTCGGCGACCTCCCGCCGGGCCTCGACTCCTCCGGTGAGCTCGGTGCCCAGGCCTACACCGCCGTCAACCCCTTCGTCGTCTCCTCCCAGGGCTTGAGCTCCCAGGCCGTCACCGGCGGCAACCAGGCCTCCTCTCCCCTGCTCAGCATGACCAGGATGGGCCTGCCCTTCACGTCCCAGTGGGATGGACTGGCCCGCATGATCAACGGCACCCAGCCGGTCCCCTCCGCCGAGGAGATGGCCGACACCACCTCCCCGGAGGCGGTGAGCGACATGGCCAACGCCCAGCTCATGCAGCGCATCATCATGTGCAACGAGAACGTCTACCCGGCCAACCCCCTGGACATGCCGAAGTACGCCTGGTCCAACTACGTCACCGGCGACATCTTCACCGCCCCGAACGCGATGTTCACCTCCGGCGCCGCCTGCGCCGGTGCCGCCCCCGTCGCGGGCCTGCCGGCCACCAACGGCGACGCGCTGGAGACCCGCCCGCTGCTCATCCAGGCCACCGGTGACCCGCAGACCCCCTACGGCACCCACCGCGCCCTGGCCGAGTCCATGAACGCCCACGTCATCACCGTCAACGGTAGCGGCCACGGCCACGTCGGCATGGGCAACGACGCCGTCGACGAGGCCGTCGTGGAGTACCTGCGCACCGGCTCCACCTCCGTCACCGAGGTCCCCGGCCTCAACAGGTAGCCGGATTGGGCCGCCCCCGGGAGGGGTGCTAGACTTTCATCGTTGTCATCCCGCGTGGGTGGCAACGATGTCTCCGTAGCTCAGTGGATAGAGCATTGGTTTCCGGTACCAAAGGTCGCAGGTTCGAATCCTGTCGGGGACACTTTT
>NZ_JAUNRW010000130.1 GCF_030535495.1 Corynebacterium sp.
CTCCTATGCTCCACGAAAAGAGGGCCACCACCAGCGCAAACACCAGGCGCCGGGGGTGGCCCTCAGTCGTTTCTCCCTGAATCCCCGCGTTTACCCCGCACCGTCCATTCTGGCTGACATCAGGGCTCGGGATCAGCCCGGTCCTGGGAAAACGTGCCGACGATGTCAGCTGGAATTGACACGCCCTCAGTGTCGGCGACGTGCCTGACCGAGGCGTTTTCAATAGCGTTTCAATAAGCTAGCCTGAGGGCATGGCACACGATCATGACCACGGGTCCGCGCCCTTGCGCGCGCTGGGCATCGCCGTCGGTATCACCGGCACCGTGTTCCTCGCCGAGCTCGTCGGTGGCCTCGTGTCCGGTTCACTGGCGCTGCTCTCCGATGCCATGCACATGCTGTCCGACGCTGCCGGCCTCATCATCGCGCTGTTGGCGGCGTTGGTGGGGAGGAGGGCGGCGTCGGCAAGCGCGACCTTCGGGCACCGCCGCATCGAGGTCCTCGCCGCACTGCTCAACGCGCTGACGGTGACCGCTGTGGTCGTGTGGATACTTGTGCAGGCGATCGGCCGCATCGGTGGGCACCACGAGATTGACACCTCACTCATGCTGGTGGTCGCCGTGGTGGGTCTGGTGGCCAACGCGGCCTCGGCGTGGGTGCTCTCCCGGCACCGCCACGACAACCTCAACATCCGCGGTGCGTTCCTGCACGTCATCGCGGACCTGCTCGGCTCGGTCGCGGTCATCATCGCGGCGCTGGTCATCCGCTGGACCGGGTGGGTGCACGCGGACACCGTGGCCTCCCTGGCCATCGTCGCTGTCGTGCTCCCCCGGTCGCTCAGCCTGCTGTGGCACACACTCGAGGTGCTCCTGGAGCGGGCACCGCGGGGAGTGGACACCCGCGAGGTGGAGTGCACTCTGGCGCGGCTCCCCGGCGTGGTCGCGGTGCACGATCTCCACGTGTGGTCCACCGACGGGGTGACCCCGCTGGCCACCGCACACCTGGTGGTCGAGGATTCATGCGTGACTCCGGGCGCGTGCGGCATCCTCGGGCAGGCGCAGGAGGCACTGCGTAGCCTGCGGATCGAGCACTCGACCATCCAGCTCGAGCACCCGGGCCACGCGGCTCACGAGGACGTGTGCCGCCCTTAGTCGACGTCGTCCAGCTTCTCCACGTCGTACTGGGAGATCTGCTCGGCCGGCACGGTGCGCGGCTGACCGTCGAGATCCTCACATTCGAAGGCGGCTTCCGGGTCCTCGGACTCGAGGACCGCCCGCAGGCGCTCCACGTTGTCCACCTCCGGCAGTCCGTTGACGTCCTTCTCCTCGGACTGGGCGCGAAAGTGCAGGGTCTGATCGTCGATGGTCTTGATGGTGAGCACGTTGATGGGCATGCGCCCGAGGGTACCTGTGCGTCGTGCGCAGAGCGCGAAACAGCGCCTGCCCCCCGTCAGGGAAACAGGCGCTGCGGGAGAATGCTACTTGTTGTCGCCGGACTCGGCGTCGGGGTCGGTGACGTCGTCGACGGTCTCCTCGTTGATCGGATCGTCCTCGGTCACCTCGAACTCGCCGGCCTCGTCCTCGGCAGCCTGACGGTGCTTCGAGAGCTGATCGTCGAGGGAGCCCAGCAGTTCCTCATCGCGCTCGGCGACACCCTCCTCCGGGGAACCGGGGGTTTCGGTGGAGTAGACCAGGGTGGATTCGGTGGCCGGAGCCTCGGTGGTGTCCGCACCGGAGAAGTCCTCCACGCGCGGTGGGGTGTCACCCGGGGCCTGCTGCTGGCGGGTGAACCAGTAGACGGCACCGCCGATGGCGGCGACGAGGAGAGCGGCCAGTCCGGCCAGGCTCCAGTTGCGGCGGATACGGGCCTTCTTCGCGCGCTTGCGGGCCGGGGTGTTGTCGGCGACTTTGGCCAGTCGCTTCTTGGCGGAATCGAGGCGGTCGTGTGCTGCCTGGGTGACGTTGCCGGCTTCGCGACGGCCTTCGTCGAGAAGCTCTTCACCGCGCGAGCGGAGACCGTCGAAATCGACGCGATCGGCGGCGTCGGACAGCAGATCGTAGGCCTCGCGGGCCTTCTTCTCGTTGTAGTCCTGCACGCGCTCGCGGACGGTGGAGAAAGCATCCAACAGCATCTTGATGGTGGCGGGGTTCACGGTGTGCTCCTTCGGGTAGTTCTGTCTCCCTCCACAGTAGCGAGGAACACCGTGTTTGCGCCTGCAATGTGCGGCCAGGATCCTGGGAAAACAAAAATGAACCGCTTGGTTCATTTTGGGGCGAGAAATCGCCGTTCTGGACGAATTATATTCACACAACACAAGCATTATAGGGCCTGGTCAACGCGCTGCTGCTAAGTGCTATCTTTTGGAAAATTACCCGCGGCAAACCCCTGCCTTGCTACATTCACAGCCACTTGCCCAACGGGGTCGTCGAAAGGAGGACAAAAACCATGACCGCAGCGCCGCCGCAGTACAGCGCCAAGCGTCGATTCTCCGCCTCCGCCCCATTGGACACCTTCGATCCCGAGGAGACCCGCCACGCCCGCGTTCCGCAGCGCACCTCCCTCTCCTTCGAGGTCATGCCCCCGCGCCGGGACACTGACGAGGCCACCATCGATGCCCTCCTGACCACCCTGCAGGCCTACAACCCGGACTACGTCTCCGTGACCAGCTCGCGGAACTCCGGCTGGCTGGAGGGAACCGCCCGGTTCATCGAGAAGATCAACGCCGTTACCCGCATCCCCACCCTCGCGCACCTGGCCTGCACCGCCGGTACCCGCGAGGAACTCATCGGCTGGATCAACCGCCTCATGGACTCCGGTGTCCGGGGCCTGCTGGCCCTGCGCGGTGATCTCGCGGAGGGGCAGACCGGAATGCCCGCCGGCTACCTGCCGCACGCCACCGACCTCATCAACCTCATCCGCTCCATCGAGGATGACCAGGTCGCCCGCTTCGGCGCCGGCCGCCTGGCCATCGGTGTTGCCGCCTACCCCAGCGGCCACGAGGAATCCGTCAGCCGGGACCAGGACATCGACGTGCTGCTGACCAAGCAGCGCCTCGGCGCCGACTTCGCCATCACACAGCTTTTCTTCGACGCCGAGGACTATCTGCGTTTCGCCGAGCGGGCGCGGTTGTCGGGCGTGCGCATCCCGCTCATCCCGGGAATCATGCCGATGACGAGCGTGGCGAGGCTGCGCCGAATGGGGCAGCTCTCCGGGCTCACCGTCCCCGACCGGTTGCTCAACCGGCTGGAGGCGGCAGGCCCGGAGAGCGAGTACCAGACGGGCCTCGACCTCACCGCCGAGCTCGCGCAGACCATCCTGGCCGCCGGTGCCGGGGGCATGCACGTGTACACGTTCAACCGGCCGGACACCACCACCGAGCTGCTCGACCGCATCGGAATCGCGCGCCCCACCACCGGGTGACACCCGTCCACATTTCTCCGATAAACCACACTCTTTCCCTGAAAGGTCTCCTTCTTCATGTCTGCCTCTGCTTTCCCCACCTTCACCATCGAGGGCTACCCGCGCGTCGGCGCCAACCGCGAACTGAAGAAGGCCCTCGAGTCCTTCTGGGCCGGGCGTATCGACGAGGAGACCTTCACCTCCTCCGCGCACTCCATCCGCGTCGAGAACTACGCCCGCCTGCGTGACCTGGGCCTCGACCAGGACTACGCCATCCCGGCCGACGTCGCCCTCTACGACCAGGTGCTGGAGACCGCCGTCACCGTCGGCCTCATCGGTGGCGACGCCGCCGAGATCGACCTCACCGAGTACTTCGCCCTGGCCCGCGGCAACGCCGAGCGCTCCCCGCTCGAGATGACCAAGTGGTTCGACACCAACTACCACTACCTCGTCCCGGAGGTCTCCGGCGACACCGTCATCACCCCGCGCCCGCAGCGCATCCTCGACATCGTCGCCGAGGCCAAGGCCGCCGGCCACGTCGTCCGTCCCTTCCTCGTCGGCCCGGTCACCCTGCTGGCCAAGTCCAAGGCCACCGAGGACGCCGGCGAGGGCTTCAACCCGCTGTCCCGCCTGGCAGATCTCACCGCCGCCTACAAGACCGTCCTCGCCGCCCTCAAGGAGGCCGGCGTCGAATGGGTCCAGCTCGCCGAGCCGGCCCTGGTCGCCGACCTCACCATCGCCACCGACGCCGAGCTGGCCGACCACGCCGCCACCGTCTACGGCGAGATCCTCGGCGAGACCAACCGCCCGCAGGTGCTCATCACCACCCCCTACGGCGCCCTGCGCGCCGGGCTCGAGGCGCTCGTCGGGGTCCAGCCGGAGGCGCTCGCCGTCGACCTCGCCCCGGTCACCCTCCGCAACGAGGAGGGCTACGTCGCCCGCGTCGCGAAGGCCCTCGCCGGCACCGACATCACCCTGGCCGCCGGCGTCATCGACGGCCGCAACATCTGGGCCGCCGACCTGCGTGAGCGCCTTGAGGTGCTCGAGGAGCTGAAGAAGGGCGGCGTCGATAAGCTCGCCGTGACCTCGTCCGTCTCCCTGCAGCACGTCCCGCACACCGTCGCCGTGGAGAAGAACCTGCCGGTCGACGTCGCCGGCTGGCTCTCCTTCGCCGACGAGAAGATCGGCGAGGCGAAGGCCCTGGCCGCCGCCGTCGAGGGGGGCGCAGTCGCCGCCGCCGACGCCTTCGCGCAGTCCGACCGCGCCGTGCGCACCCGCCGCGAATCCGCCCGCACCCACAACCAGGCCGTGCAGGACCGCGTCGCCGCGCTTCCCGACGGCCAGGTCGCCCGCCAGCCCGAGTTCGCCGGCCGCGTCGAGGCCCAGAAGGCCCTCAACCTGCCGCAGCTGCCGACCACCACCATCGGCTCCTTCCCGCAGACCACCGAGATCCGCAAGGCACGGGCCGACCACCGCTCCGGCGCCCTCAACGACGAGCAGTACACCGAGGCGCTGAAGGACGAGGTCAAGTCCGTCATCGAGCTGCAGGAGCGCCTGGGCATCGACGTCCTCGTCCACGGCGAGCCCGAGCGCAACGACATGGTCCAGTACTTCGCCGAGCTTCTCGACGGCTTCGTCACCACCGAGCACGGCTGGGTCCAGTCCTACGGCTCCCGCTGCACCCGCCCCTCCATCGTCGTCGGCGACGTCTCCCGCCCGGAGGCCATGACCGTCGAGTGGGCCAAGTACGCCCAGTCCCTGTCCGAGAAGCACGTCAAGGGCATGCTCACCGGCCCGGT
>NZ_JAUNRW010000028.1 GCF_030535495.1 Corynebacterium sp.
AACCAGCCTGTGGACTACTCCAGCCCGGGCGGGCGGCCCCGGCGGAACACCCGCCACGACCCCAAACTGGCGGCGGCGGTGACCAGCGCGGGCAGGCCGAAGGTGCGCACCGCGCGGCGCACGGAGCGGTAGTCGCGGATCTGCCAGCCGCGCTCGGCGGCCACCCGGCGCAGTTTCGAGTCGGGGTTGATGGCCACCGCGGTGCCGACCATCGACAACATGGGGATGTCGTTGATGGAGTCGGAATAGGCGGTGCAGCGCTCGAGGTCGAGCTGTTCGAGGGCGGCCAGGGCGGCCACGGCGTGCTTCTTGCCGGGCCCGTGGAGGATGTCGCCGACCAGGCGACCGGTGAACACCCCGTCCTTGACCTCGGCGACAGTACCCAGAGCCCCGGTGAACCCGAAGCGCTGCGCCAGAATGTGGGCCAGCTGCACCGGGGTGGCAGACACCAGCCACACCTGGTGGCCGGCGTTGAGGTGCATGCGGGCCAGTTCGCGGGTGGCGGGCCAGGCTTTGTCGATCATGGAGGAGTCGACGATGTCCTCACACAGGTCCACCAGTTCGTCGACACGCTTGCCCTTGATGAACTCCAGCGCCTGGGTGCGGCCCGCGGCGACGTCGGTGGCGTTTTCTGAACCGGTGATCCGGAACTTGATCTGCTTCCACGCGATGGGGAGGATCTCCGAGAGGCGGAAGTACTTCTTGCGCGCCAGCCCCATGGCGAAGACGACGAGGGAGGATCCCTGGATGAGGGTGTTGTCCACGTCGAAGAAGGCGGCGGCACCGACGTCCTGCGGGATGTCCGGGTCCGGCAGCGAGATGTGGAAACCACCGGCGGCCTCGATGGAACCGGACACCGAGTCGACGCCGGAGGAGAAGGCGTCGAGCTCGATGCCGAAGGTCTCCTGGACGGCGGCTGCGGCGGCGGCCTCACCGGCGGTGCGCTGGGACTGCTCGTCGATGGGGGGCAGCGCGCGGTCCTCGAGGAAGCGGCGGAGGTTGCCGCGGGTGGCACTCCAGCTGGCGAGGAACTCTCCCGGGGTGCCGGGGAAGAGGGCGTCGGGGCTCACGTCGCGGTCCGTGCCTTCCTGAATCTGGTGGGGCGGTATCGTGTCCATGGTAGGCGTCGACGAAGGAGACTGTGGGCCATGGCCGAGACGGTGGAGCTGATGATCCGCACGACGTGTGGGTCGTGCGCGCGCGTCGAGAAGCAGATCGCCCCCGTGGTGGCGGCCGCGGGTCTTGGTCTTAAGGTCCGTAACGTCGATGATGACCGCGCGCTGGCCGTGGAGTTCGGGGACCGGGTGCCTGTCGTGGTGATCGACGGGGAGGAGTTCGCCTGCTGGGAGGTCGACAATGCCGAGCTGGAGGCGGCGTTGGGGTGACCGGGCGGGGCAGGTGTGGATTTCCTGTGTGCCGGGGGTATCCTTTTGTATGATCCGCCCCGAGGGTTGTGTAGTTGAGTGTCCGTGGAACCGAAAGCGGTGAAGGAAAACGTGAGTGTGCTCGTCGTGGGAATGTCGCACCGGTCGGCGCCGGTGGCGCTGCTCGAGCGACTGAGCATGGACGAGACCGTCCGCAATGACACCACTTCCCGGCTGGTTGGCCGCCCCTCACTGAGCGAGGCGATGATCGTCTCCACCTGCAACCGCCTGGAGATCTACTCGGTGACCAACTCCTTCCACTCCGGGGTGCAGGACGTGGTCGAGGTGCTCCACGAGATCTCGGAGGTCGACATCGACACCCTCCGCGGGTACCTCTATGTCCGCTACGCCGACGCCGCCGCCGAGCACATGATGGTCGTCGCCGCCGGCCTGGACTCCATGGTGGTCGGCGAGCAGCAGATCATCGGCCAGGTACGCACCGCCTACCAGGAGGCCACCGTCAAGGGCACCGTCGGACCGGCGCTGCATCAGCTGGCGCAGACCGCGCTGCACACCGGCAAGCGCGTCCACTCGGAGACCGACATCGACGATGCCGGGGCCAACATGGTCACCGTCGCCGTCGACGAGGCCCTCGAACACCTCCACACCGACAGCCTGCAGGGCCGGACCGCGCTCGTGCTGGGTGCCGGGGCGATGGCCTCGCTGGCCGCCACACACCTGGGACGGTTGGGCGTGGACAAGCTCATCATCGGCAACCGCACCCGCAGCCGCGCGGAGCGTCTGGCCGAGCATTCCCGCGAGGCCGGGGTTCCGGCGGAGGTCATTGACTTCGACGCCCGCGCCGACACGCTGGCCCACGTCGACCTGGCGGTCTCGGCCACCGGTGCCGATGAATTCACCATCGCCCCGGCGGACATCCCCGCCGAACGCCGCCGGGACCTCATGCTCATCGATCTGTCCATGCCCCGCGACATCGACGACGCCGTCGTCGACTTCGACGGGGTGCACCTGGTCAACATCGAACGCCTCCACCAGACCATCTCCGGGCGCGGCGATCACGCCGCCGGCCACCAGGAGGCGCTGGCGATCGTCGCCGAGCAGCTGCAGGAGTACAGCTCCGAGCAGCGCGTCCGCGACGTCGTTCCGGCGGTGTCGGCACTGCGCCGCCACGCCGCCGAGCTCATCGACGGGGAACTCGACCGCCTCCGCGGCCGCACCCCCGGGATCGACGATCCGGAGTTCGAGGAGGTGTCCCGGACGGTGCGCCGGGTCGTCGACAAGCTTCTCCACGAGCCGACGGTGCGCGTCAAGCGCCTGGCCGCCGAATCCGGGGTCGTGTCCTATGAATCCGCCCTGCAGGAGCTGTTCGGCCTGGTCACCGAGGCCCCGCCGGTGGTCGTCGACGTCGTCGATCTGCCCGCGGGCAAGCTCACCACCACCTAAGGAGACCCATGTTCTTGATCGGCACCCGCCGTTCCAACCTCGCGACCACCCAGGCCGGCCACATGCGTGACGCCCTCATCGACAAGGGACACGACGCCGAGCTGCACCTGGTCACCACCGCCGGCGACGTCAACATGGCGCCGGTCGAGCGCATCGGTGTCGGCGTGTTCACGCAGAAGCTCCGCGAGGCACTCGAAGCCGGCGAATGCGACATCGCCGTCCACTCCTTCAAGGATCTGCCCACCGCCCCCGACGAGCGCTTCCACCTCGTCGTCCCCGTGCGTGCCGACGCCCGCGAGGCCCTCATCGCCCGCGACAACCTCACCCTGGACACCCTCCCCGAGGGCGCCCGCGTGGGCACCTCCGCCCCGCGCCGCATCTCCCAGCTCAAAGCCCACCGCCCCGACCTCGACATCCGCCCCCTGCGCGGCAACATCGAGACCCGCATGGGCTATGTCACCGACGGCGAGCTCGACGCCGTCGTCCTCGCCTACGCTGGGCTCACCCGCGTCGACCTCGGCCACCGCGCCACCCAGGTCTTCGGCCCGGACCTCATTCTCCCGGCCCCCGCGCAGGGCGCCCTGGCGATCGAGTGCCGGGCGGATGATGCGGAGGCGATCGCGGCCGTCGATAAGCTCGCCGACGCCGCCGCCACCACCTGCGCGCACACCGAGCGCATCGTGCTCAACCGCCTCGAGGCCGGGTGCACCGCCCCGGTCGCCTCCCATGCGACCCTCGACGCGGACGGCACCATCCGGCTCACCGCCGGGGTGTTCGCCCTCGACGGCTCCCGCCAGCTCATGTACGAGGGCACCGGCGCCGATCCGGTCGCCCTGGGTGAGGCCGCCGCGGCGGATCTGCTGGGTCGGGGGGCTGCCGAACTCATCGACAGGTAGGTAGACTGAACCGACCATGGCTGTTCTCAACATCACCGACCGGCAGGTCACCGTCACCCTCGACTGGTGGGAGAAGATCGCCGCGCGGCGTTCGCACCTGACCATCCCCACCCGGGTGATCACCGACGTGCGTGTCGTGGAGGACGCCTGCAGCCTGGCTCGCGCGGTGCCGGCCCACAAGCGTGCCCCCGGCACCCGTATCAGGGGCGTGACCAGCACCGGAACCTTCACCGCCAGCGACGGCACCGGGGCGCAGACCTTCGCGGTGTGTCACGGCAACGGCCCGGGGATCCTCATCGATCTCACGTCGGCCACCGTCAACCGCATCATCATCTCCACCCCGCGGGCGGGGGAGTACGCGCAGGAGCTCGAGCGGCTCGTCCGCTGACGTGTTTTCGTATTCCGCGCCTTCTAATTTAAGGTGTGAATACCACACCATCATCTCCCCGTGATCGTATGACCCCCTTAAACACGGTCACGGGTAGTGATGTGAGCGTCCCCCACACTAGAAAAGATCCGTATGAGCATGGCCCCTCAGACCTCCCAGCCGGGAAAGGTCGTCTTCGTCGGTGCAGGCCCCGGTAACCCCGATCTGCTGACCGTGCGCGCCCGCGAGGTGCTCGCCGCTACCTCGATCGCAGTGACCGACCCGGGTGTTCTCGACGGGGTACGCGAGGTCGTCGCCTCCGGTCTGCCCGTCCCCCAGGAGCGTATCGACGCCGCCGAGGCCGAGTACGAGCGCCTGTGCGCCGAGGCCAAGGCCGCCGGTGCCCGCCGCCGCCCGCCGCGCCCCCCGGCCCCCACCGCCGCGGACATCCGCGAGGCGGAGGAGGGGGACGTGGTCGCGCAGCTCAGCGACGCCCTGGCCGAGGGTGGGGACGTCATCCGCCTGGTGACCGGCAACCCGCTCACCCGGGACCAGACGATGGCGGAGATCGCCGCCGTCGCCGCCGCGGGCCTGGAGTTCCAGGTCGTGCCCGGCATGTCCCTGCCCTCGACGGTGCCGTCGTTCGCCGGTATCGCCCTGGGGTCGACGTACACCGAGACCGATGTCACGGAGAACAACGTCGACTGGGAGCAGCTCGCCTCCGCCCCGCAGCCGCTGGTGCTGCAGGCCACCGAGGCGGATCTGGTGACCATCGCCACCGAACTCGCCGAGCGCGGCATGGCGGCGGACACCCCCGTCTCCGTCACCGTCAACGGCACCACCCGCCTGCAGCGCACCCACGACGTCACCCTGGGCACCCTCGGGCGACTCGACGCGGAACTGCCCGGCCAGCTGGTGGTCACCCTGGGCAAGGGCGTCGACGACCGCTCCAAGTACTCCTGGTGGGAGAATCGTCCCCTCTACGGCTGGCGGGTGCTGGTCCCGCGCACCAAGGAACAGGCGGCGTCGATGAGCGCCCGCCTGTCCGGCTACGGCGCCATCCCGCAGACCGTGCCGACGATCTCCGTCGAGCCGCCGCGCAACCCCGCGCAGATGGAACGCGCCATCAAGGGCATCGTCGAGGGGCGCTACCAGTGGGTGGTGTTCACCTCCGTCAACGCCGTGACCGCCGTGTGGGAGAAGATCGTCGAGTTCGGCCTCGACGCCCGCTCCTTCGCCGGGGTGCGCCTGGCCGCCGTCGGCACGAAGACGGCCCAGGCCGTCAGTGACCTCGGCATGACCCCGGAGCTGCTGCCCGCGGTGACCAAGCAGAACGCCGCCGGCCTCGTCGAGGTGTTCCCGGACTACGTCGAGGATCTCGACCCCGTCGGGCGGGTCCTGCTGCCGCGCGCCGACATCGCCACCGACGTGCTTGTCGACGGCCTCGTCGACCTCGGCTGGGAGGTCGACGACGTCGTCGCCTACCGCACCGTCCGGGCCGCCCCGCCCTCGGCCGAAATCCGCGAGATGATCAAGTCCGGCGGCTTCGACGCCGTGTGCTTCACCTCGTCGTCGACGGTGAAGAACCTGGTCGGCATCGCCGGTAAGCCGCACCCGCGCACCATCATCGCCTGCATCGGGCCCCTGACCGAGGCCACCGCCAAGGAGATGGGACTGCGCGTCGACGTCGTGCCGGAGATCGCCGAGGTGCCCGAGCTTGTCGACGCCCTCGCCGAGCACGTCGCCGGACTGCGCGCGGCCGGGCAGCTGCCGCCGCCGCGCAAGAAGCGACGCACGCGTCGTAAAGCAGGCGACGAGGGCTGAGGCCGCCCACCGCCTATGATGGCGGGGAAGACCGACAGAACCATCATTTCCGGAAAGGACCAGCACCCGCTGTGACTGACCCGTCCATCCCGTTCCGCCGCCCCCGCCGCCTGCGCGCCACCCCGGCGATGCGCGAGCTCGTCGCCGAAACCACCCTGCGCCCGGCGGATCTCATCCTGCCGATGTTCATCGCCGACGGCCTCGACGCCCCCCGGGAGATCAGCTCCATGCCGGGCGTGCACCAGCACACCCCCGACTCCCTCAAGCGCGCCGCCCACGAGGCCCTCGAGGCCGGGGTGCGGTGCATCGACCTGTTCGGGGTGCCCCGTGAGGAGGACAAGGACGCCGAGGGGAGCGCCGCCTGCCAGCCGGAGGGCGTGCTCAACCGCGCCCTGGTGGCCATGCGGGAGGAGTTCGGCGATGACCTGCTGCTCATGGCCGACACCTGCCTCGATGAATTCACCGACCACGGGCACTGCGGCGTGGTGCGGGAGGACCGGTGGGGACGCGGGGTCGTCGATAATGATGCGACCCTGTCGCTCTACCAGGACATGGCCGTCGCCCAGGCGGACGCCGGCGCCCACATCGTCAGCCCCTCGGGGATGATGGACGGCCAGATCCGGGCCATCCGCGAGGCCCTCGACGCCGCCGGGCACGAGGACGTGTCCATCATGGCGTACTCCGCGAAGTACGCCTCCGCCTTCTACGGCCCCTTCCGCGAGGCCGTCGGCTCCTCCCTCCAGGGGGATCGACGCACCTACCAGCAGGATCCGGCGAACCTGCGCGAATCCCTGCTCGAGGCCGAGCTCGACATCGAGGAAGGCGCGGACTTCATCATGGTCAAGCCCGCCATGCCCTATCTCGACGTGCTGGCGGCCGTCGCCCAGCATTCACCTGTGCCCGTCGCCGCCTACCAGGTCTCCGGCGAGTACGCGATGCTGCACGCCGCCGCGCGCAACGGCTGGCTCGACCTGGAGGGGGTGATGATGGAGTCGCTGACCTCCATCAAGCGCGCCGGGGCGAACCAGATCCTCACCTACTTCGCCACCGACGCCGCCCGGGTGCTGGCTCGCTGATGACGGAGAAGAAACCCGAGGTCGTCCGCCTCATGCTGCTGCTGTTCGCGGTGGCGGTGGGTGGCGAGATGCTCCACCAGATCCTCAGCATCACCATCGGGCTCATGGACCCGTCCGCGCTGGTCGCCGCGGCGAAGGACACCATGAGCGCGGAACAGGCCGCCGAGATCACCGACGGCGCCCTCCGTGCCACGGTCACGGCCTCGATCCTGCTCACCGGCGGCGTCGGCATCGCCATCATGGGCCTGCTCGCCTTCATGCTGATCCTCATCCACCGTCGTTCGAAGTTCGCCCCGCTGGCACGACGCATGCTGCTCGTCTTCGGCTTCTACTTCGGCTTCCGAATCCTCATGCTGTTCATGGCCACCCCGGGCGGCGTGGACGTTCCCGTGGCAATGTATCTCATCGACGGCGCCGTGCAGATCCTCGTCGGCGTGGCCGCGGTGATGGGCCTGATCTTCTCCTTCCGGGAGGAGACACTGAAGTGGACCGGGGAGATGGACTCCGCCGGCAAACGGATCGACCCGCGAAGGAAGTGAGCTCCCGTGCCCAGCATGTTCCCCGGGATGTACGCCGACCCGAATGACCCCAACCGCGGGCGGCGACGCACCCCGGGACAGGATTTCGACACGTGGCCGGCAACCCTCAAGTGGGGCTACTACCTCACCGTGGCCGCGGCCGTTCTCATGGTGGTCACCGGCATGGTCGGCCTCGCCCAGGATTTCGGCGGCGATCCCGACGCCGCGCCGGAGGTCATCGAGGCCTACCACCGCAACGTCCGTTTCATCGGCATCTACAACATCATCGCGGGCCTGGTCATCGCCGCGCTCGGCGCCCAGTTGAAGGCGGGCGGCCGGATCTCCCGCCGGGTGCTGGCCGGTGTCATCGCGCTGTCGATCTTCTTCAACATCGCCGCCTTCGCCATCCAGGTCGGCGGACTGGCCATGGTCGCCGTCTGCGTGCTCCTCGGTGTGGCCGCCGTCCTGGTGTTCCGCCCTGATTCCAACGACTACATCAGGCACCAGAGCAGCGGCGGGGACTAACCTGTGGTCATGGACCGCCATGATCAGGTGACCTCCGCCCTGGAGGAGGCCCGGGCCGCCGCCCGGGCGGTCGGTATCGACGTCGACACCGGGCCGCTGCAGGTCGACGCGGACCGGCCCAAGGTCTCCTATGCCTTCGAACTGGTGGGGGAGGTCGACGCCCCGGATGCCGCCACCATCGAGGAAGCCCTGGAGGAGATAGCCGGGGTCCGCGCCCGCCTGGTCATACCGGCCGGAGGCCCCGCCACCGCCTGGGTCACCGCCCCCGACACCCTCGACCCGGATGACCTGGCCGAGATCATCGGGGTGTTCGGGCTCCGGGCGACACTGACGGACTCCTCCCTGCGGCGGCGCATCATGCGTCCCGACCCGGTCGAGCGCACCCGCCCGGGCATTCGTGCCCGACGACTGCCCTGGAAGTACCGCCGTCACCTCGAGGACGAGGAACGCAACCTGGAACGCGCGCGCCGATCCGGGTTCCTGCGCGACCAGAGCGATCGCGCCCGCCTGGCCGAGAACGCCCAGCCGAAGGACCTGCTGTTCACCGCGCGTGACCTGCTCACCCCGGCCCGGCTCATGGTGTGCCTCACCCTCACCGTGCCGATCCTGCTCATGTCCTACCTCCACGACCTGCAGTTCGACGGGTGGCAGTGGCTCACCCTCGTCCTGGCGCTGCCGGTGGTCACCTGGGGGGCGTGGCCCTTCCACCGGGCGATGGTCGGCGGCGTGCGCCGCGGGCTGACGGCACTGGATGCCGCGAGTTCCGTGGCCATCCTGGCCGCCACGGTGTGGTCGATCGTCATGCTGCTGTTCACACCGGCGGGGCAGAGCGGGTGGCAGTCCACCCCGCACTGGTTCGCCTTCCAGCAGCAGCGCATCGTCGACGGGGAGCTCTTCCTCGACGTCGCCTGCGGCATGACCGTCCTGCTGCTGGCCGGGCGGCTGCTGACCATGCGCACGCGGGTGAGTCTGCTCGACGAGATGGAGGCCCGTCGCCCCGATCCGCAGCACATCGTCCACCTCGCGCCGAAGACCCGGGCCCCCGGGGCGCCGACGGGCGAGGAACAGCGCATCCCGCTGCAGGAGGTCAATGTCGGCGATGACGTCATCGTCGAGGCCGGGGAGATCATCCCGGTCGACGGCACCGTGGTGGGCGGATCGTGCACCGTCCACCGCGGTCTCATCAATACCGGGGAACGTGAGAAGGAGCAGGTGAAGGTCAACTCCTACGTCTACGCCGGGGCGCGGAATCTCGACGGCCGGATCAAGGTGCGGGTGGTGCACACCGGGCACCGCACCCGCGCGGCCGCCATCCACCGGTGGGTGACCGACGCCAACATCCAGCAGCACCAGTCCACGCTGCTGTCGACGCGCACCGCCGCCATGCTCATCCCGGCGGCCCTGGGGCTGGCGGTCATCGACTTCCTCCTGTGGGTGCTCATCGCGGGCAACTTCAACGCCGCCTTCGCCACCTCGCTGGCCGTTTTGGCCTCGGTGGCACCGGTCGCCCTGGCACTGTCCCCGGCCCTGGCCATCCGGCACGGCATCGAGGCCGCCGCCCGCAACGGCATCCTCTTCCGCGACGGCGCCACCGTTCGTCGGGCCGAGATGATCGACACGGTGATCTTCAACCGGGTGGGCACCCTGGCGGAAAATGACATGCACGTCGAGTCGGTCACCGCCGATCACGGGGAGAACCCGGAACTGGTGCTGCGCGTCGCCGGTGCCCTGTCGCTCGAATCCGATCATCCCGTCTCCCGCGCCCTGGTCAAGGCCGCCCGCGAGGCCCGGGACACCGGCGCCGGCGGAGAGGACGTCCCGCACTGGATCGAGGTCTCCCACGCCGAGGACGACGGGCAGGGCAGCTTCCGGGGGCTGGTCGACCTGCCGCTGTCGGCCCGTGACGGCACCGTCACCGTCACCCAGGTCGAGGCCGTCCTGTGGCGCCCGCGCACCATGTCGGACCTGCACGGGCGCCTGGCGGCCGCGGTCGTCTCCGGCGGCACCCCCATCGTCGTGCGTTGGAAGGGCAAGGACCGGGGTGTCATCAGCCTGCACGACAACGTCAAACCGGACGCGGAGGAGGCCGTCGAGCAGCTGGAGCAGCAGGGCGTGGAAACCGTCATGCTCTCGCGGGACACGTACCCGGTGGCGCGTCGCTACGCGGACCGGATCGGCATCTCCCAGGTGCTGGCCGGCATCGCCCCGGGACGCAAACCCCACACCGTGCGCTCGGTGCACACCCAGGGGGCGACGGTGGGCATGGTCGGTGACGTCTCCGTGCTGTCTTCTCTGCGGGTGGCTGATGTCGGCATCCTCACCGGCGACAGCGACACCAACGACGACGTCGACCACCTCACCCACTCCGGTCACCCGGACGTGGACATCATCGTCCTAAGGCGGGATGTGTCGGCGATCCCGCAGCTCATCGCGCAGTCGCGCCGGGTGTGCCGGATCATCGACACCAACATCATCTTCGCCTGGACGTACAACGGGCTGGCCCTGCTGGCGTCCGTGGCGGGTGTGCTGCATCCCATGGCGGCGACGGTGCTCATGCTCGGTTCCTCGCTGCTCATCGAGGCCCGGTCCAACAGTGCCCGGTCGTTCCGACGCGCGGTGGCCACGTAATTACCCCCGGGTACAACTTTTGGACCACAATGGTGGGCATGACTCGTCGTGACATCCCCCATGCCCCGCTCCTCGCGGCCGCCGCCGGCCGCACCCCGTCCCGCACCCCGGTGTGGTTCATGCGCCAGGCCGGCCGCTCGCTGCCGGAGTACCTCAAGGTGCGCGAGGGCATCTCGATGCTCGACTCCTGCTTCATGCCCGAGCTGCTGGCGGAGATCACGATGCAGCCGGTGCGTCGCCACGATGTCGACGCCGCCATCCTCTTCTCCGACATCGTCGTCCCGCTGCGCGCCGCCGGGGTCGGTGTGGAGATCGTCCCCGGCCGCGGTCCGGTGATGGACAAGCCGATCACCACCCGGGCCGACATCGACGCCCTGCCGATCCTCGAGGACGAGGTCACCGAGGTCAAGGACGGCATCCGCATCATCCTCGACGAATTGAGCGACACCCAGTCCCTCATCGGTTTCGTCGGCGCCCCCTTCACCCTGGCCAGCTACCTCGTCGAGGGCGGCCCGAGCAAGAACCACGAGAAGACCAAGGCCATGATCCACGGCGAGCCGGACACCTGGCACGCCCTCATGCGCCGCCTCACCCCGACGGTCACCGCCTTCCTGCGCCAGCAGATCGACGCCGGCATCGACGCCATGCAGCTCTTCGACTCCTGGGCCGGGTTCCTCACCGAGCGCGACTACCGGGAGCACGTCCTGCCGTACTCGGTGGAGATCCTCCAGGAGATCGAGGGCGAGATCCCGCGCATCCACTTCGGCGTGGGCACCGGTGAGATCCTCGGAGCCATGTCCGAGGCCGGTTCCGAGGTCATGGGTGTGGACTGGCGCGTGCCTCTCGACGTCGCGGCCGAGCGCATCGCCGCCGTCTCCGGACCGAAAGTCCTCCAGGGCAACCTCGACCCGGCGATCCTCTTCGCCGGGCGAGACGCCGTCATCGCCGAGGTCGCCCGCATCAAGGGCGAGGCCGCCCGCGCCATCGAGGCCGGGCACGCCACCGGACACATCTTCAACCTGGGCCACGGTGTCCTGCCGAACACCCGCGCGGAGGACATCACCGAGGCCGTCGCCATCATCCACTCCGAGACCGAGGAGATGTGAGCGTGACCCGCTACGCCATCATCGGCGCCGGCCTCGCCGGCCTGACCAGCGCCCATGAGATCCGCCAGGCCGACCCGGACGCGGTCATCCACGTCTTCGAGGCGGAGGACCGCATCGGCGGCAAACTGCACACCGTGCCCTTCGACTCCGGCCCCACGGACATGGGCGCCGAGGCGTACCTGGCGTTGCGTTCCGACGCCACCGACTTCTTCACCGAACTCGGACTCGCCGAGGACCTCGTCAGCCCCTCCGGCGCGCGTTCCCTCGTCTACTCCGCAGGCGAGCTCCACGGACTGCCCACCGGCGGTGTCATGGGCATCCCGTCCTCGTCCGCCCCGGTCGCCGGCCTGGTCTCCGCCGAGACGGCCGCGCGTATCGACGCCGAATCCGACGCCGCGCCCATCGACTGGGTCGTGGGTTCAGATGTCAGCGTCGGCGCGCTGGTCACCGAGCGCTACGGTGCGGAGGTCACCGACCGTATCGTCTCCGCGCTGCTCGGGGGCGTGTACTCGTGCGCGGCAGACGACCTCGGTGTCCGGGCGACGATCCCGCAGCTGGCGGAGGCCCTCGACGAGCTGGCTGAGTCGGGCCGCCCGGTCACCCTCTCGGCCGCCGTGGCGTTGTGTGAGTCGCGGCGCACCCCGCGTGACCCAGGTTCCACCCCGACGCCGGTGTTCGCCACCTTCCGGCACGGTTATGCGCAGGTCTACGAGGCGCTGGCGGAATCCTCGGGCGCCGATATCCACCTCGACGCCTTCGTGGCCGGCATCACCCGTGATCCGGAGGGCTTCCACCTTTCCGGCCCGGGTGTGTCCACCGACGCCCCCTACGACCGTCTGCTGGTGACCACCCCGGCGCCGACCACCGCCGTCCTGCTGCGGACCGTCGCCCCGGAGGCTTCCGCGGCACTGAAGTCGGTGCAGCTGGCGTCCTCGGTGGTCGTCGGCATGAAGTTCGATTCCGACGCTGGCCTGCCGGACAACTCCGGCATCCTGGTGGCCATCGATGAGCCGGGGGTGCAGGCCAAGGCCTTCACCTTCTCATCGAAGAAGTGGCCGCACGTCGGCGCCCGGGGTGGCGCCCTGGTCCGCGCCAGCTTCGGCCGCTTCGGCGACGACGCCCTGGTGCGCGCCGAGGAGGACCTGCTGGTCGACGCCGCCCTCGACGACCTCGCCCACATCACCGGCTTCGACGGCCGCGCAGCCGGGCTCGCCGAGATCTACGTCCAGCGCTGGTTCGGCGGACTGCCGCGTTTTGATGCCACCCACCTGGACACCGTCGCCACCGTCCGGGCGGGCGTGGCCGAGGTGGAGGGACTCGAGGTGGCCGGTGCCTGGGCCGGGGGAGTGGGGGTACCGGCGGTCATCGACGATGCCCGCGCCGCCGCCACCCGCCTCGTTCAGGTAGGCTGACCGCCCGTAACCAGCCCGTGTGTCACGGGCCCGGACGAGGGAGCCGTACCCGGTGTCGCGACAAGACGGCCAGGAAAGGCAGCTCCCATGTCCTGGGCCATCCTCATTGTCTCCGGCGCCTTCGAGGCGGTGTGGGCCATCGCCCTCGACCGCTCCGCGGGGTTCACCCGTCTGTGGCCGTCGGTGGTGTTTGTCGCCGCGCTCATCGTCTCGATGGGCGGTCTGGCCATCGCGCTGAAGCAGCTTCCGGTCGGTACCGCGTATGCCGTGTGGGTCGGGATCGGCGCCTCCCTGGCCATCGTCTGGTCGTTCGCCACCGGCCAGGAGGTCTTCTCTCTGGCGAAGGCGCTCTTCCTGGCGATGATCATCGGAGGCATCATCGGTCTCAAGGTCGTCAGCTGAGCGGGGGGAAAGTTTAACCCCGGTTGACCCCGGTCGTATGATGGTGGCCATGACTGTGACCTCCGGAACCTCCGCCCGCACCCAGAAGTCCGCGCAGCTGCACGATCGGGCCCGCGCCGTCATTCCCGGCGGGGTGAATTCCCCGGTGCGTGCCTTCGGTTCCGTGGGAGGTCAGGCACGGTTCATCGACTCGGCGCAGGGGTCGACGCTTATCGACGTCGACGGCAACGAGTACGTCGACCTCGTCTGTTCCTGGGGGCCGATGATCAACGGCAACGCCCACCCGGACATCACCGCGGCCGTCGTCAAGGCCACCGAGAAGGGACTGTCCTTCGGTGCCCCGACCGAAGCCGAGATCGACCTGGCGCAGATGATCATCGACCGCACCTCCGTCGAGGAGGTCCGCCTGGTCAACTCCGGCACCGAGGCCACCATGTCGGCCGTGCGACTGGCCCGTGGTTACACCGGCCGCTCCAAGATCATCAAGTTCGACGGCTGCTACCACGGCCACGTCGACGCGCTGCTGGCCGCCGCCGGTTCCGGGGTGGCCACCTTCGCCCTGCCGGATTCGCCCGGCGTCACCGGGGCCTCGGCGGCCGACACCATCGTCGTGCCCTACAACGACCTCGCGGCCGTCAGGCAGGCCTTCGCCGAGCACCCGGGGGAGATCGCCGCGATCATCACCGAGGCGGCCGCCGGCAACATGGGCACCGTCGCCCCGCAGGAGGGCTTCAACGCCGCCCTCAAGGAGATCGCCCACGCCGACGGCGCACTGCTCATCCTCGACGAGGTGATGACCGGCTTCCGCACCTCGTACTCCGGCTGGTACGGCATCGACGGCGTGGCCGGTGACCTCACCACCTTCGGCAAGGTCGTCTCCGGTGGCCTGCCGGCCGCCGCCTTCGGTGGCCGCGCCGACATCATGGAGCACCTCGCCCCGACCGGCCCCGTCTATCAGGCGGGCACCCTGTCCGGTAACCCGGTGGCCATGGCCGCCGGCCAGGCCTCCCTGCGTCTGGCCTCCGAGGACATCTACCCGACGCTCAACGCGCACGCCGATCGCCTGGCAGGCCTGATCTCCGAGGCCCTGACCCGTGAGGGAGTGGCCCACCACATCCAGCGCGCCGCCACGATGTTCTCCGTCCGTTTCGCCGAGGGCGAGGGCCACAACTTCGCCGACATGAAGGCCGCGGACACCTTCCGCTACCCGGCCTTCTTCCACGCCCTGCTGGACAACGGCGTCTACGCCCCGCCGAGTGTCTTCGAGACCTGGTTTGTGTCGACGGCGCTGACCGACGAAGATTTCACCCGTATCCAGGACGCCCTCGTCCCGGCCGCCCGCGCCGCTGCCGCAGCCACCGCGTAATAAGGAACAGACATGTCGCACACGATCGTCCACCTCATCCGCCACGGTGAGGTCCACAACCCGGGGCGTATCCTCTACGGCACCATCCCCGGCTACCACCTGTCCTCCCGCGGGCGTTCCCAGGCTGCCCGTGTGGCCCGCACCTTCGAGGACCACGACGTCACCTTCCTCGGCGCCTCCCCGCTGCAGCGGGCCCAGGAGACGGCGGAGCCCTTCGCCGAGGTCACCGGCCTGGAGGTGGCCACCGTCGACGGCATCGTCGAGGCCGGCAACCGCTTCGAGGGCCTGCGCACCAAGGGCTGGCGTTCCCAGCTGTGGAACCCGGTCCGCTGGCCGCTCATGGTCAACCCGCTCGAGCCGAGCTGGGGAGAGGCCTACGCCGACATCGCCGAGCGCATGATGGAGGCGGTGCACGACGTGCGCCGGCAGGCCGAGGGCCACGAGGCGATCCTCGTGAGCCACCAGCTGCCTATCGTCATGGTGCAGCGCCACGTCATGGGCCTGCCCCTGGCGCACGCCAGCCGCCAGTGCGAACTGGCGTCGGTCACCTCGCTCGTCTTCGAGGGCGAGGACATCACCGACATCTTCTACACCACTCCCGCGAAGGACATCTGACATGCGCCTGCGCACCGTCGCAGCCCTGCTCGCCACCGCCTCCCTGACGCTGGTCGCCTGCGGCCAGGAGGAGGACGCCGCGCGCAACGCCGTCGCCGTCGGCGGTACCTTCCAGTTCCACTCCCCGGGCGGACAGCGCGAGATCTTCTACGACGAATCCGAACGCGCCCCGCTGCCGGACTTCTCCGGCGATTCCCTCATGGACGAGGGCCAGCAGATCTCACTGTCCGACTACGCGGGCGAGGTCGTCATCCTCAACGCCTGGGGTCAGTGGTGCGCCCCGTGTCGCTCGGAGGCCGATGATCTCCAGCGCGTCCAGGAGGCGATCGAGCCCCACGGCGGCACCGTCCTGGGCATCAACGTCAAGGACTACGCGCGCACCATCGCGCAAGACTTCGTCACCGACAACGGCCTGACCTACCCGTCGATCTACGATCCGCCGTTCCGCTCCGCCGTCCACCTCGGTGGCGTGCCGTCCTCGGTCATCCCGACGACGATCATCCTCGACCGTGAGCACCGCCCGGCCGCGGTGTTCCTCAAGGAGGTCACCGACCAGGAGCTTCTCGACGTCGCCCTGCCCCTCATCGAGGAAACTGCGTGACCGAACTCGGGCAACTTTTCGCGGACGCCGCCGCCACCGGCCCCCTGATCCTGGGGCTGCTGGCCGCGGCGGCCGCCGGTCTGGTCAGCTTCGCCTCCCCGTGCGTGGTGCCGCTGGTCCCCGGCTACATGTCCTACCTGGCGGGCATCGTCGGCGGTGAGGTGCGCCACGACGCCGAACACGGTGCCGTGGTGACGAAGAAGCGGCAGTGGGCCGTCGCCGGAGCCGCGTTGCTGTTCATCCTCGGATTCACCGTGGTGTTCGTCCTGGCCACGGTCACCGTGTTCGGGGCGATCAGCATGCTCACGCTCAACGCGGAGACCCTCATGCGCCTCGGCGGGGTGGTCACCATCCTCATGGGCGTGGTGTTCATGGGCATGATCCCCGCCCTGCAGCGCGACACCCGCATGGCACCGAAACGCCTGAGCACCTGGGTCGGCGCGCCGCTGCTCGGCGGCGTCTTCGCCCTCGGCTGGACCCCGTGCCTGGGGCCGACGCTGGCGGCGATCATCTCCGTCTCCGCCGGCACCCAGGGGATGACCGCCGCCCGCGGCGTTCTGCTCATCATCGCCTACTGCCTGGGCCTGGGCCTGCCGTTCCTCCTCATCGCCTTAGGATCGGCCCGCGCCATGCGCACCATCGGGTGGCTGCGTCGACACTCCCGGAAGGTGCAGATCCTCGGCGGAGTGCTGATGATTCTCGTCGGCATCGCCCTGCTCACCGGAGTGTGGGCGCACTTCATCAACTTTGTCCGCCAGTGGACCGTCGAGTACGGCGCCACCATCATCTAGGAAGAATCCGTGACGTACCTCAAGAAGGCCTGGCACTGGCTGACCAGCATGCGCACCGCCCTGGCGTTGCTGTTCCTGCTGGCGGTCGCCGCCATCCCGGGGGCCCTGCTGCCGCAGCGCTCCCTCAACGAGACCAACGTCATCGAGTACATCGAGAACAACGGCCGCCTCGCCGAGGTCTACGACCGACTGCAGCTTTTCGACGTCTTCGAGTCCACCTGGTTCCTGGCGATCCTCACGCTGCTCACCCTGTCCCTCATCGGCTGTATCCTCCCGCGCTCCTGGGACCACTACGTCGCCTGGAAGACCCCGCCCACCCGGGCGCCGAAGAACCTGGGTCGGCTGCCGTTGCACGGGGAAGGGGGCGTCGATAAGCCGCTGGAGGACGTCGCCGACCAGGCGCGCGGCCTGCTCAAGCGCTGGAAGGTCGCGGAGTACAGCGCCGACGAGGACCGCGCGGGCCGGTTCTCGCTGGCCGCCGAACGCGGCTACGCCCGCGAGATGGCGAACCTCATCTTCCACCTGGGCCTGGTGGGCATGATCATCACCGTGGCGCTGGGCCGGATGGTCTACTACGAGGGCCAGGTCATCGTCGTCACCGAATCCGGCAACTACGAGACCCCGCCGATCGAGCAGTCCACCGAGTTCTGCAACACCTCCACCGCGAACTTCGACTCCTTCCGCGCCGGCCCGGTCTTCGACGGCACCGGCCTGACCACCTTCTGCTTCGACGCCCACGACTTCACCGCCGACTACCTGCCCAACGGCCAGGCCGAGATGTTCACCTCGAACGTCTCCTACGCCGTCGGCGACGACATCCTGAAGCCGAAGTCCGAGTGGGAGGACTACCAGCTCAAGGTCAACCACCCGCTGCGCATCGAGGGCGACCGCGTCTACCTGCAGGGCCACGGTTTCGCCCCGACGTTCACCGTCACCTGGCCCAACGGCGAGACCCGCACCCAGACCATCCAGTGGCGCCCGGACGACCTCACCTTCTTCCTCTCCTCCGGCGTCATGCGTTTCGACCCGCCCGCCGGCATGTACCCCGAACTCTTCGACCGCCGCCAGAACCAGCTGGCCATCCAGGGGCTGTTCGCCCCGACCGCCCAGTGGGACGGGGAAAACAACGAGCTGCTCACCTCCCGCTTCCCGGCGATGACCGATCCGGCCGTGGCCATCGACATCTACCGCGGCGACGCCGGCCTCGACTCCGGCCGCGCCCAGTCGATCTTCGACCTCGACACCACCCTGCTGCATTCCGGTCAGCTGCAGAAGATCGAGCGCGTCAACCTCAGTCGCGGTGATTCCGTCACCCTCGACGACGGCACCGAGATCACCTTCGACGGCGCCAGCGAGTTCGCCAACTTCCAGATCTCCCGCGATCCCTTCCAGCCGTGGGTCCTGGTGACCACCATGATCATGCTGGCCGCCCTCGTCGGTTCCCTGCTGATCAAGCGCCGCCGCATCTGGATCCGGCTCACCCCGCTCGAGGGCGGTGGCACCCACGTCGAGCTCGGTGGGCTGGCGCGCACCGACCGCGCCGGCTGGGGTGAGGAGTTCGACCGCATCCACCGCGCGTTGCTCGGCCTGCCCGACCCCGATGACGTCGACGAGGATCTCCTGGTTCCGGAAGATGCCCGCCACGCTGGCGTTTCGTCCAACTAAAGTTGGACTCCGCTGGTGGGGTGGGGTAGCGTCACTGAAGAAAATCGTCGGCTAACTCACGAGGGTGTCCTTTCATGCCTGTCAATCAGACTCTCTCCAACTTCTCGGATGTGGCGTTCCAGTCCGCCTTCATCATCTACGTGCTGGCACTGGTGCTCTCGCTCATCTACTACGGCCGCATGCAGGGGGTCATCGACGCCCGCCGCACCCTCGCCCGCGCCGAGCAGAAGGAACTGGTCGCCGTCGGCGACGGGGGTTCCGGCGGCACCGGATCCACCCCGGTCGGCGACGACGTGCCGGAGATCTCCGAGGTCGAGCGCCTCGAGGCCCGCGCCAACAAGTTCGGCGGCATGACCCAGTCGCTCATCTGGCTGGGCATCATCGTCCACGCCGCCGCCGCTGTCCTGCGCGGCCTGGCCACGGACCGTTTCCCCTTCGGCAACCTCTACGAGTACGTGCTGGTGACCACCGTGTTCGTCATGGTCGCCGCGGCCATCGCCATCCAGCGCAAGGAATGGCGCATCGTCTGGCCCTGGCTGCTCGTCCCCATCCTCGCCCTGCTGTTTTTCGGTGGCACGAAGCTCTACGCCGACTCCGCCCCCGTCGTCCCGGCGCTGCAGTCCAACTGGCTGCCCATCCACGTCTCCATCGTCTCCTCCGGCGCGGCGATCGGCATGCTCTCCGGCATCGCCTCCCTGCTCTACCTGCTGCGCATCTGGCAGCCGCAGGGCCAGGAGCACGGCATCTTCGGGGCCATCGCCAAGCCGCTGCCGAGCGCCAAGAAGCTCGACGCCATGGCCTACCGCACCGCCATCCTCACCCTCCCGGTCTTCGGCCTGGGTATCGTGCTCGGGGCCCTGTGGGCCGAGGCAGCATGGGGTCGGTTCTGGGGCTGGGACCCCAAGGAGACCGTCTCGCTCATCTCCTGGGTGCTCTACGCCGCCTACCTCCACGCCCGCGCCACCGCCGGCTGGCGCAACTGGAAGGCCGCCTGGATCAACATCGCCGCCCTGGCCACGACCATCTTCAATCTTTTCTTCATCAACATGGTCGTCTCCGGCCTGCACTCCTATGCCGGGCTGAACTAGACGTTTAGCGGTAGACTATGGCTCCAACAGCTTCTTAGTGAGGAGTGTGAGCAGGTGACAGGAACCTCTGCCCCCAGAAAGAAGACGGGCAAGCCCGCGGGCGATGACCCGGTGCTGCTCGAGCTCGGAGCCCAGCTGGCCCAGCGCCGCCGTGACATCGGGGCGCTGCAGGCCGACATCGCGGAGAAGGCCGGGGTCTCCCGCTCCACGCTCCACACCATCGAACACGGCGGCACGGGGGTCCGCTGGGAGAAGGTCGCCGCCGTCGCCCATGCGTTGGGTCTGACGATGAACTTCGAGGTGGCGGGGGAGTAGGGGCGTTCCTTCAGTAGGGCTGCCGGAGGATCTCCAGGCTCATCCGACGCAGACCATTCTCGAAATCCTCGATGGTCTGCCCGTAGCGGTGCCCCGGTGAGGCGCTGAGCCGCCCGTAGGCGGCCGTCACCAGATCATGGGTCTCCGCCCGGGAGACCTTCCTGTTGAGCGCGTCGCCGAGGAAGGTGGTGAGCAGGCGATCGGCCGTGCGACCGGGGCGTCCGAGGTTGAGGCAGAAGTACTCGAAGGAGGTCTTCCCCAGGCCCGTCACGGGGACGTAGAGGTCGCGCAGCCGGGCGGTGGGAACGCCGTCGAGGTCGGCGGCGTGGCGGATGTCGGCGTCGATAAGCACCCCCGCCACCTCGATGATCGCGGCGGCCTTCGCCGGTCTCCCCAGCACATCCTGCAGCGAATCTGCGCCGAGCGCCACGAGTGCCGACAGATCGTCACGGACCTCGGGGTGGCGCTGCCGGATCTCACCCACCTGTGGGTGAGTGTCGCCGCCACCGGAGTAGACGGCGTCGATGAGTGCCGTGGCGATCTCCCCCGGCCACACCCCGTCGAAGCCTTCGAAGTTCGCGGGCGGGATGGAGCGCGCGGCAGCGGCGACGGCGGAGATCTCGGCGGGGTCGGTCATGCCGCCCACCTTATGGGATTACTGCCGGGGCGGCTCACCGGTGGGCTGGTCATCGTCCGGGTCAGGGTCGCGGTAGCGTTCCTCCGCCCGTTTGCGACGCTCCTCTTCCTCACGCTGCGCGGCCTCGCGGGCCCGGCGCTCCTTGAAACGATCCTTCTCGATCTTCCACAGGAACTCCTCGTCATCATCCGGGCCCTTGATGGCGCGCGGTTGCGGGGCCGCCTGGTTGCGCTTCCAGGTCTTCGGCCCGAAGGCCTTCCACACGAGCACAATGGCGACGACGATCAGCAGAATCAGTAACAGGCGTCCCATGCAGTCCACTCTACGGGCAGCAGTAGACTGCAGGTGTGACTGCACCAGACAATCCCCAGCACCCTTCCGACGCACCCCCGGAGCTTGATCCGCAGGTCCGCCGCCAGGCCAACATGGCGCTGCTGAAGTACGGCGGCGCCCGCCTCGGGTTGTTCGTCGTGCTCACCGTCGTCATTCAGCTGTTCGCCGTGCTTATCGACGCCCCCGTCCCCCTCGTCATGTCCGCCCTGCTGGCGCTGCTCGTGGCGTTCCCGCTGTCGATGCTGGTGTTCAAGCGGATGCGCGTGGAGGCGAACCGTTCGGTGGCGGCGTGGAGCGCGCAGCGCAAGGCGCGCAAGGACTGGGTGAAGAAGGAACTGGAGTCCCGCTAACGCCCGAACAGCAGCGCGATGGCCAACATCACCGGCAGGGAACCGAAGGTGGTGATGAAGACGGTGTCGCGCGCGATGATCATGCCGCGTTGATACGAGGCGGCGAAGTTGTAGACGTTCTGAGCCGCGGGCAGGGCCGCGAGGATGACGGAGGCGTAGAGCTCGTTGCCCTCCAGCCCCAGAGCCAGGGCTATCCCCCACGCGATGGCGGGCATACCCACCAGTTTCAGCGCCGTGGCGGTGATGGTGCCGGGTCGGTCCTCAGGGGTGGTCAGCGGCGCGGTGTTGCGCAGGGAGGCACCGAAACTGATGAGGATCATCGGGATCGAGGCGCCGCCGAGGATCTCCAGGGGGCGCATGACCGGATCCGGGATCTGCAGGCCCACCAGCGCGACGATGAGTCCCAGCACGGAGCCGATGACGACGGGGGAGAAGATCGCGGTGCGCACCGGCCCCCAGATCTTCGCCAGGCGGGAGCGGCTGCCGGAGTCACCGTCGTCCCCGGCGACGAGGCCGGCGAGGATGAAGGGCGTGAACACCACCATCTGCAGCACCAGGACCGGGACGACGTAGGTGGCCTCACCGAGGACGTAGATGCTCACCGGCAGGCCGATGTTGACGGAGTTGAAGTAGCAGGCAGACGCCGCGCCCATCGTCGTGGTGGGAAGGTCCTGACGGAAGAACAGGGCGGAGGCCACGATGTAGACCAGCGCCGTGCCGAGTGTGGCCAGGAAGATCACCACGATGACCGGTGAGAACAGCGTGCCGGCATCGGACTTCGCCACCGCGGTAAACAGCAGCGCCGGGGAGGCGGCGTAGAAGGCGACGCGGTTGAGTACCAGGCGCTCCCGGTCCTCCCGGATCACGCCGGTGCGCGAGAGGATCACACCGACGGCGATGACCGCCAGGATGATGGCGAATCCGGTGATGACGCCGGTCATCTAGACCCCCGCCGCGTTGAGGAAGAGCACGGCGGCCGTGAGCACGGCCCACAGCAGCATGGCCTGGCCGGTGGACTTGATGAGCGGGATGAGCGCCGGGCCGGTGGCCCCGCGCCGGGCCAGCAGGATGCCGCCGAACGCCAGCGGCAGGGCCAGCAGCCCGAGAAGCAGGGCGGGCAACTGGGTGGCCAGGACGAGGGAGACGACGAACGGCGTCAACGCCAGGGCGGTGTAGACGTGCCGGGTCCGGGCATCGCCCAGTCGCACGGCCAGCGTGACCTTGCCGGCGGCGGTGTCGGAGGGGATGTCGCGCAGGTTGTTGGCCAGGTTCACGGACGCCGAGATGGCACCGATGGCCACCGCACCCCCGAGCCCGATCCAGCTCACCGCACCGGCCTGGGTGTACTCGGTGCCGAGCACGGCGACGAGTCCGAAGAAGATGAACACCGCCACCTCACCGAGCCCGCGGTAGCCGTAGGGGTTCTTGCCGCCGGTGTAGAACCACGCCCCCAGGATCGCCACGGCACCGACCAGGATGAACCACCAGGCGCTGGCCAGGGACAGGGCGATACCGGCCACCGCGGCCACCCCGAAGGAGAGGAAGGCAGCGAGCTTGACGTGTGCAGGCTTGGCCAGGCGGCCGCCGGTCAGGCGCGTCGGGCCGGTGCGGTCCTCGTCGGTGCCGCGGATGCCGTCGGAGTAGTCGTTGGCGTAGTTGACGCCGATGATCAGCGCCCACGCCACGACCAGCGCCAGCAGGGCGCGCCACCAGGAGAACCCCCCGGCATACGCGGCGGCGGCAGAGCCGACGATGACGGGGGAGAAGGCGTTGGGCCAGGTGTGCGGCCGGGCGGCCTGCCACCAGTCCCGGGCCGTGGCCGGGTAGGTGTGATGATCAACGGGCATGGGGCCTATTGTGCTTCATCGGAACAGATTGGCAACGTCGAGGGTCCTGACAAGCAGGTCGCAGGGTTGGACAGTAGGGTGATGCGGGTTATGTGGATTACGTATGTGCTCGGCCAGGTGGTCAGCTTCTTCTTCACCCTCGTGCGGATGATTCCGCTGGCGTGGAACAACCGTTTCTCCCGCACGCGGTTCCCGCAGGAGGGGGACGTGGTCATCTCCCTGACCTCCCACGGGGATCGGCTCCAGCGGGTGCATTACACGCTGGAGTCGATCGTGCGGGGCCATCACCCGGCTCCCGTGGTGCTGTGGCTGGATCGGCCGGATTATGAGGCGGAATGGCCGGCGACTCTCAGGCGTCTGGTCAAACGTGGCCTCCAGGTGCGGTGTTCGGACGGGCTCTACGGCCCGCACACCAAGTACTGGGGTCAGTTCCGGGAGCTGGCGGGTACCGGCCGGCGGGTGGCCACCGTCGATGACGACATGATCTACCCCGAGTGGTTCCTCGAGCGCCTGCTGTTCATCGGGGATCTGCGCAGTGACGTGGTCATCGCCTACCGCGCCCACCGCATCGAGCTGCGCGATGAGCGCCTGCTGCCCTACGTCAAGTGGACCGCCGCCGACACCTGTCGCGCCAGTTTCCTGCACTTCGCCACCGGGGTCTCCGGGGTGCTCTACCCGGCGAGCTTCATCGACTACGTCGTGGAGCAGGGCGATGTGTTCCTGGAGCTCTCGCCCCGCGCCGA